>JAXJTU010000107.1:0-20923 GCA_036309425.1 Agathobacter sp.
AAAATTATCAATTTCCTCAGGTCCACTACCATAGGCAGTAATAATATTAGATGTTTCAGGTAATTTTCTTAATTCGGCTAATATTTCCTCAAAACGCTTTATATTTTTTATTGTTGTCAATTTTTTCTCCTAAAATTTACTACTTATTATTTTATCACAACTGTATTTTTAATTCCAACCCATAGCTTTGATTAATTTAGTTCTTCTATCTCTTCATCCAGAATGTTTTGCTCCATTTCAATTAATTTTTTTATATGAAAATAATCATATATACCAAAAATTAATGTTATTGGAGCCAGAATGATGCAGCCCATTCCAATTACAATCCAAACTGTAGAATTAATAAATTTCATCAGGCCGGCACCAGCGACAATAAGACCAACTGCACTTCTGATATATGCAAGTAATGTACGTCTGTTTGCCATTTTGGTACGTTCTATTGAAAGCTCGGATTGAACTTTTGCATTTTTAATTTTTGCTTTCATAGCATTTTTCTCCTAAAAATAATTTTACCCTGATAAAAGAACAACCACCTTTTTGCTCCAATGGACAAGAAGGTGGCCGCAAGGCGCACTGCCTGACACCAATGTAATAACTTACTTCGCATTATTTACAAAATACACCCATTTGTTTGTTCCATATTTACAGCTAATCACACCACTCTTCTATTACGCAGGTATGTTTCTTTTTGTCTTCACCGTCAGCCTCATAATTCACGCCTACCAGTAATATTTTGTCACTGTATCCGGATAATGCGCCCTGGTATCTGCGCTCCTTAATCTGATTAATTGCCGAATCCGCTGACTGATTATATTTTAGTTCTACAACCATTGCTGGTTTATTTCCTGCATTTGCCCTTGGGATAAATACCATGTCTGCAAAGCCTTTTCCTGTGGGAAATTCACGCACGATATTGTAGTAGGCTGGTGCTGTAAAGTATGCCATGGTAAGCACACAGCTTAATGAATTTTCATCATTATATTTTAGGATAGAAGTATAGGTTTCATGGGCAAGCTCTATGATTTCTGCTACTTTTTCTGCCTCCTTGTCAATTGTTGCAAATAGCAGTTCATCACATCTTGATATTGCCTTTGCCACTTCGCTCCATCCACTTTTTCTCAGGGCCAGCTGATAGGCTGAAGCTACTTCGTAATTAGGAATATACGCACTCTTTCTGTCAGCGTCATAGCCCAGATATCCCAGATGAATCAGTGCTGTGAGCACTTCATCCTTTGATTCCAATATCGACAGGTCATTTTGAAATGTACCTACATCTACACCAAATTTGCTACCTGATAGCATATCTAAAATATTGTCTTTGAGACCATCAAAATTTCTTGTTATGAATGTGTTGATTGTTTCAAAAGATGATGTATTTCGCCAGTAAGAATCATAATCCTGATTCATCATTGCCTGTGCAACAGAATTAGGATTGTACATATGCATTCCGTCTATCAGATAACCGTTATACCATGCTTTGATTGTTTCAAAATCCATATCATACTTTTCACAAAGCCCTTTTACATCCGTCTCTGTGAACCCATAATACTGTGTGATTGGCTTTGACTTTAACATCGTATACTCTCTAAAGTTATTTAGTGCTGACTCATCCTTGATTTTCTTGATTGGCAGGATTCCAGTAATATATGCCAAAGCAAGGAATTTCTTGGACTCCTCGCTCTTAAATAATGAATGTAAAAATTGAAGATATTCGTGTACTAACAGTTGATTGTCTGAAGCATTTCTTATTACGCAGTCCCATTCATCCATGATGATAACAAATGGGATTCCTTCAATATTGTAGATATCATTAAACAATAAATACAAATCATTGTCATATTCCAACTTATTGTCATATTTTTGCCTTAATTCTTTGCTGATGCGCTTATGAATTTCCTCAATTAAGTCTTCCTTATGAAAATCAAATATAGACGAAATATCCAGGTGTATCACATTATATTTATTCAGATGCTCTCTAAAGCTCTTCTTTTCTGCAATCTCAGTATCCGAAAACAGCGACTCTGAATTGCTGCCAAGACTGTAATAGGCATCAATCATGCCTGCCGCATGGGATTTTCCAAATCGTCTTGCATGGCTTACACTGATATACTTGGCATTCGTACCTATTTTTTTGTTCAAAAACTCCAAAAGACCTGTTTTATCTATATAAATTTCACTTCTTTTGTCGCATGTAAAGCTTTCATTGTTTGGATTAAAATAAGTTCCCATACTAATTCCTTTCAATAATTCAAGAAGTTTCCAGCGTACCGTCTTTATTATAGCACATGAACGTTGACATTGTGCATCTTATCTATTAACCTTGATATTTCCATATTTAAACTCATATTTATTATTTCTTTAGGAAATATCTCCCCATCAATTGCAAATAGCAATACTCCATTGTTAAATGTATTGTCATTATTCTACTCCACCTTCTTGTCTTCTTTACACTTCTAAGGTTTTCTACTATTGAGTACTTCCCCACTATATACCATGCGTATAATCAGCAACAAAAATCAATAAAAAAAGTGCATGGTATTTTTGTTTCCATACACTTTTTACATACCCCTTTGCAACTTTTTTATAGGTTAAATTCTGTATATAATGCCGAACGATATTCCTCATTTGCAATAGCCTTTTGCAAATCATCTATTCTATTTTGTTCCATCAATAGTTTATAGAGATTGTTGAGACGAGTTTCCCCTTTTTCTATACCTTTTTCTATTCCTTTTTCCATTACAACTTCACTAAGATTACACATAACATCCAGTCTCCTTCCGGTTTCATCGTTCATGATCAATCCGTATTGTTCCACCAGTTTTTGTTTTTTTACATCCACAGAATCTTTTTTCAACAATTCTTCCAGCATTGCAATCAGTATGTTTTTGGATTCAGCAGCATCCTCATTTTTTCTCAGCCTGATGATAACACCTACGACCTTATCCAGATTGCCTAATGCCATTTCTTTTCCATACACGGTTTCCTGCGTTAAGCAAATTCGATTGATTGAATCTTCGTCATCTTCACTGTCCATACAGATCCATATGCTTCTTACATGTTTAAGATCATTATAATTTGATTTGGTAAATTCTACTTCTTTCTGAGCGGAAACCATTCTGCCTAGATAATAAATAATGCGATTGTCAAGCTGATAACCTAATTTACTCTCTTTCGTGGTCTTCTGAGCCTCCAGATTAATTAATATCTTAATCTGTTCCGTTCCTCTGAATACTGAAAATCTAATGTCATAGAACACCTTTCCTTCTCCAGGAACACTGTCTTCTTCGGATGTTGTCTCTACTTTATTCAAATTGGTCTGACCTGGTTCCATCCGAACCTGAGAGACAACTGGCATATCCATATTTCCTATAATATCTTCAATTTCATCATCCTGAAATTCCTGCAATGAATACTTCAAAATCCTTGCCAGTACCTGTTTATCTGCCAGCATCTCTTTTACGCTTGTATCATAACGTGCATTGTCATTTGTAATATCAATTGTTTGTGATAAATGTGTTTCCATCTATATTCATCCTTAGCTTTATTTTCCTACAATCATGCTATCACGTCAACCTTTTCCTGTCAATCATTTTGCAAACATTTGTTCTATTTTTATAGTAACATGCTTCTGCTAGCATTTTGAAGGTATTTTGAACTATAAGGTACTGTAGAATTTCTTTAGGTGCACGGGTCTGCCCCCCACTATGGGTTTGGATTTAATTATTTTCTCCAAGCTACCATCTTAGTTCTTTTTCCCTTGCTTATAAACTCTGAAATGATACATTCAAGTACAGCAAAATCATTAGTGACCATATACTCTGGGTACACATTTTCATGAATATCCACCAGTTCATCACTTCCAGTTTTTGAGTTGTAATAATAAATAATATCCTTCAGTTCGTCAAATACTGATATTGCTACTTTTTCCTTATCAAAGTACAGTGCAAGGCACATTTTCTGAGAACTTGTTGAAATCTCATATTCAACTGAATGAAGATTATCCTCAACATTGGCAATCGAAAGCCAAACCAATAGCTCTAAATATAATTGATTATATTCTTGTTTGCTTGATTCTCTTTTCCATAAATAATGACCTTTCTTAAGTACTTATCACAACCATTATAACCATTGACCAAACAAAAAAATTACTTCCAAACATCAATGGAATAAAATACAGATTATGTGCCATCATTCCAATTCTGGTTCCGAATTTAAAACATCTGCTAAATTCATAAATCGTAAGAACAATTGCCATCAATAAGCCAAGCAACATCACAATCACAGTTGAGAAGCTCATAAAAAGAAAATGCAAAAACTTCTACGCTTTCCCCATCATTAAAGAAAGACCAATACAAGTCAAACTTATCTGTACAAATTAACTTCGTAAAACCAGCCAATACCCATACAGACAATGCTGTATATACACAACCAATTAATACTCCAAACAGCTTTTCAAGCATACTTTGATTATGTAGAAATAATACATAAATTGCTCCCAGCATAGCCAGAACCAAAATTAAAAACATTATTATATTTAATAGTATGCATTTTAGATTTGGCTGGCGTCGCCATGGTCTCATATGTTCATACCTGTTATTCATACTTTTCCTCATTTTCTGTCCGAATTCATACAGTAGAATTTTTTTATTTTGTTTATTTGTTTTTTCGAATACCAAGCACTAGCACTTCTCTTTTTAAGAATCTCATAATATTTTCCCTCCCGCAAACCATTATGACAATTGGCGAAACCAAAAAAATGGCCTTAACCCCTTGCATCTATTTTCGAGTTTCATGGTCAATCTTTCCGTATACGTCTGAATGAAATATTTCGTTCCCTTCTAAAATATAAGCTTTTTGTAACTATTCATTCAATTCCTAGCTTGATATAATCCCCATCTTTGTAATTATATACTCGCTTACCAACAAGGTTCGCAATCGACTTGATTGCTTCTATATCCTCACCCTCTACTTCAAATATAAAAATACGCTTACCTGATTCTTCCTTTTCTTCCATTATTTCTGTACAATTTACATAATACTTATCCAAAATATCTTCTAATGGATACTGTGTATCTTCTTCTACATTTTCCAACTCCGCATATAATGTTACACAATAGACTGGTGCAGAGGTAATTCCCATCTTTCCACCAACTCCACCAGTGACATCCTTATAAATAAATCCCTCTTGTTGTGCATATCTCTTATAGTCATCATACTTATCTAACTTCAATGCCCTGATTATTTTCATTTTTCCATCTCTCCTTTGACATAAAACAACCGAGTGCCATATTTTTTTAAATTACATTTGATTTTGCTCTAAGATTGAACTTTCAAAATTATCAACATTGCCATAATTTTTATCTCTGTAAACAATTTTTACTAATTTTTCACAGTCTTCGAATACACCTTCACCAAAACATACAACACTGTCTGGAATAATCACACTTTTAATATTTTCATTGTCAGAAAACGCCTCCGTTGAAATAGTCGTCACATTATCAGGAATTACAACCCTTTCATCGCTACCTATGCCTATGTATTTTACCAATAAATTATTTTTAATCTCAAATGCCATTCTTTCTCTAATAATGTTTGCAGTTTTAATTGGATATTTCTCTACAAAGTTTGATCGTTCTGTAAAATCCTCTATACTATTGTAAGTATCCAAAAATCCCTTAATTTCTTCGACTGTCAGAATTTTTTCTTTCATTTTGATACCTCTTTCATTTCCATAAATTATATCAAACATATATCAATGTTAATATGGGTTTTTCAACAAAATAAATGGGTTTTCACCGGGTAGGGATTATTCCTGACAGGATTTGCTCGTTTCTTTTTTTATTTCTAGAATATCATATAAATACATTTTTCCAGAAGAAGCATGTCTACTATGCTTGCTTTTCTTATTTTCCTCTCTCACCTTTGAAGTGGCAATTTCTATCATTTCTGGTATCCCCTTCACAAAGTAAATCCACAAGAGATATATCAAGCCAGTCACTGATTGTGCTTGTTGCAATACCTGTTCTACACGAAAATTCATCTCATCTTTCTGATTGATTTTCTCAAGAATTGCTTCAAACACTTCTCTTGTTCGTTCCTTCTTGCTAATCATATCTACTCCTTTTTCGACAGTTGTGTTGTTTTTGTCAAGAAAAAACTGCTTTTAGAAAAAATGATTAGTATTTCCAATCTATACCAAATGAGATAAAATAAATCATGTCGGGATGAATTTATCAAAAGTGAGGTATTTCATGAACGAGAAATTCAAACAAATTTCAGGGTTATCAAGAGAGGCTGAGGAGCAGAAATTAGCCGAGGTAATTGAGATAGCCCAATCAAATCTTGAGAAAGCACAGGAAGATATATCTAAGATGGATAAGGATGTAGCTGACCTGTATGCTTCTATCGAACACCGGGACAAAGAGTCCCTTATTCTGTGGAACGATGCAACCAAAAGACTCAGACAATTGAAAATGGAAATGGACAGGTTTGTAAAAGCCAGAAAGAAGCCATACTTCGGTCGAATTGATTTCAAGGATCCCAACATGAAGTTTGAAGAATCCTACTATATAGGACGTGTTGGTATCGCAAAAACACCATCAGAGCCTGTGGTAATTGACTGGCGAGCACCAATTGCGTCGGTTTATTACGAGAACTCAATTGGACCGTGCCAGTATACAGTAAGTTCTGAAGGTACATTCGAGATTGATTTGCTTCGCAAGCGAACATATACCATTGAGAATGATACGTTGAAGGATTTCTTTGATTCTGATGTCGTTGCAAATGACGACCTTTTAACTAGCTATCTTGCGAAAAACAAGAAGGCAGTTCTTGGAGAGATAATTGCGACCATCCAAAAAGAACAAAACATGATTATCCGTCGCTCTCCTAAAACCAACATGATTGTGCAGGGATGTGCAGGTTCTGGCAAGACTACTGTCGCCATGCACAGAATATCGTATATTTTGTACAACTACGAGGACTCATTCAGGCCAGAGGATTTTTACATTATCGGCAGCAACAAAATCCTTTTGAATTACATAACCAGCGTACTTCCTGATTTGGATGTATACGGCGTTGCGCAGATGACGATGGAGGAGCTTTTTGTCAGATTGCTCTATGAGGACTGGGACAAAAATAAATACTCTATCAGGGCATTGGACAAGCAGAATGAGGTTACCTGCATTAAGGGCACCAAGGAATGGTTTGATAAACTTTCTGATTTCTGTGAGAGGTATGAGCGTAAGCTGATTCCCCGCCAGGAAGTATATATGGAAAAAAGCAATACCCTGCTCGTTGGCAAGGTCCTGATTGATACCTATTGCAGAGAGAATCCGGATATGTCCATTCAGGAAAAACGCCTTATGCTCAACAGTATTCTGATGTCAAAGTACGAGAATGAGGTGCAGGGCAAAAACGCCACTTATACCGCCTCAGAGAAGAAAAATATGGAGAAGAAATATTCTACTTTTTTTGGAAAAGATAAGTGGAAAGGCAGCATTTTTGAAGAATACACTAGATTCCTTGAAGAGCAGAATGTCACTATTCCTGAGAATTCATTTGACCTTTACGACCTTGCAGCTTTAGCATATTTATACAAGAGGATAAAAGAAACTGATCCTATCAGAGAGGCTAGTCATGTGGTTATTGATGAAGCACAGGATTTTGGTATGATGGCATACTCTTGTCTGCATTACTGTATGCGCGGCTGTACCTACACGATTATGGGGGACACATCTCAGAATATCCATTTTGGGTATGGACTTAATGACTGGGAGGAGCTTCGCAAATTAGTCCTCACAGGTACATATGATGCTTTTGGACTTTTGAAAAAAAGCTATAGAAATACGGTTGAGATTTCCAATTTTGCCACGAATATATTACGCCATGGTGATTTTGCAATTTATCCTGTGGAGCCAATTGTAAGACATGGCGATGAGGTTAAGATAGAAAAATGTATTGATATTTCGCAGATGTATGCCAAGTCGGTTGCACAGATTAAATCATGGCAGTCGGAGAGCTATGACACCATAGCTATTGTGTGCCGTGATGAAAAAGAGACCAAAGAAGTGTGGGCTATGCTAAGTCAGTATATTGACCTTGCGGATGGCACACAACCTGATGCTGAATTTGGAAATGGGATAATGGTTCTACCGGTTTCTTATACAAAAGGTCTCGAGTTTGATGCGGTTCTTCTTTTTAATCCTACGAGAGAGCATTATCCTTGCGAGGATACATATGTTAAGCTGCTTTATGTTGCTGCAACACGAGCCCTGCATCAGCTTGTTGTTATGTGTGATGATAATCTGACAGGTCTTATTGCTGACCCGGTTCCAGAGGGAAAGCATCAGCAGGAGCTTGTTGCACCGACGCTTACAAAAGAATTCGAGTATGAAAAGCAAACTCTGACTAAAAAAGAGAACAATAAACAGAGAGTGGTTGAAGGCAACAAAGATATGCGTGAGCGCAACTACATCGGACCAAAGAGAATTGTAGTGAACTCGAATAGTGACAAGAGGGTACTTGATGATTCTGTAGATAAGACAGCAGCAAATATGGTAGCGCCATCTAAGACGCCGACCAAAAACAACAGCGATAACCAGCGCAAAAATCAATCGCCATACGAATATTTATCCATGCCGGATACAGGTATGCTTAAGCCAAAGGGGCACAGCAAGTCTAATTATTCCATTCGATGGATTAACAAGAAAAAAGACTGCCTAGAGCTGACAAGTCAGGCAGGAATACTTAGGATTATGCCTATTGCTTCGGACATCATAAGAGTAACCTTCCGCAAAGGACAGCTTGCCTGTTTTGAAGCTGGTTACTTTGACAGAAAAGTAATGGATGGTACGAATTTTAAAATACGGGAAAATAAGGATATGGTTGAGATTACAACAGCCTCCCTTAAAGTAGTAGTCGAGAAAAAAACAGGTGCCGTAGAGTTTTTCTCATCAGATGGAAATCTGCTTTTGGCTGAGAAAAAGACCGAGCCGCGTCAGATGGATGACAATCAGAACTGGACATATTTTGACTGGGAAAAGAGTGAGAAGCTAAAAAGCAGAGGCATCCTTAGAACTGATATAAAGGATATAACTGCCAAAGCTCGATATATCTCTCATGGCGGCAAAAAGCTGGTAATGCCGTTTATTCTTTCGGGAAAAGGATATGGTATTGCAGTTGCGGCAGAAGATACTGTTTTGTGCTGCAACATTCCAACATATGGCAACTACATCTACTGCGAAAAGTGTAAGCAAAGCGATTATTATTTCCTTTTTGGTGGAAGCAATGAGAAAACGATGGATTTGTATGACCTTGTAAAAAATAATCTGCGTTAATTAAATGCTAAAAAATTACCGTCTAATATAACTACTTGTTATATAGACGGTAAATTAATTGTTCCTTCCCACTGATATCCGGATTTTCTCCCATAACAGCACTTTTACCACCCCAGAAAAACTTCACCGCCCCTTTATCCGGATATGCTTTTACCGGCTCGATTGGGATGATATCTGCTCCCATTCTTTCTGCAATTTTTTCTGCAATATATTTGGAGCACAAAAAAGGAGCGAATGAAATGGTTACATCTCATTCGCTCCCAAAATACCTTGAATCGATTTTCTATATATCCTACCGTATTTTTGTCCAATCCACATATATTACATTCGAGTATCATCCTCCAGAACAACATGGTGTCCAATAACCAATTATCAGCGTTAAAATTCCAATGCCTAAATATATCTTTGGTATTAATTGAAATCTTCTATCCAAATCCTTTTTTAACATATTTATAATCTTAATGATTATAAAAAAAACAATACTTACAAAACAAAAAACTAATGGATATTCAATTTGTAAATCTAAATGTTGTACTGCTAAACTTTTTACATTATATACAAACCATATGAGATAAACAAGCGCTGGGGCTATTGTGCAAATAATTATTTTTTTCATATGAGTTATCACCTCCCGAATTCTTTTTTCTTTTCAACTTAGTATAAAACACTAATCTTCAAGAATATGCTCTGACCCCTGCGCGATTATTGTTCTTACATGATCATCCGCAAGAGAATAAAACATCGACTTTCCTTCTCTTCTGCTTTTAACTAATTTACTTTGTTTTAAGATACGAAGCTGATGCGAAATTGCCGACTGTGTCATCCCTAGAGAATCAGCAAGCTCACACACGCAGACCTCCTGCTCAAAAAGAGCAAAAAGAATTCTAATCCGCGTAGAGTCACCAAACACCTTGAATAACTCTGCCAGATCATACAACTGCTCTTCCGTATAATTCTCAGCTATATTATTTTTGATATGACCATCATCATGCAATATCTCCTGACAATGACACTCTATACTATGTTTCTCATTTCCATTATCAACACTCATCTCTACCATCATAAACCTCCATTCCACTTCTAAGTTTATTATCTATTTCTTATAAGGCTGCAAGCAATTTTTCTCCTCCAAACGCCCGCCGCCATCACAGCCTCCCCTCAAAACTTATTGGCTTAAAAGGGTGGCCCTAGGGTGGAGTGGGCTTGCATATATATTGGCAGACCGTCCGAACAACGTCGGCACTTAATGAGCAGGGTACCAACGGTGCCATGCGAATTTAGTGCCGCTACGTTGTGAGCGAGCGAGAGCGCGTCTGCAAATATATATGCAAGCCCACTCCACCCTAGGGGCACCCTTTTAAGCCAACAAGTTTTGAGCCACCAGGCTTGGAATCGTCTATAGTTTTTTGACGAAGAGTGTGCGGATTGCATTTAGTACTGCTATTACCATGACACCGACATCTGCAAAGATTGCAAGCCACATGTTGGCAATTCCGACTGCACCTAAGATAAGGCAGATAACCTTGATTCCAATTGCAAAATAAATATTTTCATATACTATTCGCATGCACTTCTTTGCAATCTTAATTGCCTTTACAATCTTGTGTGGATCATCGTCCATCAATACAATATCCGCAGCCTCAATTGCTGCATCAGAACCAAGTGCTCCCATGGCAATTCCAACATCAGCTCTTGATAAAACTGGTGCATCGTTAATTCCATCACCTACGAAAGCCAGCTTCTCTTTTGTGCCTTTTTCTTCGAGTAATTCTTCTACTTTAGCAACCTTGTCTCCTGGTAAAAGCTCACTGTATACATAGTTTATTCCAAGCTCGCCTGCTACCTGGTCAGCCACAGACTTAGCATCGCCCGTTAACATTACAAGATGCGATACTCCGATTTTATTCAGGTCAATTATTGCCTGTTTTGCTGTTGGCTTTATTTCATCGGAAATCAGAATGTAACCAGCATATTTGCCATCAACAACTACATATACAACTGTTCCGACTTCCTTGCACGGCCTGATGCTCTGACCTATTTTTGCCATGAGCTTTTCATTTCCTACAGATACTTTTGTTCCGTCTACTGTTGCTGTCACTCCATGACCGCTTATCTCTTCAACCTCGGTTACTGTGCTCTGGTCTATGTCTTTACCATATGCAGCTTTAATGCTTTTACTAATTGGATGTGTTGAATTGCATTCAGCTTTTGCTGCATACTCTAAAAGTTGCTCTTCTGTAATTCCTTCAGGCTTAATCTTACTTACCTTGAAAACACCCTGGGTCATTGTTCCAGTCTTGTCGAATACAACATATTTAACTTTTGAAAGTGTCTCAAGATAACTAGAACCTTTAACTAAAACACCTGCATTACTTGCTCCACCGATTCCTGCGAAAAATCCAAGCGGAATGCTTATTACAAGAGCACATGGACAGCTAATTACAAGGAATGTTAATGCTCTGTAAATCCACTGGCCAAATTCCGGAGCAGCGTTTAAGAATAAACTGTTTACTGCCGGTGGAATTATGGCAAGGGCTACTGCACTGATGCAGACTGCCGGTGTGTAGTACTTGGCAAATTTTGAAATGAAGTTTTCTGATTTTGATTTCTTTGAGCTTGCATTTTCTACCATGTCGAGAATCTTTGAAACTGTTGATTCCCCGAAATCCTTTGTTGTCTTAATCTTTAAAAGGCCTGTCATATTGATACAGCCACTTATAATTTCGTCTCCACTTCTTACACTTCTTGGAAGACTTTCTCCTGTGAGCGCGCTTGTGTTGAGAGATGAATAGCCTTCCTCAACAATGCCATCAATTGGAACTTTCTCTCCTGGCTGCACTACTATAATACTTCCTATTTCAACTTGGTCCGGGTCAACCTTCTCAAGCTTTCCATCAACTTCTATGTTTGCATAATCAGGTCTGATATCCATAAGCTCGCTGATATTTTTTCGGCTTTTTCCAACTGCATAGCTCTGGAAAAGTTCTCCAATCTGATAGAAAAGCATAACGGCAATCGCTTCTGTATATTCCCCGTTTTCATATATTGCAACACCGATTGCTCCGATTGTTGCTATTGCCATGAGGAAGTTTTCATCAAAGACCTGCCCCTTACAGATTCCTTTAAAAGCTTTCCTTATTATATCGTAGCCAATTATTAAATAAGGAACCATGTAGGATGCAAATCTTAATACTCTAAATTCCATACCTTTATCTGGAAAAGGAATAAAATGAAGTATCAGCATAAGAATGGCTGATATGATTATTCTTGTAAGCATCTTTTTTTGTTTCTTATTCATTTTTATTAATTCCTCCTATTACACTACATAACAAACTACTTATTTGAGATAAAATCTAGTTAATTTAAAACAGTTGTACTAGAAGTAAATCTCACACTCATCCTCAACTTTCTTGCAGTTGACAAGCACTTCCTGCATAACAGTTTTTGGATCCTGACCCTCTTCAAATTCAACTGCCATCTTAAGTGCCATAAAATTGACAGTCGCATCTTTAACGCCTGCTGTTTTCTTTGCCGCATCCTCCATCTTGTTAGCACAGTTTGCACAATCAACTTCAATTTTGTATGTTTTCTTCATATTATTTTTCTCCTTAATCTTTAAATCTTTCTAACAACATATGAATAATTGTTCATATGTTGTTTTATATTTTATCACGGCTTTTTGAAAAGTCAATATTCTTAGAAAAGAAATTATAAACAAAATTTAA
Source organism: Agathobacter sp. (assembly GCA_036309425.1). Taxonomy (GTDB): domain Bacteria; phylum Bacillota; class Clostridia; order Lachnospirales; family Lachnospiraceae; genus Roseburia. The sequence continues at coordinate 13,064 of JAXJTU010000107.1, forward strand.
TAGACTATTTTGGGCACTTTATTACAATTTTATAGTTTTATATAGTTTAATCCTAATTTCTTATATAAAATCACAAAAATTTTTTCAAAAAAATAGGAAATAAGTATTGTTTTTAGTCCTTTTGTCTGATATGTTAGTACTATGTTGAAAACTAAATATGAAAGGTGGAAGTGTGTATGAAAAGAGCATTACTTGGTATAATTTCCATGCTTTTTTTACTTGGTACCGCCAGTTGTGGCGAAGAAGAGCAAACAGCAGCCGTACGTTACTGGAATACTAAACCAGAAGTTGCTGACGTTTGGGAAGAAATAGCAGAAGAATATTATGCTGAAACTGGAGTTAAGGTTGAAATAATTAATCCTCCTACTAACAGTAGTGATTCAACCATTAAAAACGCAATGGCAAAGAGAAATCCTCCTACTTTATTTAAAATAAGTGGACAGACAGCTTATGAGGATTGGAAGGGATATTGCAGAGATTTAAGTGATACAAATCTTTATTCCTGGGTTGTTGATAAGAACATGGTTGTAACTGACAGCTCTGGGTCTGGAGCATATGCCATTCCTTATGTTGTTGAGGGCTATGGAATTATTTATAATGATGAGATTATGAATCGATATTTCGCTCTTAGCAACAAATCCACGAATTACAGTTCAATGGATGAAATTAATAACTTTGACAAATTAAAGGAAGTTGTTGAGGATATGACTGCTCATAAGAGCGAGCTTGGAATCAAAGGTGTTTTTGCTTCTACTTCTTTTGCAAGTGGAGAAGACTGGAGATGGCAGACTCATCTTATGAACATGCCAATATATGCTGAATTTGAAGATAAGGGTGTCGCAGATACTGATAATCTAGAGTTCACATACTCTCAGAATTACAAGAACATTTTTGACCTTTATCTTGACAATTCTGTATGCGACCGAAAAGAAATTGGTTCTGCAACAGTAGACCAGTCCATGGGCGAATTTGCACGCGGCGAATGTGCGATGGTTCAAAACGGTAACTGGGGCTGGGGTCAGATTTCTGCTGCAGAAGGAAACATTGTAACTGAAGAAAATTGCAAATATCTTCCAATTTATACTGGACTTGACTCTGACGAATCTCAGGGACTTTGCATTGGTACAGAAAACTATATTGCTGTAAATACTCTTGCTTCTGAAGAAGACCAGTTAGCTTCAATTGCATTTCTAGAATGGCTTTACAGCTCTGATGTTGGAAAATCATTTGTAACAAATGACCTTCAGTTCATTACTGTATTTAATACATTTGACGCTAGTGAAGCACCATCAAATCCTCTTGCAGTTGAAGTATCATCTTACCTTAATGATTCTTCAAAATCATCTGTTCCTTGGAACTTTACAGCATTCCCAGGTCAGGCATTTAAGGATGGATTGTCAAATCATCTTTATGCTTATGCACAAGGTCAGGAGGACTGGTCAAAAGTAGAAGAATTTGTAGTACAAAAATGGGCAGAAATGAAATCTGGTGAATAATTTTGGGGGATGATAAGCTTATGAAAAAAAGTGGACTAACGATTCGACAGAAAATAACAGCCACAATGGCAATCACCTCGATTTTCCTTATTGTGTCTATTCTTGTCGTATCGTATTTTGTAAACAAAAAGAATATAGTAGCTTTATGCGAAAGCTACATGTACGATGTGTGTATTAGTACATCGGATACTTTAGTAGAAAGTTTTAATAGTGATTCAGGACGTGATGATTTAAACAATCGTCTCGAATACATTCTTGATAATGTTGGTATTCAGACAATGTCTTCAAGTATATGTTACTTAGTTGATAAAGATGGCCAGTATTTATATCACAGTGATGATGCTCTTGTTGGAACAACAATGTCAAGTAATCCTACCATCCAGGCAATTATTGATAAAATAAACAATGAAAGCCGCATTACAACCGCTGATATAGTAAAAACTACAGTAGACGGAAAACCAGTATATGTAGCTTATATTTGCACAGTTAATGACTGGGTTCTTGTTGTTCAGACAGATGTTAGTGATGTATTATCACCAGTTGTTACTATCAGTCTTTACTGTATTCTGGTTGGTGCAATCATCTTATTACTGAGTCTTATTGTTGGATACTCAATCACAAGACTTATTACTAAACCAATTACAGCTCTTACAAATGTTATTGATGATATTTCAGAGCTTAAGATGACAAATGAATATGATATTCCAGAAACAAAGGATGAAATCGGAAGTATGGTTTCTGCTGTTCGTCACATGAAGAAACAGCTTTCAAATATTGTATCTGAACTTAATGGAATTTCCGGTGTACTCGTTAATGATTCAAATAATCTTTACACTATTACAGAAAGAGTAAATGATGCTTCTTCTAACAACTCAGCTACAAATCAGGAGCTTGCAGCCAGCATGGAAGAAACAACATCAGCTACAGAATCTGTAAATGATAACATCCAGAGCATTAATAATAACATTGAAACAATGGCTGAGGAAATCGTAAATGGTACTTCACTTACAAGTGAAATCATGAAGAAAACTGAGGCTATCAAAGAAAGTACAAGACTTGCAAGTGATACAACACTTGCCATGTACGGAAATATTCGAGAAGCTTCTGAAGAAGCTATTAAGAGAGCAAGAGAAGTTTCAAAGATTAACTCTCTCGCTTCTGAAATTCAGGATATTGCTGACCAGACTAACCTCTTATCACTTAACGCTTCTATTGAAGCCGCAAGAGCAGGTGAAGCTGGTAAGGGATTTGCAGTAGTTGCTGACGAAATTTCAAAGCTCGCAAGCCAGTCAACTTCATCCAGTGCAGATATCCTTACAATTGCAAAACAGGTAAACAGCTCTGTAGAAGTACTTACTGATAATCTTGTTAAAACACTTGAATTCATGGAAAACAATGTAATGTCAGATTACAACTCATTCATCGAATCCAGTGAAGAGTATTCAGACGCTACAGGCCAGATTGAAGAGTTCATGCATCATACAAATCAGGAGATCATGGACATTAAAGAAGAAATTAACAGCATTGCCACTGCAATATCAGCTATTAGCAGCAACATTAACGAATGTTCAGTTGGTGTAAATGATATTGCGGCAAAAACAACAGATGTCGTTGATCTTACATCAGAAACTTTCGAAAGAACTACAAACTGTAAAGATTCTGCCGAAAAGCTTCGTGAGATCACATCCCGATTTAGCTAGATTTTCTTTCATATACAATTCTTTCATTACCTCGTGAGCAATTCAGAAGCTCACACTAAAATAGCAGGTTGAAATCAACCTGCTATTTTTACATGTCTCTTTATTATATTGATAATCTTATAATGCAGCCTTAATTGCTGCCATTAACTCATCGTATGTCTCATATGCTGGAAGATCCGGATTTTCTGCCTTGATTGCATCAGTACTCTTGAATAAAAAGCCTGCCTTACTAGCTCGAATCATTCCCATATCATTATGACTGTCTCCACTTGCAATTGTCTCATATCCAATCGACTGAAGTGCCTTAACAGTTGTAAGCTTTGACTGCTCACAACGCATCTTAAATCCTGTAATCTCTCCACTCTCAGCTACTACAAGTTCATTACAGAAAATTGTAGGCCATCCAAGCTTCTCCATAAGTGGTCCTGCAAACTGTGCAAATGTATCACTGATAATTATTACCTGTGTTAGTGAACGAAGCTCATCTAAGAATTCCTTAGCTCCTGGAATTGGATCAATCTTTGCAATTGTCTCCTGAATCTCCTTAAGTCCTAATCCATGCTCTTTAAGGATTCCAAGTCTCCAGTTCATAAGCTTATCATAATCTGGCTCGTCCCTTGTAGTTCTCTTAAGCTCAGGAATTCCACTTGCCTCTGCAAATGCAATCCAAATCTCCGGTACAAGAACACCTTCTAAATCTAAACATACTATATTCATGATTTACCTCCGTTTTAGCAAACTAATTGGGTAAAGTATATCACACCTTTTGACAGCATACAACATTTTAGACTAGAAAAAAACTTTACGAATTTCATTCAAAATATGGTCATTAAAATGTAGATTATGTCGAATTGTTTTCTCCGTATTAGCTATTATCTCAGCCATTAAAGCATCATCTATTACTCTGCCCTTTAGAAATTTGCAAACAAAAAATTCCATGAGAAACTGCAATTGAACAATAGACAATAATACCGGGCCTAACACATAATAGTCTTCATAGCTCTCACAGTATGACTGCTGTATCAGATACGAATAATACGACACAAAAAGGACTTTGAGTTTTGGATAATTTTCTAACATACATAATATATTTCTATTGTAAAATTCGTCTGCTTCTTTTTCTGTAATATTACCAAAACACTCTTCATATTCTTTTAATAGCGTCTTCATAAAAGTATTTTCAGTTTTATAATCTTCTCTCAATAGCTTTGTATATATTAGCTTGTTTATAAACCACAATGGGAAAAAAGCATACTGTTTCTGACTATCTGAAATACGTGGAACATCAACTAACTGATTTTCTCCTTCTACTGAAATATCCTGCATAACAGGAAGTTTTACTTTTGCAAAATCATTCAGCTTATCGTTGGCAAGAAACATATTCTTGATATACATAAACTTATACGTTTCTCTTACAACATTACAAAAATTTTCCTTTTCGCTCCAGATGTAATCAAGCAAAATTTCCCTATCTTTTTCTAAAAGTTTAAGGAATTTCGGTTCCTTATTTCCCATCTTCCACATCGGTTGCTCTGTCTCTAACTCTGCTGGAAGTTGCACGTATTTTTTAAATTTTCTTCTGCCCAAATTACTTACAAAAATTTCTGCAACCCTTATACACGACAATTCCATCGTTACTTCTACATATTCCCAATATGAAACGCTACGTCGAGGATAATGTCTGCAGGCATATGGCATCAGCTCTTTTTTGCCTTCTTTTTCATGCTTGCACAGGCCTTCTCTTGTGTGATATGGACATTTGCCGGCTAAGGTGCGAACTGTTTTTACCCCGGATTTATTAGTTCTGGTAAATGCCAAAAGAGCCTTGCCCTTAAGGCCTGGCTCCTTCTTGTAACGATTGTAAGTATATTCGTCTATTGCAATTGCCCATCCCTTACAGCAGGAATATGGACATTGCCCTCCTAAGCATTTAAACTCGTCATAAAAGTCAATTACTCTTGTTTCCATTATTTTTCCTTATATGAATCAAAATACTCCTGTATTGTGGCAAATTCTGTCTCATACGGTATCTCTCCCTTTAAGAACCTTATGTCGTCCCACAATGCTTTGATTCTGATATCTGTGTCCTGCATATTTTCATCCCATTTATTATACAAATCACAGCCTTTTGATGTGCTTCTAAATCGCCTGAACGAATTGTATGTTGATCTTTCCTGATAATATTCATTAACTAAATCTATCTTTCTTTTGAATCTTCTGCTTGCAGTTTTAACCGGATACTGCCCCTTTAAATATCTCATACACAAAAACAGATTTTTCGCGTCTGTATAGGCATTATGTTCCTGCTTTTTATTAATATCACATACAAACAAAAGGTTTTCCATGTTAATTGAAAGGCCACCTTTTATTCCAAGCATTCCAGCCGAAATCGCGCCCGAAATATCTGTGCACATTCCGATATAACTCCATCTTGAAGCATGTTGATAACCATCACATTTTCTCTCTTTTACGTTAATTTTTTCCTGCATCAGGCTATGTTGATCGGATGCCCCCCAGGTAAATATTTCTTTGACATTATATTTTTTGACCAAATCAGTTATCTTGTCAGATACTTCAACAAATTGAGGTTGTCCCTCTAGCATCTCGTCTGTAATACCTGTCATTTTGGTAATCATAGAATAAATTGGGATATCATTTGTCGGTTTTATCAAAGAATAAAACTTTTTGACTGGCTTATAATTCCAATCACATATTACTAATCCAATTGAAATTACATCATTGGTTCTCTCTCCTGTCCGGTGGTTTAATCCCGCATTAAATTCTGCATCCAAAAATGCGATATTACCCTGCGGTATAAAAATCCGCTCAAGTAATTCTTTATTTTTATCTGTATTACTTCTCTTTTTCTGCATTTATATTCCTACTTTTTATTTTTTGTTCTGGCATATGCTTTATAAGTAATTTTTTCAGCTCTGCCGGTTTTATTGGCTTTGAAATATAATCTGTAAAGCCAAGTTCTAAATATTCCTCCTTAACACCGCTTAATGCATTTGCAGTGATTACAATTATTGGAGTTTCTTTATCAGTCTTTCGGATTTCCCTTAAAACTTCTACTCCATCCATTTCTGGCATCATGTGGTCTAATAAAATAACATCAAATGACTCTCTCTCTAGAATTTCTAAGGCTTCTCTTCCACTTATTGCAGTTGTGACAGTCATTTCTGTCCTCTTAAGAAGTCCTGCTGTTACTTTCAGGTTAACCTCCACATCATCTACCACTAATATTCGTGCACTTGGTGCTCTGAACTCTTCTTCATTCTCACCATTAACAGGTTTCACTTTTCTTGTATAACTTCCCATCGGCGTTCTGTCAACTATTTTTTGTGGTATCCTAACTGTAAAAATAGAACCTCTTCCTAACTCGCTACTGACTTCGATTGTTCCATTCATTTTTTTAACAAGCCTTTTTGTAATTGAAAGTCCTAAACCTACTCCGCTAAAATTTCTGTCTCCCTTTTCAATTTTCTTGAAAGATTCAAATATTTCCTCAATATTTTCCCGGGATATTCCAATTCCGCTGTCGATAATATCTATTCTTAGGATTATATTTTCTTCATCCAGGTATTCACTTGACATTACGCTGCAGACGCTTCCTACATCAGTGTATTTTATAGCATTAATCATAAGATTTGTTATTATCTGCTTTATTCTCTCTTCATCTCCCCAAAGACGCGATGGAACACTAGGGTTGTTTTTTATGTGAAATTCAAGACCTTTAGACTTTGCTCTGTGTGCCATAAGTACATAAATCTTATTCAAAACATTCATCGGAGAATATTCTGCTGATGAAATATTAATTCCTCCTGCCTCGCATTTTGAATAGTCTAAAATATCATTGATAAGAAACATTAGATTTTCACCCGCTTCATTTGCATCTATTGCATATGCTCTTATCTCCTCGATACTTTTCGACTGAATTATCATCTCATTATATCCTAAAAGTGCATTTATAGGGCTTCTAAGTTCATGAGAAAAAGTTGCAAGAAAATCATTCTGAAAACTATTTGCTTCTTTTAACTTTTCTTTTTCTTCATCATATATTTTCTTGTAATACAAGGTGGTTACTATAATGCTTGCCGCTACAATTATCAACGAGCAAAATACACTTATAGATACTGCCTTGTTATCCTTCAATACATATACATATTCTGGCGCATACCAGCTTATCATGTAACATAGCACATCTGCTACAAATGCAACAATAAGAGAATACCTAAATTTTGCACCCTTTAGAGCAATTGATATGAAGAAAAATTCGTATATAAACCATATATTAACTCCACTTTTTACTCCACCTGATGTTAGCCACACTATCGGCATTGTTATGATTATTACAACTAGAATTATAAATATTAAGGTCTCTGTCTTGATATTCTTATAAGCAAAATTTAATGCCACAGGAATAAATATTGTTAACAGCAAAACAACAATGCTTCCCTCTGTAGATACCCCTGAGATAATACATGTAAGAAATCCAAGGAAAGACGCAACTATACCTACTAAAATGAAGAATATAGATAATCTTGTTTCAAGAGACATTTCTTCTTGAAATATTTGTTTTTCAATTAGCTTTCGTATTCTATCCACTTATTTTACCCCTGCAATACATTTTTTCCACATATATTTCTATTATATCAATATTT
>JAXJTU010000108.1:0-51398 GCA_036309425.1 Agathobacter sp.
ATATAATTTATGTTTTATTCCACATAAAAGAATCAATCGTACAAGTCTGCCATAATTATCTTTCTTGTTTACCAAATAAGAATATGTATCGCTTTTTGAAATTACTTTTAAAAATCTAGCATATCTAATGCCTAATTTATCATTTTTATCCTTTTTCTTAACCAAATTTGTAATTCGGTAATATAGATTAACATTTTCCCATTCAATTCTGAATTTTTCTTCAATATTGTAATTTGAGAAAAAATCATACAGAAGTTTATATCTCTCCTGCTCTATCTCATCGTAACGCTGTTTTTCCTTATCGATCCTATCTGTAAGGCTATTCTCAACTCTGGTATTATATCTGTATACTCCCTCTTCTTTGCTGATAAAAGCAATTTTATCAATAAGAATAAAATATTCTATATTGAATAAAAGATCTTCACACCATGCGAGCTGATTTTTGAAACGAATATTATTTTCATGTATTATATCTGTCCTGTAAAGCTTGTTCCATAACACACCATAATAATATGTTCTTGGACATACTGAAAATCTTTCAGCAAGCTCCTTTGCATCCACAATTTCCTGGATACCAGTTGCCCCTGTAAAAAGAGGGGCTTTAGGAACTGGTATAAAATTACCTATAGATAAGTCCAAATCCGGGTTGTTTTCAAATGGTTCAATCAGATATTGCATTGAATCATGGGGTACTCTATCATCAGCATCTATAAATCTAATATACTGACCACTTACATTATCAATTCCGATATTTCTTGCCTTTGAAACTCCACCATTAGGAACATTGATAATTTTTATTCTATTATCGTTCTGTGCATAACTCTTTGCTATTACAAGACTATTATCTGTACTGCCATCGTTGACGATAATAATTTCCAACGCTTTGTATGTCTGATTAACAACATCAGAAAGCAGATTATCAAGATATTTTTCTGCATTATATACAGGAATTACAACACTAATCAGTGGATAATTATTTTCCATTTTCTAAACTCCTAGTTCTGATTATAACTCCCTTTAAACTGTTGTAGTAACACTTCATTCGGATTACTTTTCTGTGCCAATCCAGAAGAAGTATATATTCCAAATGTTGGTTCATGCCATGTAAACCATGTATAATTGTGTGCATTTTCTTTCATGATACTAATAATATCATTAGATAATGCCTCCATGTTTCTGTTTGTACCATATAAAGATCTTAATACTCCAATTTCACCATAGAATAGTGGCACATTGTAATTTGATTGTACTTCACTATAATCAAGTAACTTCTCTGTATATGATTTGTTTAGTGAATAAAGATTCTGCGTCTTGTACTCTTTCGCTGTAACCTTTAGTACAGTCGATTTACCTATACCCGTCTGAGTTCTTGCCTTTAATGATACTGTATATGTCTTTCCTGGCTCAACCTTAAAATATCTGAACACACTATTGTCAGCCAGACTCAGATAAGAAGTTGGACCTGTTACGCTCACAAAATTGTTATGAGCCTGATAATCAATTGTGTGTGTATCCGTCTTAGACCATGAATTACAATTATCATCAATATTGTGTGTCATATTATAGATTTCTCTTTCACCACATTTTACAGATACATCACAAATATCAATTCTTTGGTTCTCAGCTAAATTTATTAATTCAAAAAGTAAATATGCATTATTGGAATCGGCAGCAACAAAATCAAAACTGTAATCTTGCCATTCTCCTGAAAGTCCAGTACTTTGTCCGATTGAAGTTGTTGTTTTATTACTTTCAACACTTGTGTTAGGATCTCTGTATCCTACTATATCTTCATTTCCATAATATAAAAATTCTTGTGGTATAACAAAATATCTCTCAACAAGTTTCATATCTACATTTGGATATTCATGAATTTCAAGACACCAGTTGGCATCTTTAACTGATGGATAAAGGTACTTCTTTGCTTTTCCAATCTGTGCTCTTTGAATCATTAACATATGGTTTTTATCAGATGTACGAACAGCTTCAATCATACGATTTAATAAACTATTCCACGCTTCATTATCATCTGTTTCTACGAATGGTTCATTCAAAAGACCGTATGCAATAATAGTATCATTATCTTTATATCTTTCTGCAATTGCTTTCCACATTGCAACAAGTCTCTCCTGATTTGGCTCACCCTGAACCCATACACCCTGATTTCCACCAGTCTCTGGAATACCACCCTGTGATAGATGACAATCCAAAATTATACGGATACCATGTTTTTTTGCCCATTCGAGATTCATATCAAACCAATCCCAACCTGACTGTTTGTAAACATATGGATTATTATCATCTTCTAAAATATTGTAGTTAAATAAAAAACGCACTGTATTAAAGCCTAATGAAGCAATTTCTTCATAATCAGCCTCTGTCATCATATTTTCATTGTAAACTTTTGGACTTGAAGCAACTGCATTTGAAGCAACAACACCATTGATTATATATTTTTCATCACCAATATAGATGTCTTTTCCAACAGTGTGCGCAAAAGTTTTGGTAGCAGTAACCGCCTGTTGTTTGTTCTCATATACCTCACCAATTACATTGTATGTGTTATATGATTTATAAATTTTAACCCAGCGGACTGCTTTACCTTCTGTAACAAATTTAGACACGTCTGGTGCTGTTACAATATATTGTTCTAGACCGTTTGCATCATAAATTTGATTGTCCTGGAAAGAAATTGTTCCTGTTCCTGCTTTTTTACAGAAGTAACCAAATATTTTTTGTGACGAAATAGAAGTATCATTTATATAGAAAGCCGCGCTATTTCCACCTGCTAAAGGTATATTTTCGTCCACTATTGTACAACTTCTCTGTAATGAAAAGACCAGACAGATTGTCAATACAATTCCGACAAATATACCTCCTGCTAATAATTTTTTCTTTGATTTTTTCATTGTTACACATCTCCTTTGTAAAAACTTTTACCCCATTTTATAAAAATGTCCTTTATGGACGATTTTCCAAATATTTATATGCTGCTGTTTCTTTTAGGAATAACCACGGAAATACAGGATATATATCTAATGCAGTTGACTCTGAAAGACCAAATACGCAAATCATTGAGACAAGCAAAAGTTCAATTCTTTTATCCTGCTTATCCATACTGTAAGCTGTATACATTGAAATTACTCCAACTAATACTGTTGAGATTACTCCATATCTAATGACTAACATTCCCCAATAATTGTCAATAAATAATGTGAAGTACCCCAATTGTGGAATAAATACGTCTTCGTTAATAATCTTATGTCCAGTAAGATTTATTCCATAAATATTGAATGCTCCAGCCACCATTGTAAGACGACCATTCATCATTGAATCGACTTTTGAAAACAAGGCTACATCTGGATATAACATATATCCACCTGCCAATACAATAATGAGCACCAAACCTATCACAAACAGATTCTTGCAGAAAAACCTAACAATTTTTGTATAATCTGTAGCAAATATCAAATCAATAGCTATAGCTGCCAAAAATACAACAGAAACCGTTCTAGTATTCGGAAACATATAAACAAAAATTGCACCTGCAATTAATATTGAATATAATAGCAACTTATTGTATTCGTTGTATTTTAAATAGAAAAACATAAGTAAAGTAAATAAAAAGAATAGCGAAAATCCATTTGCATGATTGAAATAAAATGAATGTCGTAAACTTACTACTCCGTTTATTTCTCTTGTTTTTGATACTGTAACATTTCCGAAAACGTAATTAATTGCATACCAGACAATGCTAACTCCCAATAATGGTGCTGTTATCTTAAATGTTAGTGAAATAATATCTCGGCAATCAATATCTTTTGACGCTAATAACATATAGACAATAGCCAAAATATTTGGAGAGCCCGTAAGCTTATAACTAAATAGTCCGTAAGCAATAAATGCAATTTCAATTATTATTACAGGATTCCACTCAAATCTCATAATAATGGCCATAAGCCAACAAAGCTGTGCTCCATACCAGCATATTGTTATAATGAAAATAGGAATCGGATATGATGTATAACTTATAAAACACCTAAGTATGTATAAAACCAATCCGATAAAAAACATGTGTCGTCTGTTTAAAAATGTTTCCATGTTTTATCCTTTCACTTTTATTTTTCTTAGTAATGGTTCACTAATTTTAAGTAACATTATCTGAAGCCACATATTTCTAGGTAGAAATTTTCTGATTTTAAAGAGTTTTGCTTTCTTTAAAACCTTAACTGTTCTATTATACTGTTCCTTATACTCAGTAAGCGAATTCTTATTTCTGTACATCATAAGAAGTAACCAATAATAAACCTTAATTTGATTTATCTTTGCAAAAAACTCCAGACTGCCCTTTTTGCTTTTTATAGTATCAAGCATTAAATCTGCTACATCAATTGTATCAAACCATCTACTATCAAAAGTTCTTGTTGCAGAAGAATTTCTCTGGATATATTTGTATTTTGATACATCATATACTACATACTTATTTGCTTTCATTAAGGCTTCAAATATGAAAAGCTTGTCTTCATTAATTCGTATGTTCTTTCTGAACTCTAAATCATCGATTAATGATTTTTTGAAAAGTTTTGTCCAAACTCCAATATTAACTTTATTTCCAATAAGAAAGAATTTCAATGCCTCTTCATTGTCATATGTATAAAGTTTGTTTGTTCCAAACTCTTCTTTTATTACAACTCCATCTTTAATAAGTGCAGCTCCACAGGAAACAATATCTGCTGAAGTTTCAATTGCTTTATTATAAAGTGTGCTAACCATATCTTTCTCAAGAAGGTCATCTGCATCGATAAATAAAACATATTCGCCCTTTGCAGCCTTTAATCCATTATTTCGTGCAGTGCTTACACCTGCATTTGGCTGGTCAATAACAATTATCCTGTCATCTGATGCTTTTAATTCGTTACAGATTGAAAGTGAATCGTCTTTTGAACCGTCATTTACCAAAATAAGCTCGATAGCTTTGTAATCCTGCTCTAAAACAGACCAAACTGTCTCCCTTAGAAATTCTCCGGCATTATAAACCGGAATAATAATACTTATCATCTAATAATCCTTCACTCAAAAACTATCTGTCAATCAACTCTAAATACTTATCAATTTCCTTTTGGTTACCATATTCCTTTGAAGAAAGGAAATTAACATATTCCATCCTAAGCTCTTCGCTTCCTGCCATCTTGATAATTCCGTCAGCAATTCCTTCAGGAGTCATATCAACAATCATTCCTTCCTTGCCATCCATAATCTGATCTTTGACAGTTGGATAATTTGTAACAACAATAGGTTTCTTTAGAATCTTTGTCTCATCAATAACAACTGATTTTCCTTCGTAACGTGATGGCTGAACAAATAAATCACAATTTTTGATGTAAGCATAAGGATTCTCTCTTGTTCCAAGAAGAATAAAGTTATCCTCTACTCCTTCAGCTTTAATCATTGCCTTTAATTCAGCCTCAAGTTCTCCACTTCCTAATACAAACCACTTGAACTTAATGTTATTCTTTTTAATAATCTTTGCCGCCTTAATAGCCATGTCAAATCCTTTTTGCTCATGAAGTCTACCAATTGAAAGAATATTAAAAGTGTCATCCTTGTACTCTTTTGGATAAAACTCTTTTGCTTGTTTTTCTAATGTGATTGAGCTTGTAATATTCTCAATCATATATGTCTTGTCTGCAAACTCTGGAAATTCATCTTTTAAAATATCAACACATTCGTCTGAAATTGAAACAATTGAATCCATATTCTTAAGGTGCTTATAATCATATTTTCTAGGATGCATAGCCTGTCTGTAATCGTTATGAATCCATACAATTTTCTTATCAGCGTTGACCTTCTCATCAACATAGTAAAGAATCTCGCCTGAAATGTATGCAAGTGCTACATCATATTTCTTATCTAATTTCTTGATTGTTGGTCCATAGAAGTATTTCCATCTGAAGCCTCTCATCGCACGGCTGTTTTTTGTCATTAATTTCGCCATTACATTACCAAGAATTCTCCATGGTGTAAAGATTCCTGTTTCTTTTATTGGTCCATACATTCTCTTTAAATCCTTTGGAGTCTCAAGAATTGTGTACTCTGATGGAACCTGTTTTAAAAACATTCCACTTCTTTTGAACAATAAGATGTCAATATTGTATTTTCCTTTTGGAATTTCATTTAAAAAATTAACAAGGCTTCTCTCTGCGCCACCATTATATAATGTTGGCATTACGATTAATATATTTTTCATTTCTATACAATCCTTACTATTTTGAAATCATTTTTCTTATGCGGCTCTTTAAATCTCTTGGAAGATATTCTGCCACTTTATACTTAACTCTGTCTTTTAAAAATTTTCTGCTGTAAAACTTTTCTAAACCTTCATATCCTTTTGAAGCATAAGTATCTAATACATTCTTCCTTATTGCAGGTATCACCGTTGGTGCTTTTAACTGTTCATTGTGTTTTTGGACTTTTTCAAAGGAAGACTCTAGGAGATAAAAATCATTTTTGCATTTTGAAAAATAATCAAGTCCTCTTTCTGAATTAACCAGTACACATGAGATTCCTTTCATTTCTGTAAATTGGTCGTTCCCCTTCATCTCAGGATGAACATCATTAAAGCCCCAGAAATCACCAATTGTAATATCGGCTACTCTATTTTCACCTGCATATGGACACTTATAACAATTTTCTCTAAGCGTTAACGATTTTGAGAAGAAACGAATATAAGCAAACTGTTCTCCTGGCTTTATTTTTATCTGCTTTGAATTATCTTTTGCAGTATAAATGGTCTTAGTAATATATCCCTGACCTTTACTCTTATCTCTGAAATAAAATTCTTCTATGCTTCCGCCCAATTTTTTTTCATAATATTTTATGAAATCCTGAAACAATCTTAGATTTGGTACACCGTGACATATTATTTCAACAGTATAGAGATTGTTGTATTCTTTGGACAAAAATTTCTTTAGAGCTGCATTCTGACAAGGGCTTCCGGAAAAAAGCACCTTTTTTCCCTGAAGTAAATCATTTCTTATCCTTATAAATGCATCTGTCATATCACTCTGAACATATTTCGAACCTTGGAACTGCTTTAATTCCTCAATTTTTTCTGCTCTTTTATGCTTTACAGTCATGATGCCATTTTCTTTTTGCATTGAAGAACCGTATACTATTCCACCCTGACTAATCATAGATTCAGCTAATGCATAAAATGCTCCGCCCGATGCTGAATTCATTATTTTCTTTTCATCTTTTAATGAAAATGCATAGGCTTTTTGTGATTTATTTGTCTCTACAGAATTTTGAAAACTGCATATTTTTTTACATACTCCACAGTTTACACATTTACTTTCATCTATCTTTGGATAAATAAATCCATGCTCGTCCTCTTCCATACTTATAGCATTTCGCGGACAGATCTTCATACAAGCTCCGCAACCACAGCATTTACTTTTTTCTTCTACTAAAACCATCTTTTCTATCATTATAACATTGCCTTTAATACTTCAATTGACTTTGCTCTTTCTTCTTCAAGGATTCTGTTTGCCTCTGTAAAATCCACCTCACTATCAAGTACGTGGAAATCATTAACATCCTTTGCAATCTGATTTGTAAGCCCTGTTAACTCAAGCAAACTTATATTGCGGGCACTTGTTCCAGTCTCAGGCATAAGTGTTACAAACGGGGTGTTAAGATTAATAGCAAATGCTGTTCCATGGAATGAATCTGTTACTAAGTATGCTGCATTATTTATATATGTCAAAAACTCAGTTAAATCTGGAACTGCAACAAACTTTCCACCCTTAAAGCACTGATGAAGCATCGCTGAAACACGGATAAGTGGAAGGTTCATCTTTTTTGCAAAGTTCTCGGCATATTGTGAAAGCTTCTTGTTATTATGAATCTGATAAATCAAAACATATTTTCCTTTTTTCTTATTATCAGAGTAATTAAGAAGCTTCTTCCATCCTTGTGCATTAATAAGAAGTGTTGGGTCAATAACCTGTGTTGAGTTGAGTCCCCAACTTCTAAGTAGCTTGTCGGCCTGATTTTCTCTTACGGCAATACTATCATATCTCTTAAGATATATTCGCATTGCTTCTGCAGTCTCTTTATCAATATCCATCTTTCCAAAAGAGGCAGCAAAGGCAACCTTTTTCTTATCTTCTGGTGCGAAGTCAAGCATATATGCCCATTCATACCCACCATACAATATTGGTCCCCAAACCTGGTCGCTCCCCGTCATATATATATCAGCTTTTTCAAGATTGTTTTTAAGTTCTTCCTTAGTTTGTACAAGCTTTGTCATAGGAAGAAGTTTCTTTCTCATTCTCTCGAATTTACCGTTAATGATTACATTCTCTGGAAATCTAACGAGACAATATAATGCGAATAAAATCGGATTCTTTCTAATCTTATCTTTTGTTTTTGCAATTGTTACTGTGCTGTTTGCACGGTACTCATCTTTACGAATATAATCAATAATTTTACATTCATACCCTAAGTCTTCTACAACCTTCTGAGTTGCAATTGCCTGAAGAAGTGAACCGTAATTTGCAATGGCATGTCTTGTGATTACCAAAACTTTTTTCTTATCCATTTTACTTACCAAACTTTCTAAGTATCAATTCAATAACTTTATAAATCTTTTCGAGTTTTATCTGAGTATTAGCACCCTTGTAATTTTTTGTTCTGAGAGCTTTTACATATTTTTGGTATTTCCAAACAGGTTTATATGATTCATCATAAGTGTTTGTCACAAATTCTGCCTGTGCATCAAAAACCTGCTTTCCAAGATTAAAATCAAGAGCTTTAATTCTTGACTGATTAAGATAAAACTGCTCAATAATAAGCTCAAAATATTCCTGCGACTTTATATGTTCCTTACCAAGATATTCTTCAACAGAATCTATCATCAAATCAGAAATATAAAACGTATCAAGTGATTTTATCTTTCCTCTTGATGAAATTGTAATTCCTTTTTCATTACTTCTGTATGCATAAAAGCAACCACCTACCGAAGCAAATGTTTTAATCTTTGGATAGATAAGGTGTGCAAGAATAGAATCTTCATACCAATATCCTTCTGGGAATATTATGTGGTCGAAGATTTCTCTCTTAAATGCCTTAGCCCAGAAGCATCCATTCAGAAGACTTCTGTCATTATCGCCTCGAACTTCAACTCTCTTTATTATCTGTGAATCCCTAAAGGTCATATAACCACAGGCTGCAATATCCAAATCGTTCTTCTTGGCGCAGCCTACAAGATTATTTATGTAATCGCCCTCTACATAATCATCTGAGTCAACGAATAATAAGTATCTTCCTCTGGCCGCTTTAATTCCTGAATTTCTCGCCCCTGAGAAGCCTTTGTTCTCCTGAGTAATTACAACAAGATTCGAAAATTTACTTTTGTATGTATCAAGAATCTTTGCTGTCTTATCAACTGAACCATCATTTACTGCAATTACCTCATAAGATAAATCACTTTTCTGATTCAAAACTGATTCAAGACATTTCTCGAGAAATTCCTCACTGTTATAGCAAGGTATGATAACTGAAGCATCTAATTCTATTTCATTATCGAATACAAACTCTTTTGAAAAAGCCTTTCCTTGTGGTCTTTTCGAATAGACATTTAACTTCTCTTCGAGTTCTTTATTACAAAGTCGCATTTACTTAATTCCTTTATTTTAATAAATACTTTACTTTACGCATCAATCTGACTTTAAGTGAAGTATTTGTATATTTCTTGTACAATGCCTTCCATTCTAAGTCCTCAACATCCTGCCAGAACTGATCGTAATTTGCAGGCATCTCGTAGTTTTTCATCAGAGGTGGCTGCATGAATTCCTTCATATTGCACTCATAATAATTTAATTTATCAGCACAATTATTAAAGAACTTCTTACCCTTCTCTGTACTTACCAGAACAAGTGATGTTCCTTTATTGTCTTTATAGCCCTCAGCTAAAGGTCCCCATGCATCGGCCAAAGAAATATCACCCTGACGATTCAGACTCTTATTCTGACAATTAAAGCATGTCTTAGCAAAAAGAAGATGCTGATAGAACAAATCCGTAAACTCTCTTGATACATGAGTCTTACCATTGATTGTAAAAGTCTCAACATGTGACTTCCAGCCAAATCTCTTCTTATTTCTGAAATTAAACTCTGTGATTTTTCCAGAATACTTCTTCTCTAAATATTCTACATATTTATTCCAGATTTTAGCCTGTGGTGCACCATGGCAAACAATATCCATGCACAAAAGTTTCTCACAGTCGATATTGTCGAGCTCACATTTCTTCTTAACTGCCGCAACCTGACATCCTGTACCGGAAAACAGAACCCATTTTCCAGCTTTTAAATCTTCCTCTATCATAGGAATACATGAGGCAAATTCGCTTCTTACATATTTTGAACCACGGAATGAGTTTCTTTCTTCTTTTGTAGTCGCTCTGCTATGTGAAACAGTCATGTCAGCGTTAAGCTTAGCACCATATACAGTTCCATTCTGATTTAAAATCAAATCAGAAACTGCTGTAAACATTCCACCACTTCTAGAATTAATTCTTGTCTCAAAATCTTTATTCTGTACGATGTAGCTTTCCATATAATTTACTCCTTCACATTACTTATAAGATAATCTTTTGCATGTTTAATCTGTGGAGCAATATTTTCTGAAACATCATTCCAATTGATTTTAGAAACACTATCAAAATCTTCTGATTTTGTAATTGTTCTGTTTTCAAGGCCACAGAACTCTAATATGGAATCAATTCTCTCATCTCTCTTAAGCTTACCATCAACAGTAAGACCTAATCTTAAAAATTCCTTATTCATAATTATGCTTAACGCAGTTCCATGGAATGAATTTGTTAGTACAAGCTCGGCATTCATAAGAAGATTCATAAAATCAGCCGGACCGGCCTGATAATAGACCTTCATGCCATATTTTGCTGCCTTTATTGAAGTCACTCTTGAATATACTGCATATATTTTCATTCCTCTTTTCTTAGCATAATCAGCAGCAAGCTTCATAACCGCATCATTATTATTAATAGAATAGAATAAAATATATTTGCCTTTTATAAGTGGCTTATCATTAGTCAGCTTTTTGTAATAGTCACTATTTAAGAGGAATGTAGGATCAATACAAACTTCAGTCGAACCCGCATCTAATTGCATCTCGTCGAAAAATGGTGCAACATTCTTCTCTCTGATACTTACTTTCTTAAAATCTTTCAAATAATTTTCATACTCTGCTTTTTTTGTCTTGTCAACACTGTTTCCAGTGCTTGCAGCAAAGCTAATCTTCTCTTTAAGTCCAGGAAGGAAGAAAAGAGGTGTAAAATCTTCTGAATGAAGATTCCAAATCTGATCACTTCCAGCTATTCCGAGATCATAATCCTTTATTAATTCTGGAAATTCCTCTTCTTTCGAAATTTCTCTTGTAAGCTTTAAGTATTTACTTCTGTCTGCTTCAAAAGCTTTTCTTCTTTTTCCAATTCTACCTGCATATGGTAAAAGAATTAGGTTTCTTACAATTGCTTTAATTGAATTACATTTTCTAAAAACTTTGTAATGCTCTTTCATATGTGCTGAAACGAAATTAATGATATCATTCTCAGCTCCAACTTCCTCAATAAGAAAAGTCTGTAAAGCATATGCCTGAAAAAAGGCACCATAATTATCTGCAGCATGGAAGGTAATTGTGCATGTTTTTTTCATAAACTATAAACTCCTAAAGTGTGGAATATAACTCCTTGTAGTAATTTTCCAAACAAATATATGATTTATCAATATCGTATCTGTCATCTGTAATCTGAAGTGTTTTTCTATCTGGTGCATTCTTTACTTTATCAAGTATCTCTGTTGCCCATTTAGCAGGAGAAGCATTTAATGGAACAAAATATGTTATTGGACTAAATGCAACTTCCTCTGGTACTTTGTCTGAGAAAAAGCAAACAAGATTCGCAAACTGGGCCTCAACACCAACAACTGGTACACCCTCGAAATGTGATGGCATAACGAACGCATCCATTGCCTGATATAACTCATTTACATCCGAACGCTTTCCAAGGAATTTAACCTTATCCATTATTCCAAGATTTTTAACCTGTTCTCTGATTTCCTGCTCTTTTTCACCAACACCAATTATTAGTAATACTGCATTATGCTCTTTTTTAAGAATCTCTGCAAAAATCTCAACTAAAAGTTTGTGATTCTTCTGATAGGAAATTCTTCCAATATGTCCAAACACAAGCTCATTTGTAAGACCAAGTTCTTTTCTCTTATTAATTCTTACTGTTTCGTTATACAAAAATTTATCTTTCTCAATTGCATTTGGAATCACAAGAGCTTCCTTTCCCTGAAAAAGAAATTCCCCTGCTTCCTTTCCACATGCAAGGAAGTTCGTTGTAACAGAATTAATACGAGATCTGTAATATAACTTTAATGGTCTCTTTAAATCCTTATCAATTGAAGTATTATGGCTGTGCGCTATTCTTATTGGAACCCCAGCTTTCTTGCCCTCTCGAAGAGGAAGATAACTCATTGCATCAATATGAGAATGCATTATTTTATATTCAGGATGTTCTGCGAAAAACTGCTTCATGTATTTCGAATATGCTGGCATGTTCTGTGGATAAAGTCTTGGTGCACGATAAATCTTTCCACCAAGGCTTTCAATCTCATCATCATAGTCATCTCTCTCTGGACGATGAGTTAGAAAATCGAACTGTATCTGCTCTCTATCGATTCTTCTATAGTAATTCATAAGCATGGTTTCCAAACCAGCCCTATGCATATTATTTACACACTGTAATATACGAATCATTTTTTCTTCCTTTACCAAACTCTAAACTATATATGTTTTCTCATATATAAAATAACGATAATTAGTATAGCAAGAGCTGCAACTCCTGCGACAGCATATCCCAAATATGTAATTGGTGAACTTCCTTTTGTAATTACATTTGACATATTGCTAGCTTGTTCAACACTTACTGAATAACTCCCCTGATCAATTGAAATATATTCACCATTTTCGTCTGTATAATTTAATGTCAGCATAATTGTCTGATTACCTGGTGCAGTAAATGATACATAATAATCTTTAAGATATTGCTTGTTAGCTGATATTTTTCCAAGTCTTATTGACTTTGTTCCCTCTTCAACATTTCCTTTCACTTCAAGAACAGCATCTTTTATCTCTGTAGAACTTATATTAGTTATCTTGAAATTTATAAGTGATTTTGCTCCTAATGTAGCTTTTTCAGCCACTTTTACCGATGAAATATTAAGCGAATATCCTGTTGTGGATGGAATTGCAATCACTACCTGATTATTTGCCATCTCACCATTTGCAAAATAAGCGAAATCACATATTACAGCAACAACTTCATCTCTGAAATGTTTACTTACATTCATCTGAAGACTTGCATTGACTGTTTCTCCAGCATGAATTGTTCCTAAAATAACCTGATTATCATCACCATATACAGGATAAACTAATCCTGAATCAGATCTCATTGTAAGAACAACATCCTGTGCATCCATTGAAGTACTTTTATTAGTAACTGAAATGTTAAGCGTAACTGTTCCACCAGGTGTAAGTGCGCCCTCATCAATCGTATAAGTATCTATTTGTAAAATAGGAGCTGTCGATTCAACAGCTTTAATATCAGTCTTTGTCATTAATACAAGTACACAGCATATGAGTATACAAATATTTATAACCTTCTTAATTGCGCTTTTCATCTTGTTCCTCCAAATTAAAGTCTTTTTGCTTTTTTAGGTTGCTTTACATATTTCTCAGAATCAAAATAATCATAATCTTTTCTATAACGCTTGTACTCATCCATACTAGCCTTATTAATAATTGTTCCAATCAAATTAATGTTACTATCTGATAAAGTATTTGCAGCCGAAACCAAACTCTTTTTAGAAGTCTTATTTAATGATGAAACAAGAATAACTGCATCAGATTTAGCAGCTATAACCTTTGCATCCATACCAGATGCAACTGCTGGCATATCATATACGATAAAATCAAATTTTTCTTCGAGTTCCTTCTTTAATGTTGTCATCTTTGTTGAACAAAGAGTTCTAAGTGGATTAGTAATAAGCTCACCACATGGGATATAAAACAGATTAGATGTTGTTGTCTCATAAATAACATCCTCAAGTGCGCAGAATCCACGAAGATAATTTGACAAACCGTCATCAGTATCCTCATTAAGATGCTTGTAAACTTTTTTCTTTCTCATGTCTCCGTCTATAAGAACAGTCCTTACTCCGGCAAGTGCAAATGCCGCCGCAATATTTATAGCTGTAGTTGTAGCTCCATCTCCTGCTTCACATCCACATACCACAAAAGTCTTATACCCGTGCTGCTCTTTCTCAACATGTAAATTCATAACTGCCTGATCGAAAGAATCATTCAATATGCTGTTTTCATTACGATATATGTTTAATTTTTGTTTGCTCATATTTATACACCTACTATTTATAATCCGGAATAACACCAATTACTGGCAACTGTCCTCTAATCGAAGCCTCACGAACTGTACGAGTATATCCATCAAAAATCTCAAAAAATACAACCATACAGCAAGAAAGGATAAATCCAAATGCAGTTGCTAAAAATCTGGTTTTCCATTTCACCACCTCACCTCGAGAAGCAACTTCATAGTCATAAGCTTCATCAAGAATCTGTACTGAATCAGTTCCAATGATATTTTCCATTTCTAACACAAATGACTCTGCTACTGCATCAGCCATTTCCATTGAAATATTGGCATCATTTGTCTTAGCTGTAATAACAATAATTGTCGAATCATTTTGGAGATAAGCTGCTGACGAACCACTAGATGGTTTTTCATTCTCCACAACAGTTATAGCATTCTTTACTGTCTCAGCATCTATTCCCTGACGTCCAAGCATATATGCTGCTCTTTGACAAACTTTGTGAGAAGTTGCAACATCAACATAATCGTTCATCGCACTAGTACCAGTCTTTGATTCCGCATAAGAGCCTGAGTACACTGAATAAACTGTTGCAGTTGCAGTATACTGGTCTTCCTGTTCTTCTAGTGTCATCGCAAAACCAATCACTGCAAAAAGTATACTAATAATAAAAATCAATAATTTTTTGTGTGCCAGTGCTCGTATGCATCTTCCAACATCAATTTCAATTTCATTTTTGAAACGCATAACAAATTTCCTTTCTTGTCCTATATTATATTGAATAATTATTTTTTGTTGTGCTATAATCTTAAAAAATTATTAAGAAAAGGGACTAACAAATGACTAAAAAAAACAAAATTACTATTTTTCTAATCTTTATTCTTTTATTTTTCGTTTATATTCTTCTAGGTTTTATTACCCCACTCGTCACAACCGATTATACTATTTCATCCTCAAAAATCCCTAAAACATTTGATGGTTATGTGATAGTGCAATTAAGCGACTTTCACTGTAACGAATTCGGTAAAGATGAAGAAAAACTTATTGAGAGTGTCAAAGCAGCAAATCCAGACCTTATTGTATTAACTGGTGATTTCATCGATGGAGCTGAAAATCATAGTATTGATACTGTAGAAACCCTGTTTGAAGGAATATCATACATCGCCCCGACTTATTTTGTTACTGGAAACGATGAATATTACAGTCATGCTCCATTTGAAGAAATGGACCTCCTATTTGAAAGATATCAAATAACATATCTAAAAAATAAAACCGTTGATATTAACCTTAATGGTTCCACAATAAAACTAAGTGGATTGGATGACTCTGGATACAAAACCAATATAAAAGAAATCCTTGGCCCAGCCGATACAAACTACTACAACATTTTACTTTTCCATCGTTCGGATTGTTTCGATTTTGTATCAAATTATAAATATGACCTGGTCCTATCCGGACACACACATGGTGGAATCGTAAGACTGCCATTTATCGGTGGAGTATTCGGAAATGAAAATGTAATGTTTCCAGAATACGATCACGGACAATTCCAAAACAATGCCTCTACTTTAATTTCAAGTAGCGGACTTGGCAAATCTTCAATTCCAAGATTTTATAATCCATACGAAGTAGTTCGTATCACTTTGCAGTCAGAATAAATTCTGGCTGCATGTTTTATACCCTTTTAATTCTCTCTACATTCAAAATTGTATCAATGTATAATCTTAAACTTTCACCAGTAACTTTGTTCCAATCAAAACGCTTGTAACAATAATCCATTATCTCTTCCTGGCTCTTAAACTTGTCCGGATTGTTAATAGCAATCTCAAGTTTGTCCTTAAGATCATCTACATTAGATTTTTCAAAATACATTGCATATTCTCTTGTAGCTTCGTTGTTCTCTGGTATGTTACTAGCAAGACATCTTCTTCCATAACTCATAGCCTCAAGAAGACTGATTGGCATACCCTCAACATCACTTGGAAGTACGTACATATATGTATTACTAAAAAGTTCTACAAGTTCATCTCCCTGCACAAAACCTGTCATTATAACACGTTCATCTTTTGCTGCCATTGCCTGAATCTTTTGTACATATTCGCCAGAGTGACTAGCTCCTCCAGCAATTACAAGCTTCATATCTGTATCAAGCTTTGAAAAAGCCTCTAATAGATAATGAATCCCTTTCTCTGGAACTAGACGCGCAAGAAAAAGAATGTATTTTTCTTTTTCAAGTCCATACTTTTCTTTTATAATATTTGGCTCTTTAAACTCCACCCTGTTTACTCCGTTTGGAATATAAACAGCTGTACGACCATATTCATCTAAGAAATACTGCTGAACATTTCTAGAAAGAACTATTACCTCATCAGCATAGCGAGCCGCAATCTTTTCTCCAAACTTTATGAAACGAGTAGCAAACCCTCCCCACTTAGCTCTCTGCCAATCCAATCCATGAATTGTAGCAATTGTTCTGATTCCCAAAAAATGTGGTAATGCAAGCATTGCGCAAGGACCTTCTGCATGATAATGAATAACATCATAATTGTGTGTTATTGCGTGAAGCGTTGCAAAAAACGAATAAACAACTGCATTTAATTTCTTGCTATTTGGTGTAGGAACTCGAATAAGCTTTATCCCTTTATATTCCCTAAGTTTCTGAGCCTCCTTGTCAGCATTTTCATCTGCAACATTCTTACCAAAACGGTTATAAGTGCTAACAGAATGTCCCATTAACACAAGACGTGAGGCAAGTTCCTCAACTACGATTTCAACACCACCCTCACGAGATGGTATTCTCTTGTGACCTATCATTGCAATTTTCATAATTTACTCCAAACTAATACGAATCTTCATGTAAAAAAACGACACCTACTGTCTTAAATAACAATTTAATATCAAGCCAGAGGTTCCAATTATCGATATACTCAACATCAAGCCTTACAACTTCATCAAAGTCCTTGATATTACTTCTTCCACTAACCTGCCACATTCCTGTGATACCAGGTTTGATACTGATTCGTCTCCACTGATCAGTCTGGTATTTTTCAACCTCATCAAGTGTTGGTGGTCTTGTCCCAACAAAACTCATTGAACCAGACAAAACATTAAAGAACTGTGGAAGTTCATCGATACTTAACTTACGGATAATCTTCCCAACTCTTGTAATTCTAGGATCATCCTTCATCTTGAACATCATTCCATCCTTAACTTCATTCTGCTCAAGAAGCTCCTTCTTCATCTCATCCGCATTAATACGCATGCTACGGAACTTCCATATTTTGAAATGACGTCCGTTCATTCCGACTCTTACCTGCTTAAAAATTGCAGGTCCAGGAGAATCAATCTTTATTGCAATTGCAGTAATTAACATAATTGGCGATGTAAGAATTATTGCGATAATTGAGAAAACAATATCAAATACTCTCTTGGCAATTGCTTCCCAGCTGTTCATACAAATTGTGTGGTATGTAATAACCGGATATGTACCAATACTGCTGTTATAGCTATATGATTTTCTTCTTCTGTAAATATCTACGATAACACGGCAAGTAACACCCATTTTAATACAAAGGTCAACATACTGCTGAATGTCAGCAATATCACGCTCCCTTTTCTGCATGATATAAACTTGATCTATATTGTATCTTCTAATAATACTTTCAAGCTGTGAAATAGAACCAATATACTCAAGCCCCTCATCATAATCATCGTAACTTACGTAACCAATTTCGTTTACAAGCATTGTTGTCTTCTTCATAAAATAACGAAACTTATTATATGAATCTTTACTTCCAACATAAATACAACGTGGAACATATTTACGACTTACTATTCTGTCAATCAGATTACGAAATACTAATATTTCCAGTACCATTAGGACAAATGAAATCGATAAGAATGCGATAACAAATACCTGTGAAATCGACTGATTAAGACAGCAAAAATAAACAAGTGCACTTACTAAAGAAGCGACAATAAATGACCACGCCTCTTTTCTAAGTATTCTGTCCAGATAGTAGAACAATGTTACATTGTAAACATTAGCAACACGGTTTGATAAAATGAATACAATTAGAAAAACAACGAATAATGCAAAAACACTCTGCCTTTGTTCCGCTACAATTCTATCACTAAAAAAAAGTACAGTAATTGCTATTGCAATCATCTGCACAACGACATCTAATACAACATGCTTGGTATCCATAGACGCCGATGCGTTCGATCTGTTCATAAACAACCTCCTAAAAAATTAACTCCATGGTATATTATAGTTAAGTATATATAAATTACTCAAGAAATTTTATCAATTCTGTTACATCGAACATATTATACAAAATCATTTGTTGAAATATGTTAATATTTACCAATAGGATTTTTGTACTATTTTTGTGCATGGTGTATGGCGCAAATGTTTCATATTAATTAATACTATACACTTTGCACATATTAGTACTACACTACTAGCCAATCTGAGTCCTTTATTTCGAAACAATTCGAATAATTATGCAATATAGTTATAAATAATTATTTACAAACACCTCTACTGAATCTAATGTGTCAGCTTGTCCAAAATCTTCCGGCTTTGCATCGCTCCACTGACCATTTATTAATATTGTTTTGCATCCAGCTGCATTTCCTGCCTTAATATCATTTTCCCCATCTCCTACCATGTAGCTGCGTGATAAATCAATGTTAAAATCTTTTGCTGCATTAAGAAGCATACCTGGCTTTGGTTTACGACAATCACATTCAATTTTGAGTTCTGGAATTTCCCCTTCATACCCCTTGTGCGGATGATGAGGACAATAGTATAAACCATCAATATACGCACCTTCAAAACCAAGAAGTGTCTCCATCTTATTATGAATTTCGTCTAACTGCTCATAAGTAACTTCCCCACGAGCAATTACCGGCTGATTGGTAACAACTATACAAAGATATCCGCTTGAGTTAATCTTCTTAATTGCCTTAGCTACACCTGGGATTAATTCAAACTCATCTATGTCACGCATAAATCCTTTGTATTTATTTATAGTTCCATCTCGGTCAAGAAAAACTGCTTTCTGAGTATTTTTTAAATTCTTAGCCGAAACATGACCAGCTGTAAAATCTTCTACAACAGAGTGAAATCTTTCTGGTGTTCCCATGTCTTTTACATATTCTGGCGAATCATAGCAGTACATCTTTCCAGTTCCCTGAAGCGGTTTAAGTATTTGTCTATCTAAATCGACTTTTATCACTTTTCCGTCAGCCCCCATTGTTCCAATTGACTCAGCATCAACAGCCACAAATTCCAGAACCTTGGGATCTATTACATGCAATCCGGCATTAACTCGATTCTTATAGTATGTCGGTCTCTCATCCTCTTTTGCAAGCCATTTCTCAACCTGCCCTTTTTCATTTGCAAGGATAAGACCGGAATCATATGGATGCGAATTTGGATGTGTAAATAATGTTACTAAACCACCGTGGGATTTATGATATTCTACCATGCGGTTGAAGTCTACATCAAAAATTGCATCTGCATTTAAAAGTAAAAAAGGCTCATCACCAAGAGTATCCTTTAATTTGAATAATGCTCCTGCATTTCCAAGTGGTGTTTCTTCATTATAATATGTTATATTTACACCTAATGAACTTCCGTCTCCAAAATGGTCCATAATAACCTGTCCCATATGCGAAACAGTGATAATCATATCTTTGAACCCCTGGTCTCTTAGAGAAATAATTTCTCTTTCAAGTACTGGAGTTCCATCAATTGGAATCATTGGTTTTGGAATGTCTGGATATAGTTCTGAAATTCTTGTTCCTCTTCCTCCAGCCATAATTATTGTTTTCATCTAAATTCCTCGCTTATTATTTTATTACCTATTTAAATGAGCTGTATACCTGATGACCATTCAGGTTGTATCCCTTATAATATGCCAGCTCTTCTATTGTAACTAATTGAAAGCCTTCCCTGGCAAGTTCAGGGATTATTCTTTCTGAAGCTTCAGCAGTCGTTTTATAAATATCATGCATTAACACAATATCCCCATCACTTACATGTCCGATTACTCTGCTGTAAACCGTATTTGCATTTCTATTTTTCCAGTCGTTTGTGTCAACAGACCATAGAATCAGTGGATAGTCTAATGTATTTTTCACTGTGTTGTTATAACTTCCCCCAACTGGTCTGACAACATTTGTATTTGTTCCGGTTGTATTTATTACAACGTTATTGCAGGAACTAATCTGTGATGATATACCACTTGAAGATAATTTTGTCAAAGAAGTATGATCCCATGTATGATTACCTATCTGGCATCCATGATTATATGCATTTTGTACGGATGAAGCATATGTACCAACTCTGTTTCCTACAACGAAAAAGGTTGCTCTTCCTCCAACATTTGACAATGCATTGACAATCCTATCTGTATAAGCAGCATATGGACCATCATCATATGTCAAGGCTACCATTGGCTTACTTCTATCAATCGGTCCGAATGTCCTAATCACTTTTCCATTTGAAAAAACATAGCTCATCCCATTACCATCGCCTATTCCGTTGTAGCCAAAATCAACCTTGCCATTTTTTATACGCCATATTCCGTTAGAATTTGAACCCACACCATTGTAACCAAAATCGACTTTTCCATTTCGGATATACCACCAGCCATTTTGATTCTTTGCTACGGTGTTAGCATTAAAATCTACTTTTCCGTTTCGGATTAGCCACCATCCATTTTCGTTTTTGGCTACGGTGTTGGCTTTGAAATCTACTTTTCCGTTCCGGATTAGCCACCACCCATTTTCGTTCTGCGCTACGGTGTTGGCTTTGAAATCTACTTTTCCATTCCGGATTAACCACCACCCATTTTCGTTCTGCGCTACGGTGTTGGCTTTAAAATCTACTTTTCCGTTTCGGATTAGCCACCACCCATTTTCATTTTGAGCTATGGTGTTAGCTTTAAAATCTACTTTTCCGTTCCGGATTAACCACCAGCCATTTTTGTTCTGGGCAATGGTGTTAGCCGTATAATCAACAACTCCGTCCCGTACATATACCCAGTCTTCCCCCTCCTGGATTATGTCTGTTTCTACTTCTGTTTCTACATCTGTTGTTATTTCTTGTTCTGACTCTGGCTCTTGATCTTGATCAGAATTTATGTCTGGCTCTGCATAAATTCTCTCACTTGTTAAGAACAGAACAAAAATAAGGCTTAATAAGGTTAGGTTTTTCTTTAGTTTCTCCATGTTTAATTCCCCCAATGTTAATATACCAAAATTATACTTCTGTCTTAATTAAGAATGATTATTGTTTTCCAATACGAAGCCTCTTATAGCACAATCTTATAAAATATCACTTCCCTCATATCCACAAACGCCCATTCTCGACGAATTACAGACTGGAAGCTTTTGAGTATTATATCCCTTGCTTAATTTCTTGAAGCTTCTACATTTGCTTCTCCACTATCCAAAACACCTTCAATTAAATTGCACATAGTATTCACCCTTCTTCATTCGCTCTTAGACGGATTATCACACCCTTCACTTTATCAATGATACCAAACCTTGCCGCTTTACCATACTGATGATTGCTAAATCCTGGGTCAACTCTCCTTTGTGAAACCTCTGGTTCATCCATATAACTTATTATATCGGACAGTTCTTCATTTGCAAAGTCATCAAGAGAATATTTCAAAATTCTTGCCAGTATCAGTTTATCTGCAAGCATCTATTTAACACTGGCATCGTATTTTGCCATATTACTATTCAGCTCTATTATGTCTGAAATATTAGTTTTCATAACCGTACCTATCCACCATTTCATTTGCACTCCACAAATCAATCATTTGTTCTTGTATGTTTATTGTATTATAAAACCAACCAAATGCCCCGTCCCCCAAAAACAAAAATAATATCTTTGAATATACATATTTAGCACTCTTTGTTGTTAAGAATAACAAAAACTATAGTGTTTTTCTAATGAACATATCACTAAACATTGCTAACAGTAACACAAAATGATATAATTATATAAGAAAGTAGCAGCACCACCCTAAATTCATTGTTATTTTCGATAACATTTATGATATAAATAATTGCATGAAGGGATATTACTGATATGAAAAAACTATCTACATCACGCTTAGCACAAGTAGTGTCAAGCAAAAGAAAAGAACTCAACCTAACCCAACGCGAATTATCCGAAAAAACAGGCATTAACCGTTCTCTACTATCAAGACTTGAACAGGAGAACTACTATCCACTTATTCCCCAACTAGAATCACTAGGTGATGTTTTAGGCTTTGAGTTAGATGATGTTTTTATAAATTCAGAAAAAAGTAAAATAAACTCCCCTTCCCCGCTCAAAATTGCAGTCGCAGGAATGGGTTATGTTGGTCTTTCAATAGCTATTCTTCTAGCCCAGCACAATCATGTAACAGCCATAGATATTATCCCCGAAAAAGTGGACATGATAAATAATCAAAAATCCCCACTTCAAGATGAATATATCGAAAAGTACCTTAATGAAAAAGAATTAGATTTAACTGCAACTCTCAATGAGGAAACGGCCTACAAAAATGCTGACTTTATTGTAATTGCTGTACCAACCAACTACGACAGTAAGAAAAATCACTTCGACACATCAGCAGTAGAAACTGTTATTGAAAATGTTATGAAAATAAATCCTGATGCCGTCATGGTTATCAAATCAACCATACCCGTTGGATATACAGAATCTGTACGAAAAAAATATAATACAAGAAATATCATATTCAGTCCCGAGTTCCTTCGAGAATCAAAGGCTCTTTATGATAACCTCTATCCAAGTCGCATTATAGTATCAACCGACTCAAATGATGAAAAGCTTGTAAAAGCAGCACTTGCTTTTGCAGCACTACTACAAGAAGGCGCACAAAAAGAAAAAATAGAAACTCTTGTCATGGGATTTACAGAAGCCGAAGCGGTAAAATTATTTGCAAATACTTACCTGGCACTTCGAGTATCATTTTTTAATGAATTAGATACTTATGCCGAATCTAAAGGACTAAGCACAAAGGCAATAATAAATGGAGTATGTCTTGATCCAAGAATTGGAACACATTACAACAATCCAAGCTTTGGTTATGGTGGATATTGCTTACCCAAAGATACAAAACAACTACTTGCAAATTATAATCATGTTCCACAAAATATGATGAGTGCAATCGTAGATAGTAATAGAACAAGAAAAGATTACATAGCTGATAGAGTATTAGAACTATCTGGTGCCTATGAAGCCAATAGTGATTGGGATTTAGAAAAAGAGAAAGAGGTAGTCATTGGGGTTTACCGCCTTACTATGAAATCATGTTCTGACAACTTCCGCCAATCTTCCATTCAGGGGGTTATGAAACGAATCAAAGCGAAAGGCGCCAAAGTTATTATATACGAACCATCACTTAACGATGGAGACACATTCTTTGGTTCAAAGATAATAAATAATCTTAAGAAATTTAAAACTCTATCACATACTATTATTGCAAATAGATATGACAATTGTCTTGATGATGTAAAAGATAAAGTATATACTCGCGATATTTTTGGAAGGGATTAAAAAGAAATTTACCATGCACAAAATAGACCTACACAACAAAACAATTTTAATAACAGGCTCCACAGGATTTATTGGAAGTAATCTTGTATTAGAGTTATTAAAAACTCAATCTCCAATCAATATTATTGGTATTGATAACATGAACGATTACTATGATGTAAACATAAAAAAATGGCGCTTATCCGAAATCGATAAAGTTGTTGCTGAGCATTCTGAAAGTAAATATACATTTATCAAAGGAGATATTTCTAATCGAGTAACAATCGATGAAATTTTTGCTACATATAATCCTGATATTGTAGTCAATCTCGCAGCACAGGCAGGCGTACGATATAGTATAACAAATCCAGACTCATATATTCAAAGTAACATAATTGGATTTTACAATATTCTTGAAGCTTGCCGTCATAGTTATGACAATCATGAAAAAGGCGTAGAGCACCTTGTTTATGCATCATCTTCGTCAGTATATGGTTCAAATCCCAAAATACCATACAGTACCGATGACAAAGTAGATAATCCTGTATCTTTATACGCAGCTACGAAAAAAAGTAATGAATTGATGGCTCATTCATATAGCAAACTTTACAATATCCCATCAACAGGTCTTCGTTTCTTTACAGTATACGGCCCTGCCGGACGACCTGATATGGCTTACTTTGGATTTACAAACAAACTATTAAAAGGTGAAACTATTCAGATATTTAACTATGGAAATTGTAAAAGAGATTTTACTTATATTGATGACATTATTGAAGGTGTAAAACGCGTAATGCAGGGCGCACCAGAGAAGGTAAATGGGGATGATGGACTGCCTATTCCTCCATATGCTGTATATAATATTGGAAACAGTCAGCCTGAAAATTTGCTTGATTTTGTTACAATTCTTCAAGAGGAGTTAGTACGTGCAAAAGTTCTGCCAGAAGACTTTAATTTTGAAGAGCATAAGGAATTAGTTGCAATGCAAGCTGGCGATGTTCCTATAACTTATGCTGACACTACTCCGCTCGAAAATGACTATGATTTTAAACCAAATACTTCTCTTAGAATTGGACTTAGAAAGTTTGCTGAATGGTATAATGATTTCTATATATAACCAGCACTTTAGCCTAGAAAAGTTTTTACTACTCTAGGCTAAAGTATATATAAATATAATTTCTTAAAATAAAACCAACACTTCTAAACTTAAGACCTTTTAATATATATTTTCACTTTTTCATATACTTTATCCTCCAATAAATCTGAACAGGAAACGAAACAGCATTAAGAACTATATTCTCTTTATGATTAGTTTTACCTCCAAACTTTTGAAAAGCTTTATATTTCCCGTAATACCATATTTTTTTTATTATTTTATAACTAGTTTCATAATACAAAAAAGAATAATCAGCATACGCATTAGGATTTCTAAATGGATCAGTCATACTGCTCCCCTTTCCAATTGAAAGGCCATCTTCTTGATATTTACCTTCTTCTAAAACTTTTTGAATAACAAATATATCATAAAATTTATCAATCGTTCTCCAACACCAATTTTCCGGAAAAAATAATTCACCATCAGATTCTGGAAATTTATATTTTCTTAAAACCGATGTCTTATATATTTGTACAGTATCAAAAACTCCCTCTTCTTTAAATAAATCATTTAGTTTAGAGTATTCAACATTGTGTGGAAATTTGCATTGTATATTTGACTTTTCGCCATTCTCTGTTTGTAAATTTCGGTATCCAACCATACCAGCAATATTTTTATCACTACACGTTTTTTCAATTGCCTCACACACTAATGAAATAGCATTCTGTGTTAGTATATCATCTGAATCACATATCATAATATACTCGCCGCTCGCATGATCTACCGCAAAATTGTGTGCTGTATGTTTTCCTCCATTTTCTTTATAAAAATAACGAATTACTATTTTATTTTCATTTATTAGCTCATTAATTTTTTCTTTTGTTCCATCTGAACTACCATCATCAACAATAAGCCATTCCATATCACATTTTTTATCTTCTGAAATCTTTTGTTTCAATATACTATTATATAGGTTAATCAAATTATCCCTACGATTATATGTTGGTGTAAATATCGTTAATTTCATTCTTATTCTCCATGTAGTTTTTCACATGTTTTTCTTAATTAATAGTTCATTGTCAAATGACCATAAATATACAAAATAATTTTTAAAGTTACTTATGATTTTTAAATCTAAAAAAATAAAATGCTTCGTTTCTTCTTAAAAAAATCAGTACTAACATTGTAAATACAGATATGCAAATAAAGCTTTTCATTATAAAATCTACAATTCCATAACTAATATTTATATAATTAAATATGGCACCACATAATATAATACTAAATATAGTCACACATGCATATTTTACTAAATTAACATAATACAATCTTACATATGTATTAAAAGATCTCTTAAAAACAACATACGGCTCATACCAAAAACTTGTCAATATATTACTAATAATTGTTCCAATAAAAATTCCATCTAAACCTATAATAATTGCTAAACCTATAGAAACAATTAAATTTATCAAAGCTTCTATCCATGGTTTATATTTGTAATATTCAAATAATCCATCTGCATATATATATATTTCTAGTGGTTGTCGTATACCAGTAAGCCAACAACAAATCCCTATTAAACATACGGTATGAAATGGTAATACATATTCATTTCCCAACCATAAATTCATAAATGAGTTAAGCACAAATATTATTCCTATAAGACATATTCCATATATCAAACAATACACAAATTGTAATTGATTAAAAACTTCTAATTTTCTTTTATTATTTTTTTCAGTACATAAATTTCCAACACTAGCCTGTGCAGATGACGAAATAAGCATAGTTGTAGCAGTAATAATAGATATAATCATACTATAATTATAATATAGTCCAACTATAGAAGTTCCTATTATGGCAGATATAACAATATTATCTGTTGCATTTACTATTGTCCCACCTAATTTTATATTGAAGGAACTTAATGCATTAAATAAAACTTTTTTCACAAATTTATTTTCTATTTTTTCAGACTTTGTATTAATATATGGAAAAATTTTTTTACATTTATATAATATATGAAAATTTGAAAAATACTGTACAAACATTTCAACTAACATATATATAATATAATTATGAAAAAAGATTAGAACTACAACTTCAACTATAACTTTTAAAACATTAAAAAAAATATTATTTATGGTAAGTATATAATTCTTCTGATTCGCAGTGATAAACGATCTATAGTGAGCAAAAAAATAAGATGATGATGTATTTATTACATGTAATATATATATTAATCTTAAAAATTTAACATCTGGAACATCACTAATAATAAATTTAAGAAATGGTGTAAGAAGACAACCTACTACTAATATAAATATTCCTATCCAAGTATATATATATTTGTAAAAACCCATCAGTTTATTAATCTGCTTATAGTCATTATTTGCAATAGGTTCATACATATCATAAATAATTGCTGCACCTATTCCCAGCTCAGATAACGACAACACAGTCAAAATATTAGAAAACACTCCACTTATACCCAAATAGCTTTTACCAAGTGTATAAATAAATATAGTTCTTAATAAAAATTTAAGTACAAGATTAACAATTTGATATGTAATCGAATAAATAATATTTTTTTTCACATAATAACCACGACTTTTATATTTTGATTGAGAAATAACAGTCATAAAAATTCTTCCATTCATTATATATACTAAAATCAAAAATACAATAACCAAAAATAATAATCAAAAAACAACCATAATATTTAATATATTTAAATTTATTATCATATCTAAATAAATAATCCCATATTGCAGTTAAAAAAACACAATCAACAAATATAATATTTTTTGACACTCTATAAAAAGTAAGTGTTCCTAACATCAAAGGTAAAAACATTAATCCAATTTTATTCACATCATACAATAATGATAAAATTTGGGAACAATTAATATCTTTAGGAAGTCTTTTGATTTTACTCGTACCAATAAACCTAAATCTCTTAATAACATTCACACTTTCATGTCTATTCGCATATTCACTATTTAGTTTTTTCAAAAGAAAGTACGCGAGTAGATATAATATTGTTGGAATAACCCATCCAAAATTAGTCTTACTAGTAGCATAACTAATAGCACGCTCATCATTAATTATAAGAAGCAATTTAGAAAATACATTAAAATATCTAAATATTATCCATACCAAAATAGCAATTAATGGTGTAACTCTCAAAATGATTTTATTTAAATCAAATTTGAATCTTACGATGATAAAACTAAAATATACAATAAACACTGTATGAATTAAAGTCGCAATAACTATACATATAATGAAATTTCGTACATTATGCTTCTCTTCTCCCAAAAGATAATAAAAAGCAACAATCAAGATACATGATGCCATAAAGTTTCTAATCTGTTCACCGTCTAAAAAGAAAAAATACATCATGTATACAATTGCAAATGTATTAAAACTATCTGTTATATTATTTAATATAAGATATATTCCTATCATGCAAACCAAAAAACATGAAATTCTAAAGCCATCAAAATCTACATTTATATTTCTAAAAAATACCTGAAGCAAATAATACAAAGGCTGAATTCCAATCTCACTAGAGTATATATTTTCATATCGTCTTTTGTAATTAAACAAATCCAATGCATCATTCTGCATTGTCAAAACAACCATGCTTAACACTATAAGCGAACATATTCCTACTATTCGTCTTCCCTTTTTAGAAAATAAAGATATTATATTTGCAATTAATACAACTGTATATAATAATTCCATTTTTATTCCTTATCACTCAAACTCCGATTCAATTTTTTTAAATAAATAATTATGTTCTATATTATTTTTATTTTTCCATTCAATTCCTGAATTTTCACTTATTCTTTTTTTTATTTCATTTGTATCATTATAAAATATAACTGCTCTATCTGAATAAAAATCTTCGTAAACAATACTTATATTATTTGTTATTAAATACTTATCAAAATATGCCGCTTCCATAGCTCTAAGAGTACTACCTTCTTGATTTTCACTAATAATCTCCAATATAGCCTTGGATGAAAAAACATTTTCAATATATTTTGAATAATTCATATTATTTATATAATGTATTCCACTATATTTTTTTCGCTGCTCAACCTTAGAAACATTAGAAACATAAAAATCGCATTTTAATCCCATTGTCGTATATTTTTCATATAATTGACACAAAAGTTTATGACGACCTTTATTCTCTCCAATAAAGAGAATATCCGTTTTTAACCTCTTAGTCTCAGCATTACAAATCTTAAAAAAATATGTATTATGAACATATAACATTCCAAACTTTTTACAATCTGCCAACTCCATACTAACTAGTAAATCAAAGTTTTTCTTAACATAAGGGAGAAATATTGCATTGTATTGATTAATAACATTTATGTATCTAAAAATAAATTTTGCAGTTCTAAATCTTTGTCTCAGATACATAATAAATTCTTTATCATATGCTTGACGATTTCCCTCAAAAAAAACAAAAAAAATTTTTTCACCATTTGATTCACATCTATCAAGTTCAGCATAATCTAAATATTTGTTATACCATAAATGTTTTAATGGAATATTGAATTTTTGATTTAATGAAATTGAAGTATGTACATGATGTAGAATATTCAATATGCTTGTAAACTCATTTTGAAATCGAACATCAATTTGACTATATCCTTCAAAAATTCCTCTCATATATTGATTTGGATTATTAAAAATAACAAACATCACTTCTCCAAAATTTTAATAAAGCTTTCTAAATATTTTTCAAATTTATAATGTTCCATAGCATACTCCATAACTTCTTTTCTTTTTTGTCCATACAACTGTTTATCATAAAACATTGTTTTTATAGCATCAATAAAAGACTCTTTATCCGGATTTACAACCATTCCTCCTGGCAAATGTTTTACTATTCCTACATCAGAAGAAATATATGGTATTCCAGCAGCCATACATTCTGTAAGCACTATTGGATAACGTTCCCACTTACTTGGCATTACAAAAAACATAGCATTCTGTAAAATAGTCGCTATATCTTTTCGCTCGACATTTGTAAGCAAATACACGCCTTCTTTCCTTACTTTTTTTTTCAACTTTTCTAAGTATTGATTCTCATTAGCACCTATCATAATCAAATTTAACTCTACATTAAGTTCATTAAATACTTTTAATAATAGCTCTTGATTTTTTCTTGTACAATAATTTGACACATAAATCATATATTTACAATTTGCAATTGCATATTTTTCTTTAATATCAACAATATCATTTTTTATTTCAAAAAAAATATCCTCCGCAAAATTTTCAAGTACAAAATTCTTACCATTACATATTTGTTCAAAAAATTGATAAGAATAATCTTTTCCATGTAGATGTATTATTTTATCAAACATACAAAATTTCTTTTTATTACGAAGATAAAACTCTTTCCATCTAATATTTCGAATAAACTTTAATGCCATATTTTTAATGGATTGCATATCAATTTTTTCCCATTCAAATGAATGAATACCATGTTGATATAATATTTTCTGACACTTAATTTTATCCAAAATATCAACAGCCCAGTCCGCAGCTACAGATTGTAAGTTGACAAAAATAATAGCATCCGCTTTGTTTGATAATTGAAGTATAGTTCGATTGTATTCTTTTCTATTACCATAATGCCACATATGATAATTATGCATATCAATCCTCACTATATTAACTCCATTTTTTCTCTCATTTTTTTCTCTATTTGCTTTCTTTTCTGTTACAACAGTAACTTCATACCCTTTTCTCACTAATCCTTCAGCCAAATTTTGAGTAACAAATTGAACACCATTGACATCTGGATAATATGTTACACAAGTAATTATAATTTTCTTATACATGAAAATTACCCCTAATATAAATATTTACAACTTATCTATTTCTAATCAAACTAACCATAGAATCATTATTTCTTCAAAAGAAGTTTTCCACCATGCATTTTCAAACATCCATAAACTACCACACTGCAAATTACTTTCAATTAATAGAACTTGATTGTCTCTATTCATCTCCAAATCCCAATTTAC
This sequence comes from Agathobacter sp., assembly GCA_036309425.1. Classification (GTDB taxonomy): domain Bacteria; phylum Bacillota; class Clostridia; order Lachnospirales; family Lachnospiraceae; genus Roseburia. Next base: position 31,201 of record JAXJTU010000108.1, read on the forward strand.
ATATCCTATCGATGGAAGACACTTATGAACCATTATTGCTACTTTTGTGATTTTTTCAAAATATGGCAATTTATATCTAGCAAATTCTATTTTTGTATCTGGATTCAAAGTAGCATATTCATTATTTTGTATACTTCAATCTATTCTTAATAGCTCTTTTTATTTGTTTTATTTTACTCATCATATAATATTTCATATTATCTTTAGAAAATTCAATCAATAATTGTTTAGTAGGGTTTATATATCTTATAAATCTATTTGGAACGAATAAAAAATTATCAAGAATATCATCTTCTACTTCTACATTTCTTTTCTGAAAATGAAAATATGCAATTTCCTCTTGATATATTTTTTCATTTCTAAAACTAAACTGATACGCACATTTATCTTTATATGCAAAAAGCATCGGGCAATCTTCTTTTAGAACGCATCTATTTCCTGATATATACTCGAATGTCCTGAATTTATAATGTAACCATCCTATATCTGAATATGGGAATGTCTTTAAAATACGCATTTTCTCTTTCGCCATCAAACTGTTTATATTGGGTTCAAATCGTATCTCATCAAATGTTCTAGTTTTAGGATTATTTAAAATTTCCAAATAATCACACTTTCTAAAAAGTTCATTTACTCTTTTATTATTTTTAAGAACACTAAGATGCCCTAATACAGACAACTTATCATACTCATCCAACAAATTATCAGTAATAAAATGAGATAAATTTCCAAATATCAAATCCACATCACAGTACCCCCAATGAGAATATTGTTTCAACTCGTCTTCAAACAACACCCCATATAGCGGCTTATAATCACACAGTTTGTATGGACTAGTAAGTAAACACTTTTCTTTTAATTTCATTTGAAATCTTTTTTCTAAATCTGATAATGTACAATATGTAACATACACATTTTCAGGATAATCATATTTCCTCCTATCGTCTGTATATATCTTCCAATAAAAATCACAATTGTTCTTACATGAACTAAGCCACAGTTTAAAGTTAGCAGGAAAATTTCCAAAGTATGGCAAGATAAAACAAACTTTGTTTTTCATAAATTATTTCTCCCTGGTAATGTAAATTGTTTCCCTATTTCATAATCAAAACTATCTGGACAAAAACTCATATATCCACTCCCATCAAAAAAAGTAATCTCCCCGAACACAATTTTTTGATTAACATTATATAAATCAATTCTCACTTCTGGGAATGGTTTTGACAATTTTTCTGCAACTACTTTTAGCCTGGCATAATTTTGTGGTTTATTGATTTCTCTTTCAAGCGCATTTTCATCAATTCTTACAACATTTAAACGGTTAAACTCAGCATCGAAAATTCCAAAACTAGCTTTTCCGCCAACTTTTCTATCTGTAATTACATATAAGTATTTTGCTTTATTTTTTTCACAAAAAAACTTATAATCAATTAATCCACCTTTATCTAAATCCTCTTCAATATATTTCTCAATAATAATCCTATGAGGTCTACCTTCATATACCCATTCTCTCCCAGGATGTTTACAATTCACCGGTTGATTAACCCATTCCCTCAACTGTTTTCTTATCTGTCCTTCATCAATATCACTCTTATTTTTTACAATAATAACAGAATTGCCACCGCCGCCCAATGTATCTTTCATAACAAAAGAGTCAGGAAGCGCATCAAAATCAATTTCATCAGGATCATCAAAAATACCGTAAAGTTCATTAAGAATACATCCCAATCCACATGATTCCACATACTTACGAACCTCATACTTATCAGCGCATTGAGCCATCAATGGGTCTCTATAATATAACTTGTAGTATTGTAATTTTTCTGTGAACCTCTGTGGATTTTTAAGATTTAATTTTCTACCAGTCTTTATACGATATTGCAACCTTACCATAATCTCATCAGGAATAAAACTTAAGAATTGCATTATTTTTATTCTAAATTTTCTACTCTTGATAATTTTCTTATAATCCATTAAATTTAATTTCCTTCATATATGCATCAACAACAATTTCACGACTAAACTCATTTTCCATTTTAATTCGCCCAGCAATTCCCATTTGCTTACGTTCTTCATTGCTCATATCTAAAAACTTTCTCACACATTCAATTAATTGTTCCGTTTTCCTCTGTTCAAAAATAAAACCTGTCACACCATCATCAACCGTATCCTTACATCCACTACGATTAGTTGTAATAACAGGTCTTCCACAGGCTGCACTTTCTAAACATACATTAGATATCCCTTCAGGATAAAATGATGGATGAATTGTACAATGAGCATTTTTCAAAAATACTCTTGTATCTTGAATCATACCATGATATTTTATATAACCCTCTTTTTCATATTCTTTTAATATGTTTTTATATTCTCCATCACACGGACCAAGAACATGAAAAATTGTATTAGGATACTCTTTTCGGATTTGCTTTGCTGTTTCTAAATACTCTTCAATCCCCTTCTCTTTTATAACTCTTGCTATAAATAAAAATTCAATTAAATCATCATCTGGATATTCCATCAGATACCAACGTTTCAAATTAACACCAGACCCTGGAATCAACAGACTTTTTCCTTTATAAATATTTCTTTCTTTAAAGAAATTATAATTTTCCATATTCTGAAAAAATAAGCATTGGGCATCTTTTGCAGCTATTTTATAAAGGCTGATCATGATTTTTTGTAATGGTCCTTTAAATTCAAGAGCTGTTCCTAATCCAGAAATATTCATTATATATGGTATTTTCAAAATTCTGGATGCTATTCCTGCATAAATATCCACCTTTGTAGTATACATTAAAATAACATCCGGCTTGACATCTTTAATCAGTCTAATATAACTCTTTAATAGCTTTATATCCCGAAAAGGATTTGTTCCTCTATTATCTATCTCAACTGGAATAAAATTACACCCCATATCAATCATCTTGTCTACTTTTTCTCCATATGGGAGACATATGTAAACATCATATTTATTGTGTAATAAACATTCAACCAACTCTAATCTGAAATTATATAAAACAAAATCCCTATTTACCATAAATAGAACTTTTTTCATTAACCAATCCTCTTTTAAAAAAGGAGATTCTCTATCGAATCTCCTTAAAATGTACAATTTTTACATCAATCTAGATTCCCATGCATCTCTTTACGCTTCTCCTCACTAAACCCTTCAGTTCTCTCTTTCTGCAACAGTATCTTGACTGTTTCAAACAAAATCTGAACATCAAGCTTAACCGAATAATGTGTAATATACATAAGATCCATTTTCAATTTATCAAGCGCACTTGTATTATACTTTCCATACACTTGTGCATATCCAGTAAGTCCACCTTTAACTTTACTTCTTAATTCAAATTCAGGAATTTCTTTAGTATATTTATTTACATGTTCAATTCTTTCTGGTCTAGGTCCAACAAGACTCATATCACCTTTTAAAATATTATAGAGCTGTGGAATTTCATCAAAGTGTATCTGTCTGATAATTTTTCCAACCTTTGTTACCCTACAGTCTTTTTCCCCTGCCGGGCATGGCCTACCATCTTTCTCAGCATCTATACTCATACTTCTGAATTTTACAATCCAGAACTTTTTATTACCAATAGTACAACGCTCCTGCTTATAGAATATTGGTCCACCATCCTCTATCTTAATTGCAATTGCAGTAATCAAAAGAAATGGACTTAATAAAATAATACCTAATATTGAAAAAATCAAATCTTCTGTTCGCTTTGCAAATCGCTGTGCATTGTTTAATCCTCTATTCTTGCATAATAATAAAGGTGTATCAAAGAGATTTAAATCATCAGAAGAACGGGTAATAATATCCGAAATCTTTGGAGTGAAATATACTCTCTTATCTATTTCGTAACAGTATTTTAATATCTTATTTTTCTTTGCACTAGGTACATCATTAATTAATACCGCTTGAGATTTATCTATATATTCTTTTATTTTTGGTGAATCAATACTAATAGATTCTGTCACCTTATATTTATCACATCTTCTTGCAATTTTTTTTACAAGAAAATTTTCATGGTCACCATAAATTTCCAAAATATGAATTGGCGGAAATGTTTTTCTATACAATGCAATTATGTAATATAGAAGCACACATGTCACAACTGACTGTATGATAGCAAGAAGAAAATATCTCCAAATAAATTCCCAGGCAAATCTAAATTCACCAGTAATTGCCATTGACAAAAAAACTTCACAAAAATCCACCATAAAGATAGTTAATACTTGTGCTGCAAGCAGATTTGATATACGTTCTACACCTATTCTATTTGCTCCAAGCCATCTCATAAAAAGAACATATACCACAAAATATATTCCTATCGACATAGCATAATTTCCATGTCCTGTAAGGTGTCCTGTCTGGTTATTCACCTTTACAAACAGCTGCCATACCACAAAAAATGACCCTGTACATATTAATGCCAATATTATGCTAAACACATTTCGGAATGCATATTTTTTCTCTGTCTGCATTATCTTCCTACCTTTTATCTATCAGTAATAAGGTTAGAGTCATTCACTAACACTCCCTGTACAATCACCCTGTTATTAGGTTTACCTGTTATACAGGTGCTCATTGTTAATATGTGATTCTTTCCTGTTACACTCACATCTTTTCTAAAATTAGCACTGTCATTATCATAACTAAAAACAGTCTTCAAATAATCTTCTCTGTCAGCTTCTGTCTCATAGTTAAATGTATTAAGCAGATGCTGATCTGTAAATACATATGCTGCAAATATCTCATATGCAAATTTTCGTCCATCCGGAAGATAGATATATGCATATCTATTCTGTTCAAAATATTTCTCATCTTTCAAATAGTCATGTAAGGAATGAAACATTGTTCCATTCTTCATGTTGTGTCCGTAAAGGACTGTATTAAAGCTTTTAAATTCTTTGTCGTTTGCCATCTCTGTATAAATACAGCCTGGATAACCTTCACTTCCATCCATGTTGTGATTTAAATAATATTCATCGTCTGTTGCACTCTGGAAAATAGGATAATCAATCTTTGTCCCCGGAATGTATAACCATGCATAGATATCAGAATTTGCTGCAAAAATTTTATTCCAGTCGAGATTCTTTTCCGGAATTTCAATTTGATTTTCTCCTACAGGTTCATTCTGAACCAGCTGTGATGATTCTGTTTCTGTTTCAAGGACTACTTGTGTATCCTTGGGAATCTCAACATTAACGTTTTTTTCTGTACCTGTATTGATACTTTTTGCAAGTTCTCTGTAGTAATCTTCGGCATTCTTTCTGTCTACATATTCCTTTACCAGAATAATGACACATACTGCTAAAACTACTACTAAAACAAGTACTATTATTTTGTAAATATCTGTTTTCTTTTTCTCGAAGTATTCTTTAATTTTCATTATCTTCCCTCCGACTCATAATTCGAGAATTCCCCAACTTTTCTGCGGTGAATTGTATAGTCTTCTTTATATGGAATACTAGAGATAATAACTATCTAGGAGGGTTTCCCCTCCCAGACAATTTTGACCACATGTAAATGTTTTTAATAATTTATCAATTCTTTAAAGAACAGATATATTATGCACGTGCTTTTCTAGCAAAAAATACAAGACCTGACATCGCAACTAATGCAACTACCAATACAGTTGGTGCTGTTTCACCTGTCTTTGGTGAAATTGTTGATGTAGAAGCTTTTCCTGCTACACTTGTTCCTGAAGAAGCGGCTGTAGAATTATTTCCTGTTGAGCCATTTCCAGCAGAACCAGTTACTGTGTAGTTGTTTGAATTATTATATGTAACTGTGCTATTGTTCACTACTGAATTATCAGTTACAGAGTTGTCTGTTACAGAATTATCTGTTGTTGTTGAACCAGCAGTTCCACTTCCACTTGATGATTTTGTTCCAACTTTTACAACTGAGATTGGTGATAATGTATTAACTGTAAATGTTACTGTTCCATTTCCAGCTGTTGCATTAACTGTCTCCCAGCCTGTTGTAGCTTTGTGAAGTATTACAACCTTATCACTTGCTGTGATACCTGCTACGCTAAGTGTAATGGTATATGGTCCTGATGTTCCAGCAGGTGGTGTAAGATCAAATGTTGATACTACTGTTGCATCTCCCTCAAGATTTGCTGCCTGCCCTTTTGCCTCATCAACGATTTTTTCTGAAACTTCAGACTTAGTAAGTGAGATATCTTTTCCATTCTTATCCTTTGCTGTGTTTACAGAAACACCTGCTGTTGGTGAACCTGCTGCAAAAACAACTGTTCCCATTGCAAGTACCATTACTAATGATAAGATTACTGCAAAAATTTTTTTCATCCTGTGTTTTCCTCCTTTCCTCAAAAATTCTTCTCATGTGGTTTTATATCAAACAGATTCCATGGTTATCTGTATGATACCATCAATTATTATTCTACTTTCTTGTAAAATACCTCCATAATCAAATCGTAAAACTCATCCTGATCCACTATATATTCTTCCCACACTTCTCCCTGTTGCATTTCTCCCGGGACTATGTACATGTTGTTCTCATCGTAATTATATAAAAACAATTCCTGCACAAATGTCACAAAATCAACACTTGAAACCATGTAATCAGCTATGGAATTATAAAGTGCCGGAATTCCTGACATCCCCAGCCCATTATCCTGCATCTGTTCAAGCTTTTTGAAATAAGCATTTATATACTGCTCATGTCTCTTCTGGCGATATGATGCAGAATTAAATTCATTAATATCTCGATTACGGATATACTGATATGCCTCTTCTCCGTGAAGAGTTACTACGTCTCCTTCGTTAAAGCCGTCCGCACCAGGAAGAACCTCAACTTCAACGCCTCCGACATAATCGTTTAGCATCGGAATTGCCCCCATGTTTATGGCTATATATCCGTCGATTGGTACATTGTAGAATAATTTTGATACAGCGTTTACTGACAGATTACAGCTTAGCTTCTTGCCGTCTCCATATGCATGCTGCAAACACAACTGCTGCGGCATCGTTCCAAGTTCATCGCCATACTCCGTATATACTACTATATCGGTCATAATGTTACGATTAATAGATACAACTGACAATTTCATATTTTCTGTATCTACAACTAATAGGAAATTGGCATCCGACTGTCCTCCGGATGTATAATTTTGTGCTTCTTCAACAACTCCTTTTTTGTCAATTCCCATTAGCAAATAAACTTTTAACCGGTCATTATACTTGTATTTCTCTCCGTTATATTCAATTACACCCTCTTGCCACTTCTCTATCGAAGGGTCTAAAAATGTCTCATTCTGTTTAACAGATTCTACTGTATTATTTACATAATCAATACTATCCGCACTATCTGTAACTGTAATTTTATTTCTTGTCTTGGTGATAAAAACAATAGCTATCATCGTCACAGTAAGGATAGATAATAATGCTAAATAAAACATAGAATTTTTATCATTATTTCGTTTCATAGTTTTCCCCAAAAATCATATACTCTTATACGCAGATATATGTATCATATTATACTATATATTGTGTTTTTATGTCAATTAAAGCAACTTGGAAGTTTCATAAAAAATATGCATAAAATAAAGGTACAGGGCTATTAATCCTGTACCTTTTCTCTACTACTATATTTTGTATTTTACATCTTAATCAACTCATATTCCCGACTTCCAATTCCAAGTTTTTCTGCGTGGGCAAGTGTTTCTTCCCATCTGACATTTGGATTTGAGTCCTTGAAGTGGTCATAGTGGAAGTTCCAATCTGGTTTTGCAAGGTTATCTCCTAACTGGGAATTTGGCATTGGTGTTGCTTTCTGGCAGGCATCTACGCATGCCTGGTCAAGCGCTACCGGATCAAATGATGCGAACATTCCAATATTTGGAAGGATTGGTGCATCATTCTCTGAATGGCAGTCACAGTTTGGTGATACATCTACAATAAGACTGATATGGAAGTTTGGTCTTTTGTCTATTACAGCCTTTGTGTATTCTGCGATTTTGCAACCTAAAATTTCATTTGCGTTTCCATTTGGATTGTAGATTGCGTCGAATGAGCAGGCTCCAATACAGCGTCCGCATCCTTTACAGATATCCTGGTCGATTACTGCTTTTCCTGATTCGTAACTGATTGCATCTGATCCACATTCCATGGCACAGCGCTTACAGTTTCTACATGCGGCTTCGTTTACTACCGGCTTTCCCTGATTATGCTGATGCATCTTTCCTGCACGGCTTCCACAACCCATTCCGATATTTTTCAATGCTCCTCCGAAGCCTGTTGCTTCATGTCCTTTAAAATGATTTAAGGAAATGAATACATCTGCATCCATTATTGCCCTTCCTATGTAAGCTTCTTTGCAATATTCTCCTCCTTCGATTGGAACTACGATATCATCCGTTCCACGAAGTCCGTCTCCGATAATTACATGACAGCCTGTTGTAGTCTCGTTGAATCCATTCTCCTGTGCACAATCAAGATGGTCTAATGCGTTCTTTCTTGAACCTGGATAAAGTGTGTTACAGTCTGTGAGGAATGGTTTTCCACCACCTTCTTTTACTAAGTCAGCTACTGCTTTTGCATAGTTTGGTCTTAAATATGCGATATTGCCAAGCTCTCCAAAATGGATTTTGATTGCTACAAATTTGTTATCTAAATCCATCTCAGGAAGTCCTGCCTTGCGGCATAATCTCTTTAATTTCTCTGGTAAACCTACCCCGTTTGCTGTTCTAAAGTCTGTAAAATATACTTTTGATTTCTCCATTTGCCTTCTCCTTGTATCATTTTCTAAATTATCATATTACATTTGAAATTATATTTGCTATCCAATATATTCCGAATGCACATACCCATGCAATCATGCATTGGAATACCACCATTACTGACGCCCATTTGACTCCCAGCTCTCGTTTTACTGATGCAATTGCTGCTACGCAAGGTGAGTATAACAGACAAAATACCAATAATGCAGCAACCGCCGGCTTGCTAAGTACTGTTGTTATTACATTTTGCGCCAATAATACATTTAATGATGATACTACGCTTTCCTTTGCCATTAGTCCGGTAATAAGTGCTGTTGATATCCTCCAATCTCCAAAACCGAGAGGTTTAAATATTGGTGCTATGTATCCTGCAATAAGCGCTAGTATGCTGTTTTGTGAATCCGATACCAAATTAAGATGTGTATCAAAACTTTGTAAAAACCAAATGACTATTGATGCAACAAATATTACTGTAAATGCTTTTTGAAGGAAATCTTTTGCTTTTTCCCATAATAACTGTCCTACATTTTTTATTTTTGGCATTCTGTAATTTGGAAGTTCCATTACAAAAGGAATTGCTTCGCCTCTTATTACACATTTCTTTAACGCCAGGGCAACAATTATTCCCATTATAATTCCAAAGAAATACAGTCCTATCATCACTAAAGCGCTGTATTTCGGGAAAAAAGCTGATGCAAAAAAAGCATACACCGGCAATTTCGCTGAACAGCTCACAAATGGGGTAAGCATTATTGTCATTTTTCTATCACGCTCTGACGGTAAAGTTCGACTAGCCATTACGCCTGGAACGGTGCAGCCAAAGCCTATCAGTACTGGAACAATACTTCTGCCTGATAATCCTATTTTACGAAGCATTTTATCCATCACAAATGCTATTCTTGCCATATAACCCGTATCTTCTAATAAGGATAAGAAAAAGAACAGAGTTACTATTATTGGCATAAAACTTAATACACTTCCAACTCCGGCAAAGATTCCATCAATTACCAGGGACCTTACTGTATTATTTACCTGAAGGGATTCAAAAGCCATGTCTACAATTTGTGTCAGGTTCTCTATTCCCATCTCAAGTACACTCTGGAGTGCAGCGCCAATTACGGCAAATGTAAGCCAGAATATAAGCGCCATTATTCCGATAAACATTGGAATTGCAGTGTATTTTCCTGTTAGAAAGCTGTCAATTTTGCGGCTTCTGATATGCTCTTTGCTTTCTTCTGGTTTTACTACGGTTTCTTCTACTAATCTATGTATGAAGTTATATCGCATATCTGCAATTGCCGCTGCACGGTCTAAGCCTCTTTCCTCTTCCATCTGGCTAATGATGTGCTCTAGCATTTCTTTTTCATTTTCGCTCAACTTTAGCATACATAGAATCTGCTCGTCACCTTCTATAAGTTTGGTTGCAGCAAATCTTATTGGTACATCTGCCGCCTCGGCATGGTCGGCTATCAGATGCATAATTCCATGCATACATCTGTGTACTGCTCCGCCATTATCATCTGCTCCACAAAAATCTGTTATGGCCGGGGCTTCCTGGAATTTAGCTATATGTAATGCATGGCGTGTAAGCTCTGCTATTCCTTCGTTTTTAGCTGCTGCAATTGGAACTACCGGAATTCCAAGCATTGCTTCCATTTCATTGATTCTAATATGTCCACCATTTCCTCTCATCTCATCCATCATGTTAATAGCTAGTACCATTGGGATTCCAAGGTCTATTAACTGCATTGTCAGATACAGATTTCGCTCTATGTTTGTCGCATCTACTATATTAATTATTGCTGTTGGCTTTTCATTCAGGATGAATTGACGTGTTACAATTTCTTCACTTGTATATGGAGACATTGAATAAATTCCCGGAAGATCAGTTATCTCTGTGTTTGCCTGCCCGCTTATCATTCCACTTTTGCGGTCTACTGTAACTCCCGGGAAATTGCCCACATGCTGATTTGAGCCTGTTAGCTGGTTAAATAGTGTAGTCTTGCCACAGTTTTGATTTCCCGCTAATGCAAATGTCAACCTGGTTCCTTTTGGAAGTGGATTCTCAGTCTTTTTCTCGTGATACTTTCCATTTTCTCCCAGACCTGGATGCTCGGTGTGCTTTATCGGCTTTACCTTAGTCTGATTATTGTTCCTTGTCAGGGCTACTGGTTCTACTTCTATCTGCCTGGCATCTGCAAGTCTTAGAGTTAATTCATAGCCTCTTACTCTAAGCTCCATTGGGTCTCCCATTGGGGCATATTGAACCAGCATCACCTCTTCCCCTGGGATTACTCCCATGTCTAGAAAGTGCTGTCGCAGGGATTTCTCCCCTCCTACTTTTATTACTTTGGCTGATTGGCCTATTTTTAAATCATTTAATGTCATCATAATTATTATTCTGAATTGTCTGCTTTTACTTGTCAAGACCAATGTAGAACTTTCCTTTGTACAAAAAAAGAAGCTTCCACACATTTTCTGTGTAAAAGCTTCTTTTTTTGCTATACATCATAATATCCAGGATCATCTGACATAATAATTGCAGCAAGTATATAAGCAATTATTCCGATTCCTCCTAATAAGGTAAATAATACCCATGCAAGTCTGATTACTGTTGAATCTGTATCCAGGTATTCTGCAATTCCTCCACATACACCACAAATTTTCTGATCCATTCTGCTTTTATATAATTTCTTTCCGTTCATAATATATTCCTACCTTTCCGTTTTATGTTAACTTTGTTTTTTGCGTTCTTGATAAAATCATTATAGTATATTTGTTTTTTTTAAAAATAGTCAAAGTTGCAAAATAAACCTCTCTAATTTCACATTCAGAGTGATTTGGCATATCTTACTAATAAAAAAGAGGTTTTTTATGGATTATGGCAAAAAGCCATCTGTAAATAATATCCCACAGATGGCAATTGATAATACTGACTACAGAAATACAGTCTGGACTGGAGATTATCTGCAGATAACGCTTATGAGCATTCCGATTTATAGTGATATTGGACCTGAGATTCATAAGGATACCGACCAGATGATTCGTATCGAACGTGGCATGGCCATGGTTGAAATGGGTCCATCACAAAAACAGATGAACATGCGTAAGCGTATGTCCGTTGGTGATGTTCTCTTTGTGCCTGCCGGTACCTGGCATAACATTATTAATATTGGAAAATTTCCGTTGAAATTGTCTTCTATTTATGGGCCTCCACATCATCCATTTGGAACAATTCATCGCACAAAAATGGATGCCCTGCAATATAGTCACGAAAGCTAATGAATAATTACCAGGTTGGTCCTGTGTAGAAATCAAAATTTCCTATTTCTTCATCCTGTTGGATATTTCTATTACGTTCGACAGTATTGTCATGCTGGTTCTGTTTTAATTCTTCGAGCTTGTCATTGACATTACTGTCGTCCTTTTTATCATCCTCGTTGTTGTCTTTATTATCTTTAGTGTCTTTGTTGTCCTTTGATTCTTCTTTGGACTGGTTCTTTATTTTCTCCTCAAATTCGCAGATTTCTTTGTATAGTGTTACTGCATCATCATTATGACCTTCTGTTTCGTTTATTGCACACTCATGCTCTGTCAGAACATCTTTTGCCTGTTCAAGCAGCTTAAGGATTTCTTCGATTTCAGCCGCCTCAAGCGTTTCCTCTTCAATTTTTTCCTCATAATCCCTGTTAATTATTGCTATGATTGTAAGTGCCTTATTTATTCTTATCTGGCATTCACTTTTGGTGCTTTTCTTATGTGGTGGATTTTTCTCTAAAGCCTTATCATATGATTTGAGTGCTTTTTCATAATTTTGCTGTTTATAATATATATTTCCTTCATTGTAATAGCGTATATATGGCTCTGTAAATCCCAGAAATGCTAATACATTTTGAGAATATCTACCACTTTCGTAATCATTTATATTTACTTCATTCGATATGTATGCCCCAAGCAAACAAGATAAACCCAATCCAAGAATTGTGAGTATCAATATCATAAATTTCTTCACTATTTTATGCTCCTCTTTAGAACTAAAAATTCATACATCATCAGTAATAGTAATGGTACTAAAAATACATAAAAAATATCTTTGTATCCTCTTGTTGCCGCATCTTCATCTGTAGCATTTGATTTTCTTACTATATCGTCTAATATCTTATCCAGACCTTCTGGCGAATTCATGTTTATGTATTCTACATTCAAATCCTTTGCAATGTCTTCCAGGTTATCTTCATCAATTTTTGAGACTGCTGGTTTGCTTCGATTGTCAGAATCCATAATTTTTTCTTTCTCTCCATCTTCTGACAAAACATCTTCCATTTCCATTTCTCCACCCTTTGATGTTCCATAACCTAGTACAGCTCCACCATCTATGTATTCAGCTATTTCGTCAAAAGAATCCAGGTCTTCATCTGCGGTCATTTCTCCATCGCTTATGAAAAATACTACAACATCCCCATCCCGGTTTTCCTTAGCACTTTTGGTAACTTTCAGTGTCAGGTCTTTCCAGATATTCATTGATGTTCCTTTTGCATAAAGCTCATTTAAAGGATAAATCGAATCGATTGTGCTTTTTACAAACTCTGTATTATTTGAATACGGGCCAAACTGCTTTGCTTTAAAATCAAAGGTTATTACCGCAAAATTTGCTCCTGCCAGTTTTTCAATTATGTAGTTGCAGTCCTCTTTTACACCTGTAAGACGTTCATCTTTTCCATCGTAATCCTGAGCCAGCATACTTATGGTATTGTCTATAACAAACAATACATTTGTATCAAGCTTTCTTTCTTGATAAGTCACATTGTCATCTGGCACCATAATCCTTAGATTTATGATAAAAATAAGCAATATCGCAATTGTTTTTCGTATATTTGAAGCGAGTGTATTTCTTCTAATAAGCAATAAGGCAATGCAGATTATTATCATCAGCCATATTGGTATAACCGGGTTAATTATCATAACAGGTTTAGTTTCCTTCCTTCTAGCTTTTTATAATTTAAGCATCTTGGTAAAAACAAGCTGTATTAAAAAGGCCACGGCAAACAGTATTATTGGCACATTTGCAATAGGAATTTCTCTTTCTATTGTTTTTCCTTTTATGAGATTTTTTCCTTCTTTGTTAATATTTTCCACAATATCCTCTACAGTTCCCGACTCTTCTTCCATGTAGAACTTTCCACCTGTTTTTTCCATAGCATCCTTCATTTGACTAGCGGCTTCATCATACATAAGTTCTGTACCAATTCCAAAAACTGTTATTTTTTTGTCTGCACAGACTTGTGCTGCTTCATCTAATGTAAAATATGGAGTTCCCTGAAGGTCATTATCTGTTGAAAATATTATTATTCTAGTCCTATCTTTATCTGTATCAATATCGGAAAAGTTGCAAACCGTAGATGCAAGACCATCACCGATTAACGAACTTCCTCTTTCATCAGAACCTATTACTGTTCCCTCTGTAATATAATCAAAATTGTAAAGCCAGTCATCGCTCCACTCTTCTGCCGTTGCTTCTTTTAAACTTGTTTTTATTTGTTCTAGTACTTCTATTACATATTCATAATCATCTGTCAAAGGACAAATCATTACGCTTGATGTGTTAAAAATTACTATTCCAAATCTGTCTCCTTTAAGTTGCTCTACTGTATCTTCTAATTGCTCTACCAACTGTAAATTCAAGTCATTTACTGAAGTAGAAACATCCATTGTAAGGATTATATCACGACTGTATTTTTCTTCTACTTCAGTTGCTACTTTGTATGGTTTTGCCAATAAGAAAAAACCAAGTGCAATTGCTACTATGTATGTAGCAGTAATCGCTACATTTAGCATTTTAAAAATAATGATTTTCCTTTTATAATATGCACTTTCTTCTATTCCGAGCAAACCTGATAATTTCTTGCCATCTGAATATTTTTTCTTTTGAAAGAAAGATAAAAATATTAAAACAGCTATAACTATCAGTCCTATTATTAATATATACGGATATTTTAGCTCCATTTTTCTATTATCCTCTTCGTCTTCTCAATTGATGCAAGGCTATCGCCTAGTGTCTCATATACAAACTGTTGTGCATAATACTCTTCCATTATTGCGGCAAGCTGAGTCATGTTTGCCTGCTTCACATCTTCTAATGTGTAATTAGTTACTTTTATGCCTGTCATCTCATATACAAACTGTCTGATACACATGCTCATTTGTTCGTATGATTCTCTTACTGAAATTGTTTTTTCTAATACATTAGAATGAATTATTGCCAGTTTATTGAGATATTTCTGCTTTATTTCGCCTGGTCTGGCCGGTGCTTTTATTGGTTCAGGAATTGGTTTAACGGCAGCAATGTCTTTTACCTTCCTTTTATTCACAAGGAATAAATATAATGTCACTGCAAATACTGCCATAAACAAAATCCATACTATTGCAATTGGCCAGATGGCGTATGAAAATAATGGTTGAAATTCGACTGTTGTTTTCATATTTTCCCTCTATAATCTACATTCTCTATCTGTGCAATAATTCTATTACACTGTCGTCTATGTCATCTGTATCATCTATTGTTGTTATTGCTATTCCTAATTTCTTCAATTTCTCATAGCTTTGTTTTTCAAGATTCTCTTTTTGTGCCTTGAATAGTTGTATTAGTTTCTTATCCTTTGCAAAAAAATCAGGAAGATATCTGTCGTTACAGGCATCATATGCTTTCTTTCCATCTAGTGTTGCACTGCTTATGTTCATTACCAATACATCGTTTCTGATTAGTAGTTTTTTTAGTGTCGTTTCTGATATTGCCTCTGTCAGAACTTTTGCAGCTGTTGTCTTTGCAAGACCTGGTACTGACTCTAATAAAATATGACCATTTGTAAGCAAGGCAATAAGTAACGAATCTTTTAGTCCCTGCTGGCCAACAACCTTGCTGTCACAGTACGCTCTTATATATTTGATTGTTTCAACTGAACGTTGAATTTCTGCATTTGTTATTGTTGTCATTTTTTCTTTCCTCTCTTTTGGTTTTCTCATATCATATATATGTATACCGCCACTCTAGTGGCCCTACTGCCGATGTGAGGTTACATAATATATACTTACATCTTTGATAAATTGTTGCAAGAAATTATTAATTTGTATAGTAAAAAGAGATGGTACATATTCTTTTAATATGCATCATCTCTTTTAATTATTTATTTTTACTTTAGAGAGATGTAAATTGCTCCACTTTCATATTCTTCAACAATCCAAACATTTTCTGCATATATCTTATATTCAGCTATTACATCTTCATCTAATTGGTCAGCCAATTCATCATCTAATATGTCAGCTTTTTCTATTTTTTTAATCAAACGACTTATCTGACTATTATCAAGTTTTTGACCTTCACATACTACTTTAGAAGCCTGTTCAATTTCTTCTATTAATTCATCTGCCGATACAGTTGTTGTATTCATATTTAATCCAGCATTAATTTTGGAATTAAAGCCATCTGAATCATCTTCATCTAAATTATCGTCATCTAAATCATCGTCATCCAAATCATTGTGACTTACATTGTAATCATCAAAATCTTCTCCAAAATCAATGGTATTATACATACCAATTCCAGTAACCAATAATACAAGCGCTGCTGCTGTTGCTGCAAGAATGCTGATTTTTTTCTTACTTTTATAAAATGGTACTATCTTGTTTGTGGTTTCTGCTTCAACAGCTTCAGACAATCGCTTAGTAAAGTCCTGACTTGGCTTTATATTGTCATTTGTTTTTTTGAATTCTTCAAAAAACTTCTCTTCATCCCACATAATTTTCTGCCTCCATCATACTTTTAAGCTTCTGTCTTCCTCTCAACAAATATGAACGAACAGTGGCAGGTTTCGTATTCATTACTTCTGCTATCTCTTCTGTCTTGAGTTCTTCATAGTAATGAAGCTGTATGGCAATTCTATACTTCTCTGGCAGTCTTTTTACATATTCATACGCACTGCCTAAATTATATTGATCCTCATACCCCTGCTCGGTTGTTACATCCATTCCTTGTGTTCTATTATTCCATATAGAGGATAAAACGGTATTCCCCTGATTTATTTCAACTCTAAGAAGCCAGGCTTTTAAGTGTTCATCACTTTCAAAGCATTTTCCTTCTTTTATTTGTTTTATCAATTTAAGGAGGGTTTCCTGAACCAATTCCTCCGCATCTGGAACATTCTTCATCTTCATTACCGCGACGCGGTACAACATCTGTGTATATTTCTCAACTACATCTTCTATTGGTAATGCAGTCGTTCCACATATAACTTCCATTGAAACTCTTATCTCCTAGTTAAAAATCATTCCCTATTTATCTGTAAACAATCTGTAGAATAATATATTTTAACTATCAAGACAAGAGTCCCAAGTACCATTACTAATATTCTAATTCATCTGTCTCAGCTTCAAATTCATCTACTAATGTATCAAGTACAAAGTCATCTTTTTGAACAAGAACACCTGTTGATACGTCATCTGATAAATTTAGTAGTCCATTTGAAAATCCATCAGCATCATTATTTGTAACATCAACTATGTACCAATTTCCATCGATTTTTACCTTATTCCATGCATGTGGCAATGAGCCTTCAAGATTTCCTGATACTACTACGCATTCAAGTCCTGCTGCCTCGCAAAGAAGTTTAAAGTCAGCTGCATAACTTGCGCATACACCTACACCATCAACTAAAATTCCATATGCTGTAAATGAATCATAAAATTCCTCATCAACATAATAGTAATCGTGTTCTTTACCATTCTCAAGAGCCGACATATCATATTCTGCATTCTCACAAAGGTAATTATTAATTGCAATTTCTTTTTCAAAATCAGACATATCATCTGTAATGATTTCGCTAATTACTTCATCAACCTTGTCCACTACTTCTTTCTGTTTTTCTGCAGTAGTTTCTTTATCGAAATCATATTCTACTTTTAAAATCCCCTGATCACTGTATCCGACATCCTGAATACCTAAAATTAATGGATTCTGATATTTGGCTTCCTGGAAAGCATCTGCTACAAACTCTACATCTACATATTCTGCAAAATCACTGATGTCGATATATTCCTCTGTCTTTAACATCTGCTCTGCAATATAGATACTAAGCTCATTGTTTCCATATACTTCAAACTCCGTTTTGCCCTTATTGTTGTTCTTTTTATCTGAAGTATCAGCTGGATCATCCTCTGATTCGTCTTTTGATTCGTCATCTGGAACTTCAATTTCTTCATCTGTAATATCTATACTTGGATCTATTGTAGCTCCACCTTTTTTAATTAATGCTTCCTGTCTTGCTTTAAGATCTGCCAAATCTCTCTCAAGTGTATTTGGATCGTATGTTTTTAACCATACTTCATCTGTAAATAATGTTCCGTTTATTCTAGCTGGAATATTAATAAATCCAAATTCATCAAAATAATAATTATCGCAATCATAAATAATTACTCTTTGTGAAGTTGAGCCATCACACATTTCCACACCAACAGTTGTTGGTAATTTGTCAAATGAATCAAATCCTCCATTTGATAAATCTTCCTCATTTTGAATATCATAATCCATCCAGATTGGAAGTGAAGAGCTTAAACTACTTAATTCCACTAAATTACTTAATGATGATGCACCCTCTTCATTTACTGCAATTACTCCATAATAATATTCACGATCGTCTGACCATTTTTTTGAAGCTTCCATAAAATCTTCATTCATGCAGTATACTTCTCCATCATCACCCTTATATGGTTCACAAATCCATTCTGTGCCATCTGTTGCACCAATGATTGTTGCAAATGTCTCTAATCCCCATTCTTCTGTGCGCTGGATTCCAACAACATAATACTTATCCGCATCTTCAACTTCTTTCCAGTATATTCTGGCATTTCCTTCCTCTGTCTGAGAGAAGACAGGGCTTGGAGCACTAGCTATTTCTGTATCAATTTGAACCACTGTAATCTCAGGAGTATCTAATTCCTCACCTGTTTCTAAATCAATTTTATTTACTAAGTAGTACTGTGGAAGATTTCCCCATGAATATGTTTGTGAGCCTGATGCATATGATTCATCCTTTATTTTTGAGTACTCCTCTTCAAATTCGTCATCACCATAAAGTTCTGCAATACCTACAGAAGGTGTCTCAAGAATAAATTGTTTCTCATCAGCATCATAATCTGTAAATACATCTATTTTATGTTCAAGATTTGCATCCTGATAGATCTCAATATCATCATCCAAATCCAAATAGACATCTTCAGCATCAAATCCTAATTGTACAACAATATTATCCTCTCTTTTAATAACCATTTTCTCTCCGATATATGCTGCATTAAGCTTGTTATTAAGGACTGAAACATTTTTCTTAATGCCCTTATCGTTTTTTGCGTCTTTATCTTTGTCTGTTTTTTTCTTTGATGTTTCTACCTCTGTATCCTCTTTGTCTACATTGTTTCCACAAGCAGTTGTCATAAGTAAACTAGCAGTAAGAGCTAATGCGATTCCTTTTTTCCATGTTTTTCTTCTCATAATTTTCTCCTGAATTTTTATTCTATAGATATCCGATTTTCTTTTTAATTAATCTTCATCGAATACTATGATTTCTCCAGCCTCAAGTAAAGGAAATTCAGATTCAACAATTGTCATAAATACCGAATCCCCATATTTTTCTAATCTAAATACTACCTCATCTTCATTCTCAGCTTCTGAATGATAATATTGACAGGTTACTTCGAGTGTATCTTCATCTATTACTTTCCAATCCTCTGTTTTGGTCCAGTCCTTGGCACCTAACATGCGGAATGAAATAACATCTGGTGATTCTTCAATCTCTAAATATGCAATTTCGTCTTCATCTTCATTTGAGTACTCTCCAACGAACTCTGAGTATACTTCATTAGATATTGTTGTTGTATCCATATCGTCAAGTGTGATAATTGCAGCTCCTACTATTTCCTCGATATCATCATAACCATCTGCTGCATTTGTCAAAAATGAAATTCCAAGGTATGTTCCAGCATTTACATCTTCATATATCTGTCCTACTGCATATTCATATCCATCATCTTCATAAATACAATATGATACATAGCCAGACATTCCATCAACTGTAAATGGAACTACATTTTCCTGCTCTATGACATCATAATCTTCATAATAGTATTCAGGAAGATCCATTTCATCTGTTTCTCCGATATCTATACAACTATCCTGATATGTTATTGAAAAATAGTATTCACCATCATATTCTTCAACATATAAAACTCCATACTCTTCTTCTACTTCACATTCATTATCAAAAGAAATATTGAATTCTGTTCCGTCTACTTCTAATGTGTATGTATTGTCATTATTGTCTTTCTTATTATCTTTATCTTTTTTGTCGTCGTCATCGTCGTCATCATCGTCATCATCATCATCGTCGTCATCAT
>JAXJTU010000109.1:0-6015 GCA_036309425.1 Agathobacter sp.
GCATCAGGTTCATCAAGACAAAGCAACTGACGATCTGCAACGAGCTCGATTCCGATATTTACTCGCTTCTGCTCACCACCACTACACTTACAAATCTTATTTTTTCTAATATTTGTAAGCTTAAGCTGTTCTATTGCAAGATCTACATGCTCTTTGATTTCCTTACGTTTTGTATCTCCTGGAAGTCTTCTCTTTGCAGCATGCCTTAACTCACTTTCAACTGTAAGCGATGGGTGAAATACCTGCTCCTGTGGAACACTGCCGATAAGATATTTCATACGTTCAAAGTTCTTAAGTAAATCTACTCCCTGATACTCAATTGTTCCAGTCACGCCCTTTGTCTCCATACCGTTAAGACAGTTCATAACAGTTGACTTTCCTGCTCCTGAACCTCCTAAAAGAGCTACGAGACTCGCTTCTTTTACCTCTACCTTTACATCTCTGATAAGTTCCTTTTCTCCTATTCCAGAATTGTTTGGAACTACCTTTGTCTTGATGTCAGCTCTTAAAATTACTTCTTTTTCTTCTTCAGGTATTATGTACGCTTCGTTTGGTACATACATTATATCAGATACAGGATTTGATATTTCATCTGAAGTTGCACCATATATTGGCTCACCTGTCATCGGATCATATGATACTATTACCTTTCCCGCTGAAGCAGACCGTTCCACAACTGGAATTGTTTCAGACGATGGAGTTAATCTTTCACCCGTCATCGGATCATATAACGGTATTGACTCTTCCTGCGGTGCCATATCTACTGGTGTTTGAGATGTGATATTTAGCTTTTCACCTGTCATTGGGTCAAATAATGGAACTACTTCTGCCTCTGGTGCAGCCTGTGTCAAAACAGATGGTGCAGGAACAGGTGGTGTAATATTTACAGCTTCCATATGCATAGAAGAATCTTTTGAAACACTTCTATGTTTCTTTCTGGCTGGAAGATTATAAATGAGGGACTCGCCGGTAAAAATAAAAGTACAGTCACACATTGCTATGCAATCTTTCTCGTGAAGCTCAATCTCTCCTAGAACCTTGTCGTTATTGAGCCATGTACCTGCCATGGAATCGCAATCCATGACATAATACTTATTACCTTTGCGTCTTATCACAAAATGTTTTCCTGAAATATATGACAAAGGAATTACAACATCACAGATATCCTCATCTCGTCCAAAAGAAGTTTCATCTTTCTCAAGTGCAACTGTATTCCACACATTGGCATGTGAATGAGATGAAAACATCATCCAAACTCCTCTTGAATCAGGATTTAAAAGATTATTGGAATCAATTCTTAATATATCTCCATTTGATAATGAGACCGGAAACATATTTCCATCATTATCTGCCAAAATTTTTTCCCCATTATAATAAGTACCATTTGCACTTCCATTGTCCGAAAAAAACCATTGATCATTTAAATTAACAAGTTTACCGTGCTGTCTGCTGACAATCTTGGAATTTAATACAATATCAATTTCATTTCCTGGTGCACTTCTGCCGATTGTCCACTCCGTTCTTGAATCAAGTGGTACAGTTCTTACAGCGCCATTTTCAAGAATAACTAAATTTGCATTACTCTTTATCGACAAAAAAGGTGTTGTTGTATCCATTTGTCCCTCCTCTTAAAGTTATATAAACCAAAATCCTTATAAAGATAGAAAAAGCCAGCTAAATCAATTCGCTGGCTTAGTTATTTGACATATTAAACCTGAGTTCCACATGCTCCACAGAATTTCACATCCGCCGGAAGCTTCTGTCCACAATTAGGACAGAACTTTTCTTGTGGTGCCATATCACTTATTATTCTTTCAGCTTCCTGCATGTTCATTCCGCATACAGTACAGTTTAGAACATCTCTATCCTGCTCTGCCCCACAGTTTGGACATATCTTAAATCCCTTGCAAACTGCAAGATCCTTTTTGTCAGCTGCTATTTTCTTAATTAGCTCTGATGTTTCATGATATAATTCCGGACAAAGTTTTCTTATCTCGTCAGGATACTTCTCAAGCATAATTCGTCCAATTTCTTTTTTATTCTCATCAAGCTTTTTCTCTTCTTCTTTAATCTGGAAAGTAAGTTTGGCTGTTCCAGACATATCGCTGGCTTTCTGAGTAAGTCCCATTCCCATTGTAGAAATGGATCCCTTCATATCATCAAAAAATCCCATATCTGCCTCCCTAGTTTGCTGTTATAGGAGTATCACAGTACTCACAGGAAATTGTCTGTCCTGGTGTAACTACAACTTTTGCTCCACATCCTGAGCATGTACATGTTACTGGTGCTCTGTTTGCAGATACACTTCCTGATAAACTATCTGTCACTTCTGAAACAAACTGTGAAAGATTTGGAGCCTGTACAGGCTGTGCTTTAGTAATTGTTATTGTTCTGTAAGTCTCATCAATTGTTGCATTCTTTAAAACATTAAATGTGATAAGCTGCTTCAATTCTTTAACGACTGTATCGTACTGAATGTTACACACACTAGCAATCTTATCAAGGCTTGTCTCTCCGTTATTAACAATCATATCAATATACATACGATTTCTCTTCGATTTCTTAACAAGAACATTTGCATATGCAATAAGTGCAACTCCTCCTGCAAGATAAATCAATCCCAGGAATGAATTATCTCTTGAAAAACTAAAGAATGCTAATATAACAAGCACTCCGCCAGCTATAATATATTTATTCTTATCTGTTGATCCAAGAAAGATCGAATGCTTATCACTAATATTCTTTGCAATAAGCAAACCTAAACCTATTGGCCAAGCTACGATAAATGCAATAATAATTACTGGCCAAGAATAATACCATGGTGTAACATTGTTGTTCATAATTTTTCCTCTCTTTTGTGTAAATTTTTAAAAAGGAACTCGTTGACTCAATCTACGCTTGCGTTCTGCTGCAAGATATTCGATTTCGTCACAGATTGTCTTGATGTCTGCTGCATTCTGCTCTACAACTGCAGAATCCAAATTACCAATTGCTGTTAAAATCTGCTGTTCGATATCCATAACGGAAAGATCACTTTTAACCTGTCCGCTTGCTAATGCATCATATGCATGCTGAATCAGCTTTCTGCTTGGGTCAACATAAGTTACCTTTGAAATAACTGTATTCATTGTATCAAGAATGTACTTAAAATTCACTATGTCTTTAGCCCTAATTGCCTGCTGCTCTTTTGTAGCAGAGTTATGTATAAATACTGACATTAAAAGTACAATATATGCAGCTATTATACACAACTGTGAGAAAAATACCAATAGCGGGAACATCCATAATAATGTTGCCCCAATTATAAATGCCAGAATCTGAACTGCAAGATAAACAAACGTAACTGCTGAAATTGGATACCTGAAAATCAACTGTTCTTTATCTGCATAAAAAATCTCAACATATGTAACAATCAGAGCTGATATCATTGTAAAAATATATCCAACCCAGAAGCTTGCTGTAAAATCAGATCCTAAAACAAAAATTCCTATATTAGAGACTAAAATGAGTACAAGGGCTATAATCGCCTTCAGCATTTTTCTATCCATTATTCTATCCATTATTCAATTCTCCTATCCTTCGTACTTGGTTCCGCAACCACCACAAAATGCCATTCCTTCTGGAATTTCAAGTCCACATTCTTTACATACACGCTTTACCGGTGCAATTGGACTTCCACATGCTCCACAGAATTTCATTCCTGGAATAAGCTCAGCTCCGCATGAAGCACATTTTGCTTTTTCTTCTTCAACCTTTGTTCCGCAGCATCCACAGAATTTCATTCCTTCAGGAACTACAGAATTACAATTTTTACAAATTATTTTCTTTGGTGCATTACCATTAGCTGCAAGAGGAGAACCTTCACCGCCATTTTGCATTCCATTCATCATATTGCCCATAGCCATTCCTACAGACATTCCCATTCCAGCTCCAACAAAAGCGCCGCCCATTCCATCATTATTTGCAGCACCTTTTAATATCTCAGCCGATTCCTGACGAGCCCAGCCATTGTTTCCATCCTGGTCTCTAATTGCCATACGCTCATAATCAGCCTGAGCCATCTGACCTGATACATATCTGTCAGCCTCTGAAGACTCTCTTCTAAGATTATATCTAAGTCTCTCATCAGCTGCACTCTGCTCACGTTCAAACTGCTTCTCCTGTCTTAAAATTCTAAGTTCACGAATACGAGCCATGCACTCATCATCTTCAGGAATTTCAATGTTTTCAATATAGAAGTTGATAAGCTCCATTCCATACTCATCAAGAATTTCATTTAGAATTGGAAGCATGTCATCAGCAAGAGATTTCTTCTTATTACATACTACTAAAACTTCTTTATCCTGTGAAATGAGATAATCAGCCATTTCATCTGTAATATGCTGGATAAATGCTGTTCTGAAGTTCTTTACAATATCCTTCTCGTCTGCTGCAACATTTGCTCCTACCATCTTTAAGAAGAATTTCTTACCATCTTTAACTGCTACTGTATATGCTCCACGAGCCTGAACATGAACTTCAATCCCCCACATTGGGTCAAGTACACGGATTGGTGTTCCTGTACCCCATTTAAGTTCAAGATGGTGCGATCTGTTAACATAGTAAACCTTACAATTGTATGCGCTTACTCCGCCAGACATAACCGTTGATAAGAAAGTTGTAAGGAATGGATAATTCTCTGTTGTAAGTGTATACTTACCAGGTCCAAATACCTCTTCGATTATTCCATCCTTCATGAATAATGCTTCTTCATATTCAGCAACAATAAGCTGTGAACCGACATTAAAATCTTCGCATGGAACTTTAGCGCAAAGAACATTTCCCATTGCATTATTCTTAATAACCGACATAATAGGTTTCATAATTTTTTCCTCCGTTTTTTATGTTAAATTTATTTTAACATAATAAAAATTTAATGATTTATTCAAAGTTACATTTTGTAAAAACTAGAAAATCTCATCTTCATCATAATCCTTAGGCAGTTCCTCAAGGAAAAAATCTACACCGGAATAATCTAATGATTCTAGTATCTTCTTTACATATCGGCACAACACATCTGTACCATCTGTACGAATTATATCTTCAAGCTGGGCATTTTCAAGCGCATAAATAATTGCATTTTCAAATGGATTTTTTGCACAGATTGCCTCCATCTGTGCATAATCAAGCATTTTATTTATCTGCTCTAAATTCATATTAAGATGAATTCCAAGTGAAATAATCTTATTACGCTGTGGGTACCATTTCTTCTGCGAAATTTCTGATACGCACTGTCTTAATGAAGCACTCCACTGCTGAGAACATGCAAGATTTGTCACATTGTCATCTTCCATCCCATCAGAAAGTAAATTCTTTTGAATAAAATCTTCAATGTAATCATATAGCTTGCTGTACTGAGTACGGTACATGGTAGCGTTGTCGGCTACAAATGTAAGCATCTCTGCTAATGTTGACATATTTGTTAGTGATTCAAGAACCTTCATTGTCTCATAATTATCACTTTTATCATCATCCTGTGTAGTAGTTAACTCTACATTTAAAAGGTCAATAATCGACTGACATGATTCATAACTATGTTCTATGGTGTCAGAATTAAGTACAAATATATATACCGAATCCTCTAATGATCTAGGATACAGCTTCGTGCATCTTCCATATCTTTGTAAGAAGAAATTCATCTCTTCAAGATTATAATGAGCAGCAAATCCTATCTTAATAAATGTCTCTCTCTTCTTAGGGAGTGAGCCTTTTATCCACTTTTGCGCCGCCTGTCTGCTCACACCGCATAAACGGCCCAGTTCCGTAGCACTGTAGCCGTTATCTTTTACAATCTTATCTATAATCTGAATCCATTCCTTCTTTTGGTCAGCTATACCATATAACAATTTTTTATATTCGTCGATGTCCTCCGATCTTGAGACGACATCATATAAATACCCCGTCGATATATTATCCATTTTTCAACCTTTTTTTATTAATTTAATAAAAATTTTATATATTAAATAATATCATTAC
>JAXJTU010000110.1:0-40444 GCA_036309425.1 Agathobacter sp.
CTGATAATGGGAGTATGTGGATTTGTCGTTTATTATGGACTGTACAAACTTACAAAGATAATTTATCTTGCTTTTGCAGTAGCATTAATCGCATCGGTTATAATATATTTTGTAACCTTATTATTATTTAAAGGTCTTACAGAAGAAGAAATTATTCGGTTTCCTAAAGGTACATTACTTGTTAGTATTGCAAAAAAGATGCATTTGTTATAAATAATTGAATATTTTTCGGAAAAATACAGATACTTTAAGTGGGGTGATTAAATGAAACGAAGCTTAAGTATCTGTATTTTAGTTATATTCCTTTTAGCAATACTAATTGGTTATGGGCTATTAAGAAATAACTACAAATCAAATGTTACAGACGATGAATCACAGATTTTGGTTGATAAAGAAGAAAATCCAACTGAAAAAACTGTAGAAACTAATATTGTTGTAGAGGCAAATGAATACTTTTTGACAAATGATAATGGAAATCTTGTTATAACAGATAAAAATGGTGAAATATTCTGTAACACTAATATCAGTTTTGAGGCAATGGGTGCAGAAGATAAAAAAATGATTGAGGAAGGAAATTATGGCTTTAAAAATATTGCAGAGGTATATGATTTCCTGGAGAGTTATTCCAGCTGATTTGTTGAATGTTTAAAAGCCTTGTGCTAAAATTGTAGGGCGTGGAATCGAGGTGGAATAGAATGAATCTGATAGTTATTGGTGCCGGGGCATCCGGACTTATGGCAGCAATTACTGCGGCAGGAAATGGCAGTAGGGTTATAATACTTGAACATAAAGACAAAGCTGGAAAGAAAATTCTTGCAACAGGAAATGGCAAGTGCAATTATACTAATAAAAAGATGACTGATGATTGTTATCGGGGTAATAAAGATTTAATTCAACATGGACTATCAGTGTTTAATTCTAATGATGCAGTTAATTTTTTTACAAGGCTTGGCGTTATTAGTAAAGAAAAAAATGGATACATGTATCCAAATTCAGGTCAGGCTACAACGATTTTAAATTCACTAATTGATGAGGCACTAAGGCTTGGTGTCAGAATTGTTACAGAATGTGAGATTTCATCGATTAACCATAAAAAGGGCGAGTTTATAATAAAATCGAATAGGGGTTCCTATAAAGCACAAAAGATTATAGTTGCAGTTGGATTGCTGGCATCACCAAAGCTCGGAAGCGATGGAAGCTTTTTACTGTTTCTTAAAGGCTTCGGACATCGTTTTAATCCGATTGTTCCGGCTTTATGTGGATTTAATTGTGATGGGTTCTCTTTTAAGAAAGTATCAGGAGTAAGAACTGATGCCAGTGTTACAGCAATTGTCAACAACAAAGAACTATGTTCTGATACAGGAGAACTTCAGCTTACTGATTATGGCCTATCAGGTATACCTGTTTTTCAGATAAGCAGATTCTTATCAATGGGACTGTATGAAAAAGCAGACGTTAAAGTAAAAATTGATTTCATGCCAGAGTATTCAAATGAGAAGCTGCACAATATGCTAACAGAGCTTGTGGAGAAATCTAATGGTTTTAAGAGCTGGATTCAGATGCTTTCAGGTTTGCTTAATTCCAAATTATCTACAGCTTTATTAGAACAGACAAAGATAAATCCAACAGCAATAATTAATATAGATAAGAATGATATTAAGAAAGTTGATTTATTATCTACAACAATCAAATCACTTATCGTTAATGTGAAAAGTTACAGAGATTATCAATTTGCACAGGTATGTGCAGGTGGTATTAATTCTGAAGAAATAGATATTAAGACACTAGAATCAAAACTTGTACCAGGTATGTTTTTTGCAGGTGAGATTCTTGATGTAGATGGAATATGTGGTGGATATAATCTGCAGTGGGCGTGGACAAGCGGATACATTGCAGGTTTAAATGCAGGTAAATAAGAGTAAAAATGATAAAGATTAGTCAGTTAAAGATAAATGTAAATCATTCAGAGGCTGAATTAGAAAATAAAATTTCAAAGCTATTAAAAAGGCCTGTAAATAGTTTTACATATAAGATATTAAAGAGATCAATAGATGCCAGAAAGAAGCCTGAGCTCTTTTATGTATACACAATTGGTGTAGAAATAAAGAATGAAAAGAAAGTGGCTGAGAAGGCTGCAAATAAAAATATTATCATAGCAAAGGATAATAAATTCCTTATCCCGGAATCAGGTGATAAAAGCCTTGATAAAAGACCTGTGATAATAGGTGCAGGACCTGCAGGTCTTTTTTGTGGATTAATACTGTCTGAGGCAGGATACAGACCGGTAATTATCGAACGTGGAAAAGCGATTGAAGATAGAACAAAGGATGTAGAGGAATTCTGGAAGACCGGGGTGTTAAACACAAAGTCTAATGTTCAGTTTGGTGAAGGTGGAGCTGGGACATTTTCAGACGGAAAGCTTAATACGGCAATTAAGGATCCGAATGGAATAATTTACCATGTCTTAGAGACTTTTGTAAAATTTGGAGCCGACTCTCAGATTCTATATGATAATAAGCCTCATATTGGAACGGATGTATTATCAAAAGTAATTGTTAATATCAGAAAGTATTTGATTGAAAAGGGATGCCAAATCTTTTTTGAACATCAGGCAGAGGATTTTATAATTGAAAATAATAAAATTACTGCAGTTAAGGTCAATGGAAAAAACATTGAAACGGATTTGCTTATTCTTGCTTTAGGGCATAGCTCAAGAGATACATTTAGAAAATTGCAGAATCTGAATGTGCCTATGAGTGTTAAGAATTTTGCGGTAGGTTTCAGAGTAGAGCATCCACAGGTTATGATTAATAAAACTATGTACGGAGTAGAGCATAGTGATATTCTGGGTGCGTCGCCATACAAGGTTACATCAAACTTTCCTAATGGCAGGGGCGTATATTCATTCTGCATGTGCCCGGGAGGATATGTGGTTAACTCATCTTCAGAAGAAGGAAGAACTGTTGTAAATGGAATGAGTTACTCTGGTCGTAACAGCAAAAATGCTAACAGTGCAATAATTATTTCGGTTACACCAGAAGATTTTGGAGCTACTGATGCTTTGGCAGGATTAAGGTATCAGGAACGAATTGAGGAAGAATGCTTTAAGCTTGCAAATGGAAAAATACCTCAGCAGTTGTTTGGGGATTTTTGTAATAATAAAGTTTCTACATCATATGGAGATTATGAGTCTGAGAAAAAAGGTCTTACAGCTTTTGCAAATTTAAGAGGAATATTTAGTCCTGATATGGAACGTTCCTTTATAGAGGGAATGAATCATTTTAACAAATTTATTGATAAATTTGACAGATATGATGCTATTATGTCTGGAATTGAGAGCAGGACATCATCACCGGTACGAATTGAAAGAGACCAGTTTTTTGAAAGTAAAATTGAGGGAATTTATCCATGTGGTGAAGGTGCAGGATATGCAGGTGGAATAACATCTGCTGCCGCAGACGGAATTAAGGTTGCCTGTGCTATTATAAAAAAATATAAGCCAGGCTATTAGAAAGGATTATAAAATTGGAAGTTACACCAATGATGCAGCATTATCTGCAGACAAAAGAAGAATATAAGGATTGTATATTATTTTACAGACTCGGAGATTTTTATGAAATGTTCTTCGAGGATGCCAAAATCGTATCAAAAGAATTAGAGCTTACACTTACAGGAAAAAGCTGTGGATTAGAGGAACGCGCGCCTATGTGTGGAGTACCTTTTCATGCAGCTGATACATATATCAACAGACTTGTTGCTAAGGGATATAAGGTTGCTATCTGTGAACAGGTAGAAGACCCTAAGACTGCTAAAGGTATTGTAAAAAGGGAGGTTATAAAAATTGTAACTCCTGGTACTAATACGGATATGGCCTCTTTAGATGAGACCTGCAATAATTATATTATGTGTATTACATTAGAAGATGATATATATGGAATTGCAACAAGCGATGTTACTACAGGTGAATTCTTAGTAACTGAAATTGATTCGGATAGAAAGCTTTTAGATGAGATTAACAGATTTTCTCCTTCAGAGATTATATGCAATGAAGAATTCAACATTAGTGGATTCGATATTGCTGACCTTCGTGACAGACTTAATATTTCAGTTTCTGTGCTCGATTCATGGTTTTTTGGAGAAGATCTTGCAAAAGAAACACTGCTTATGCATTTTAACACAAAGACACTTATATCATTGGGGCTTGAAGATTATGATGCAGGAGTTATAGCCTCTGGTGCGCTTTTAAAATATCTCTATGAGACACAGAAAAACAGCTTAAATAATATTCTAGATATCCATCCTTATTCAATTGGAAAATACATGATAATCGATAGCTCATCACGAAGAAATTTAGAGCTTGTTGAGACTATGAGGGAAAAGCAGAAAAGAGGCTCGCTTCTTTGGGTTTTGGATAAGACAAAAACAGCAATGGGAGCAAGACTTTTAAGAAGCTATGTAAAGCAGCCATTAATTGATAAAGATGAGATAATAAAAAGACAGGACTTTATAGAGGAGTTAAATTCAAAAGAAATCTGCAGGGAAGAACTCAGGGCATTTCTTGCACCGATTTATGATCTGGAAAGACTTATAACAAGAATCACTTATCAGTCAGCAAATCCCAGGGACATGATTGCTTTTAGAAATTCTCTGCAAATGCTTCCTGATATTAAGAATGTATTAGACGGATTAAACTGTGATCTGGCAGAAGAAATTAAAAATGATTTTGACTGTCTTGTGGATTTACATAAACTACTTTTAGATTCAATTCAGGAGGAACCTCCGATTTCTGTCAGAGACGGAGATATCATTCGCCAAGGATATAACGAGGAGGTTGACAGATTAAGAAATGCAAAGACTGAAGGTAAGACCTGGCTTGCTGAGCTTGAGGCAAAGGAAAAAGAGTCTACAGGAATTAAGAATCTTAGAATCAAATACAATAAAGTATTTGGTTATTATCTTGAAGTTACAAATTCCTTCAAGGATTTAGTTCCTGATTATTATGTAAGAAAACAGACTCTTACTAATGCAGAAAGATATATTACACCTGAACTTAAGGAACTTGAGGATACAATTCTTGGTTCTGAGGACAGACTTGTGAGTCTTGAGTATGAGCTATTCAGACAGGTAAGAGATGAAATTGCAGGGAATGTTTCAAGAATTCAGAAAACTGCCCATGCACTTGCTGCACTTGATGCCTTTGTATCGCTTGCACTTGTTGCATCACAGAATAATTATTGCAGACCAGATATTAACACAGAAGGTGTTATTAATATTAAAGGTGGCCGTCATCCAGTTGTAGAGAAGATGATAACTAATGACCTGTTTATAGATAATGATACATATCTTGATAATGGTAATAACAGAATATCTATTATTACAGGTCCAAATATGGCTGGAAAATCAACATACATGAGACAGAGTGCTCTTATTGTGTTAATGGCCCAGATAGGAAGCTTTGTTCCTGCTACATCTGCTGATATTGGAATTGTAGACAGGATTTTTACAAGAGTCGGAGCTTCTGATGATCTGGCATCCGGACAGAGTACCTTCATGGTGGAGATGAATGAGGTTGCTAATATTTTGAGAAATGCAACGGCTAATTCTCTTCTTATCCTTGATGAGATAGGTCGTGGTACAAGTACCTTTGACGGATTAAGCATTGCCTGGGCTGTGGTTGAACACATAAGTAATCCTGAGTTATTAGGTGCAAAGACTCTTTTTGCAACGCATTATCATGAGCTTACTGAGCTTGAAGGAAAGCTTGACAATGTAAACAATTATTGTATTGCAGTAAAAGAAAAGGGCGACGATATTGTTTTCCTTCGTAAGATTATAAAAGGCGGAGCAGACAAAAGTTATGGAATTCAGGTTGCAAAGCTTGCAGGACTTCCTGATAGTGTTGTTGAGCGTGCCAAGGTAATTGTTAATAATCTATTAGAGAATGACATAACAGGTATTGTTAAAAATATTTCAGTAGAGACCATACAGCCTCAGATAACAGAAGTAAGACAATTATCATTATTTGACAATGATGATACAAACGAGGTGTTAGATGAAATAAAGAATCTTGATTTAGCAAATCTTACACCTATAGAAGCTTTGAATAAGCTTTATGAATTACAGAAAAAGGCTAAAAATTGTTAATTGACAGGAAGGATTAATCATGCCTCAGATTGCTTTATTAGATGAAGTTACAATTGATAAAATCGCCGCAGGTGAGGTCGTAGAAAGACCAAGCTCTGTTGTTAAGGAGTTAGTGGAAAATGCAATTGATGCAGGTTCAACTGCCATTACGGTGGAGATAAAAGAAGGAGGTATTTCTTTTATCAGAATAACTGATAATGGTGGTGGTATCGACAAAGAACAGGTTCCACTTGCCTTTTTACGTCATTCAACAAGCAAGATTAAAAGTGCAGAGGACCTTCTGAATATTTCTTCGCTTGGTTTTAGAGGAGAGGCATTATCAAGCATTAGTGCAGTTTCACGAGTTGAGTTAATCACCAAAACATATAGTCAGTTAACAGGAACAAGATACCTTATAGAAGGTTCAAAAGAAATTCTTAATGAAGAAATTGGAGCACCGGATGGCACTACTTTTATTGTAAAGGATTTATTCTACAATACACCGGCTAGACGTAAATTTCTAAAGGCTTCTCAGACAGAGGCCTCTTATATAAGTGACCTGGTTGAAAGACTTGCTTTGTCGCATCCGGATATATCTTTTAAATTTATTAATAATAATCAGACTAAGCTTCATACATCTGGAAATGGAAATATAAGGGATTTGATTTATCATATATACGGACGTGAAATTACATCTTCAGTGCTTGATATCAATTATGAGGGAGAGCTTTTCTCATTAAAAGGATTTATAGGAAAACCTGTAATTACAAGAGGAAACAGAAATTATGAGAATTTCTTCATAAACGGAAGATATATAAAGAGTCAGCTCTTATCAAAAGCGGTTGAGGATGGCTATAAGAATTTCCTTATGCAGCACCAGTATCCATTTGTGACATTATATTTTACCTTTGACAGTTCCGCTTTGGACGTTAATGTTCATCCAACTAAAATGGAGATGCGATTTGATAATAATTTAGAGATTTATAATCAGCTTAAGGATGTAATTTTTAACAGATTATCAAATAAAGAGCTGATTCCTGAGGTTCCTATAGAGGAAAAGAAACAGACTAATGTAGTTCATACTTATAAGGAATCAATTCCGGAACCATTTGAAAAGCGTAGAATTAATGATTATTTTAGAAGACAGGAAAGAACAGGTTTTGTTGCAGAAGCACCTGCTAATTTTGAACCGCAGAAAAAATCTGTAAATGCTTATAAATCATCTTTGAATAATAAATCTTCTAAAGATAACAGTAAGTTATTTGTAAATACAATTTTGCATACAGATAAAGAAGAAATAAAAGATGAAAAAAATAAATTAAATTTGAAATCTGAAATAAATTTTCAATCAAATATTGAAACACAAATTGAATCAAACTTTAAATCTGATAAAAATATTAGATTGAACAATGAAGATAAAAAAATAGAAAGTTCTAAGGAGCAAATTGAAGAACCGGAAATTATAAATCCGGTTCAGCAGACCTTAGAAAATGTTATTCCGAATTTTATTTCAGAAGAAGCCAGAAAAAAATATAAAATTATAGGTCAGCTTTTTAAGACATACTGGCTTATTGAATATGATGAGAAGCTCTTTATTATTGACCAGCATGCGGCCCATGAAAAAGTCCTTTATGAAAAGACAATGAAATTATTAAAGGACAAAGAACTTACATCACAGACGATAAGTCCACCCATAATTATAAGTCTGGATGCCAGTGAGACTGAAATGTTAAATAAGCACATGGACCAGATAAAACGCATGGGTTATGAGGTAGAGCATTTTGGCGGAAAGGAATACATGATAAGTGCCATACCGGCAAATCTGTTCAATCTTGATATGAAGGATTTGTTTATTGAGATGCTTGATGATTTTTCAAATTATTCAGGAAAGGATACGCCTGAACTTATTCTTGAAAAAATTGCATCAATGTCGTGTAAAGCCGCAGTAAAGGGAAATGATAAATTATCATATTCAGAGATTGATTCACTTATTAATGAGTTACTTGGACTTGATAATCCGTACAATTGTCCTCATGGAAGACCAACAATTATTTCAATGACAAAGTACGAGATTGAGAAAAAATTTAAGAGGATTATATAATGACAAAAAAACCAATGGTTATTCTTACCGGACCGACTGCTGTTGGAAAAACTGAGCTTTCAATTTCTCTTGCAAAAGCAATAAATGGTGCAATAATTTCAGCAGATTCCATGCAGGTATACAAATACATGGATATCGGTTCTGCAAAGATAATGCCTCAGGAGATGGATGGAGTAAAGCATTATCTTATAGATGAATTAATGCCAGATGAAGAATTTAATATTTATATTTTTCAGAAAATGGCAAAGGAAGCGCTGGATGAAATTTATGCAAATAATCAGATTCCAGTAATTGTGGGTGGTACTGGATTTTATATACAGGGATTACTGTACGATATCAATTTTGAAGAAGCCAAAGCAGATGAAGCTTTCAGAAAAGAAATGGAAGAGTTTGCAAGGAAAAATGGTGCTGAGGCTTTACATGCAAAACTGCTGGATATAGATAAAGAATCTTATGACACTATTCACCCGAACAATATTAAACGAGTTATAAGGGCATTGGAATATTATCATCTGAACAATGCACCTATATCAGAGCATAATAAAAAAGAAAGAGAAAAAGAATCTCCATACAATTTCTCATATTTTGTACTTAATGATTTGCGTGACAATCTCTACAAACGAATTGATTTGCGTGTTGATATTATGATGCAGAATGGACTTCCTGAAGAGATAAAAAAGCTAAAGGATATGGGATATACAAGGGATATGGTTTCTATGCAGGGATTAGGCTATAAGGAACTGCTTGACTATTATTCCGGAATATTATCTTTGGATGAAGCTGTTGATAAGATAAAAAATGAGACAAGGCATTTTGCTAAAAGACAGCTTACATGGTTTAGAAGAGAAAAAGAAGTTGAATGGATTAATAAACAGGAATTTAATTATGATAATAAATTAATTCTTGAGCATGCATTGGATATACTAAAAGAAAAGAGGATAATAAATTGTTAATTGATAAATACAAAGAACTTGGAATTGCACCAGCAGTATATAAGTTTGGTGAGCAGATTGAAAGAGAACTTAAAGAAAGATTTGATGCCATTGATAATAACGCTGAGTATAATCAGCTTAAAGTTCTTAATGCGATGCAGGAAAATCGAGTAAGTGCAGAATGCTTTCAGAATACAAGTGGATACGGATACAATGATATGGGAAGAGATACTTTAGAGAAGGTATATGCACAGTGTTTTAAGGGGGAAGATGCCCTTGTAAGACCGCAGATTACATGTGGTACACATGCTCTTGCTCTTGCTTTAATGTCTAATCTGCGTCCTGGCGATGAGCTTTTGTCACCTGTTGGAAAGCCATATGATACTCTTGAAGAGGTTATCGGTATCAGACCATCAAAGGGTTCGCTTGCTGAGTACGGAGTTACTTATTCACAGGTTGATCTGCTTGAAGACGGAGGCTTTGATTTTGACGGAATTAAAAATGCAATTAATGAGAAAACAAAGCTTGTAACTATTCAAAGATCAAAAGGATATGCTACAAGACCTACTTTGTCAGTTGACAGAATAGGTGAGCTTATCTCTTTTATTAAAAATATTAAGCCTGATGTTATCTGTATGGTAGATAACTGTTATGGAGAATTTGTCGAGGATAAGGAGCCATTAGAGGTTGGAGCAGACATGATTGTTGGCTCATTGATTAAGAATCCAGGAGGCGGATTAGCACCAATTGGCGGATATATTGTTGGTAAAAAAGAATGTGTTGAGAATGCAGCATACAGACTTACTTCTCCAGGGCTTGGAAAAGAAGTAGGGGCATCTCTTGGTGTTATCCAGAGTTTTTATCAGGGCTTATTTTTAGCTCCTACAGTTGTTGCAGGTGCACTTAAGGGTTCAATTTTTGCCGCAAAAATTTATGAGAAGCTTGGCTATAAGGTAGTTCCAGACGGAAGTGAAAGCAGACATGATATAATTCAGGCAATTGAATTTAATGATAAGGATGCCATGATTGCATTTTGTGAGGGAATTCAGGCTGCTGCACCAGTTGACAGTTATGTAACACCTGAACCATGGGCAATGCCGGGCTATGACAGTGATGTAATTATGGCTGCAGGAGCATTTGTGCAGGGATCTTCTATAGAATTGTCAGCAGATGGTCCGGTAAAGCCACCATATGCAGTTTATTTTCAGGGTGGTCTTACATGGTATCATGCAAAAGTGGGCATTTTAATGTCTTTACAAAAACTTTATGAGAGAAATATTGTTAAGCTAGATTAGGTGTGCTAGAATAAAAATTGAATTTTGCTGTCTTTGGGAGAGTTGAAAGGACAAAATGCAAAATTTTAATTCAATAAAAAACTTACCAATATCAGAACGTCCATATGAAAAGTTTCTTTCTATGGGCGCATCAGCTATGTCTGACGCTGAACTTTTATCAATAATTATTAAGTCTGGCACTAAAGAATATAATTCATTAGATATTGCACATTCATTATTAAAAGATAATAATGGAAATTTACTGAACTTATATGATTTTTCACTTGAGGATTTAATGAAATTTCAGGGTATCGGAAAAGTAAAAGCAATTCAGTTAAAAGCAATTGCTGAACTTTCACTTAGAATATCCAAAACAAGAAAAGGATACAATATATGTCTTAACAATCCATCAAGTATTGCTGAATATTTTATGGAACAATTAAGACATGAACCGAGTGAGCGTTTTTTAGTGGCATATTTTGATTCAAAAAATGTTTTTCTTGGTGATGCAGTTATTTCAATAGGTAAAGTAGATTGTGCTTTTGTATCTAAAAAAGATATTTTTAAGAAAGCATTTGATAAGAATGCATCAAAACTTGTTGTGCTGCATAATCATCCAAGTGGTAATCCAACACCAAGTTCAAGTGATATCCAAATCACAAGAAAACTTATTGAATGTGCACAAATATTAGATTTATGGCTGATGGATCATATAATAATTGGAGACAATACTTATTACAGTTTTTTAGAACATCAAATTATTTAACGTAAGAGGGAGAATATAAATGGGTAGTAACGTATACGGAATAGATCTTGGAACAAATAATTTAAAAGTTTTTTGTAAATCAAATGGAAAAATTCTTATTGAGAAGAATACAATAGCATTAATTAATAAGAACGAGATATATGCATATGGTGATTCAGCATATGCAATGTATGAGAAAGCACCAGAATCAATTAATGTTATTTTCCCAGTTGTTGCTGGTGTGATAGCTGATTATAATATCCTTCAAAAAATGATTTTTGACTTTTTAGAGACAAAAATGAAGGCGCATGTAAAAAATGCAGAGTTTATTGTAGCTGTTCCAACAGACATTACTGCTGTTGAAAAGAGAGCTTTTTATGAACTTTTTTATAAAAGTAAATCAAGACCAAAGAATGTTCTATTGTGTGAGAAACCAATTGCTGATGCAGTGGGACTTGGGTTAGATGTAAACGAACCAACCGGTATAATGATTGTTGATATGGGAGCCGATACCACAGAGATTTCAGTTATTTCTTTAGGTGGCCTTGTTCTTTCTGATCTTATGCATTTTGGTGGAAATCGTCTTGATGAAAGTATAATCAGTCATATTAGAAAAGAATTTAATCTTATTATTGGCCAGAAGACAGCAAAGGCACTCAAAGAAACTATTGGCTCTGGTCTTCCAGGAAGAGAAGAATCTATGGTTGTTGTTGGAAGAGATGTTGTTAGTGGACTTCCGATTGAGATGGAGATAACAGCAGATGTAGTATATGAGGCAATGAAAGGAAATCTTGAGTCAATTTGTACATCAATTAAGATGATTCTGGAGAAAACACCACCAGAACTTGCAAAGGATATTATCCATTCTGGAATTTATATTACAGGTGGTGGTTCAATGATTGATTCTTTAGACAAGTTATTTGAACAGATTACAAATATTAAGGTTAATACCTGTGAACAGCCAGAGGAAAGTGCTGCAAGAGGTCTGGTAAAAATTGTTTCAGACTCAAAATACAAGAGATTACCATTTAGTATGAAAAAATAATTGACCGAGGCATTATGAGAAATAATTATCGTAATAGATATAGAACTAAAAAGAAAAGACTTTCAACAAAATATACTTTGCTTATTATGACTGGAGTCTGCATTTTACTTATAATAGGTGGATTAACACTAAATATTTCAGGTGGTCCACTAAAATATATAGCAGGATATGTATTTGTTCCTATGCAGTCAGGAATAAATAATGCAGGGGCTTCAATTTCGAAAAAAGCAAATAATTTTAAAAAATTGGGTGAAGTATTAGAGGAGAATGCACAACTAAAATCTCAGATTGATGAACTTACAGCAGAACTTAATTCAATAAAACTTGAACAGTATGAGCTTGATAATTATAGAGAATTGTATAAGTTAGATGAAAAATATCCTTCTTTTACTAAAGTAGCTGCAAGTGTAATTGCTATGGATAGCAATAATTGGTTTTCCAATTTTACCATTGATAAAGGTTCAAAAGATGGAATTGTAAAAGGGATGAATGTTATGGCAGGAAGTGGTCTTGTTGGTATTGTTACAGATGTTGGTCCTAATTATGCAAAAGTCAGAAGTATTATTAATGATACAAGCAAAGTTAGTGCGATGGTGGCAACAACAGAAGATAATTTTACAATTTCTGGAAACTTAAAATCAATGAATGAGAATAAAGTTATTACATTTAATGAATTGATTGATGAGGATGATGAAGTAAAAATTGGTGATCCTGTTGTAACTTCTTATGTGTCAGATCAGTATCATCAGGGAATACTTATTGGATATATTACTTCAATGGACAAAAATGCAAATAATCTCACAAAGTCTGGAACAATTACCCCAGTGGTAGATTTTATGCATATTGAAAATGTATTTGTTATTACAAATTTAAAAAATACTGGTACTTCATCAGATGAGAGTGAAGAATTAAAACAGGAATAATGGGAGCATCGATGCGACGTAATATAGTATATTTTTTTATTATTACAATATGTTTTTTACTTCAAACTACAATTTTTTCAAGAATACCAATTACTAATATCTCACCAAATCTTTTAATTATTGTGGTGTCTTCTTTTGGATTGATGAGAGGAAGAAAAGAAGGACTGTGGCTTGGATTTTTTTCTGGTCTTCTTATCGACATTTTTTTCGGTTTTTATATAGGAGCATATGCTTTAATCTATATGTATATTGGTTATGTAAATGGAATATTCCAAAAAAGATTTTATCCAGATGATATCAAGCTTCCGCTATTACTTATAGCAGGAAGTGATATTTTTTGTAATATGGTAGTTTACATTGTTATGTTTTTACTTAGAAGTAGATTCAGTTTTGGGTATTATTTGAAATCAATTATTGTACCTGAATTTGTCTATACAATGGTTATTACAATATTATTGTATTCTTTATTTTTAAAAATTAATCAGTGGTTAGAAGTATACGAGAAGAGGAGCGCAACAAAATTTGATATATGATATTAAAGAATTCTTAAAAAACTTCTTAGGCTCAAGATTATTTGTATTAGCAATAATTATTTTTTCTCTTTTTGCAATTATTATTGCAAGAGTATTTTCTTTGCAGATAATTAATGGAGCTGCATATCAGGAAAATTTTACAATGCAGATACAAAAGCCGATTTCAGTTGATGCAACAAGAGGTAATATTTATGATTGTAACGGAGAACTTCTTGCATATAATAAATTGGCTTATTCAGTAGTTATAAGTGATAATGGAAATTACACAAGCAATTCTTCAAAAAATGAAGAATTAAATGCTGAATTGGCTGAAATAATTTCAGTTATATCAAGAAATGGTGAATCAATATATAATGATTTTGCCATTGATTATAATGATGATGGAACATATTCGTTTAATGTTTCAGGCTCATCACTTAATAGATTTAGAGCTGATGTTTTTGGTAAAACTTCATATGATAATTTAAAATACAATAAAGATTTAGGTTTTGATGAGGCGAATGCTACTGCAGAGCAGATTATTGAGTATTTATCATCAGATGAAAGAGAATGTTTTGATATTTCTGATGAGTATGACAAAAGAACAGCATATGAAATAGTTGTAATACGTTATGCAATAAAAGGTAATCGTTTTTCAAAATATAAGACTACAACAATAGCTCGTGATGTGTCAGATGCAACAGTGGCTTATATGAATGAACATTCTGATACATTAACTGGTGTTAGTATTGAAGAAGATACAATTCGTAAATATAACGATGCCGAATATTTTGCCTCAATTATTGGTTATACAGGTAAGATTTCGACAGATGAATATAATAAATTATCTGAAAAAGATGAAACATATACTACAAATGATATTATTGGTAAAGCAGGTTTAGAGCAGTATTATGAAAGCTATTTGCGTGGTGTAAATGGTGAGAAAGAAGTATATGTTAATAATGTTGGAAAAATTACAGAGGTTATAGACAGTACAGACCCTATAGCCGGAAATGATTTGTATTTAAGTATTGATAAAAATCTGCAGGAAGCAACTTATAAGCTATTAGAACAGGAAATTGCTGGAATTGTGTATTCAAAAATTCGTTCTGGCGATATTACTATTACAGATGTTTATTTTGCATTAATTGATAATAATGTTATTGATATTGAAGCATTTGCTGAGTCAAACGCTTCTTCAAATGAGAAAGAAATTTTTAATTTATTTTTAAATGCACAGGAAATTGGAATTAATGAAATAATGTCTCAGTTACAGAGTTCGAATCCTACATCTGTAAATGATATGTCAGATCAATTGCTTGATTATG
Source organism: Agathobacter sp. (assembly GCA_036309425.1). GTDB lineage: Bacteria > Bacillota > Clostridia > Lachnospirales > Lachnospiraceae > Roseburia. The sequence goes on from JAXJTU010000110.1 coordinate 14,984, forward strand.
CAACATATGTAATGACATTATTAAAAGACAATAAAATTTTGCTTACAAATAAAATAGACAATTCCGATTCAACATATTTAGATTGGAAAAGTGGAAAAATTAGTCCAGCGGAATATTTGAAATATTGTATTTCAAAACAGTGGATAGATATTACATTACTTGATGTAAATGAGAAGTATGCAGATTCAGCTGAAGTATACGCTGCGTTATGTGAGTTTGTTAAAAGTAAAATATCTTCTGATAAAGAATTTTCTAAAATTGTTTATAAATATTTAGTTACTTCTGGTTCAATTTCAGGTCAGCAATTATGCCTGATTTTATTTGAACAAGGTGTGCTTGATTATGATGATGCAACTGTAGCAAATTTGCAAAATGGTTCAATAAGTGCATATAATTTTATATTGGACAAGATTGATAATATGGATATTACCCCAGCACAGCTTGCTCTAGATCCATGTACTGGTTCAACAGTTATTACAGATGTTAACACAGGCCAGATTAAAGCTTTGGTAAGTTATCCAGGATATGATAATAACAAATTGGCAAATGGTGTAGATGCAGAATATTATCAATTATTAAGAGAAGATAATTCTAATCCACAATGGAATTATGCAACACAGGAAAGAACTGCTCCAGGATCTACATTTAAAATGGTAAGTTCTACAGCCGGTTTAGCAGAGAATATTATTAATACTGGTACACAGATTAAGTGTACAGGAAAATTTTATGAAGTAGATAACCAGCCTGCATGTTGGATTTATCCAAATGGTTCACATGGTTTAATTAATGTTTCGCAGGCTATAAGAGATTCTTGTAATGTTTTTTATTATACAGTGGGATTTGAGTTGGCAAAGAAAAATTCGGGAATGTATGATGATGCATCTGGAATTGCTTATCTCCAAAAATATGCATCAATTTATGGTTTAAATGAGAAGACAGGTCTTGAAATTGTAGAAAATACTCCGGAATTAGCGACAGAATATCCAGTTATGGCTGCAATTGGACAAAGTAATAATAATATTACTACAGTAGCTTTATCCAGATATGTAACTGCTGTAGCTACGGGAAAAGTATATAATTATCAGTTAATGAATAAAATTGTTGATACATCAGGAAAAACTATAGAAAGTTATTCAATGAAATATAATGATATCTCGTCAACATTAAATAATGAACAGTGGGATGCTATTCATTCTGGAATGAGAATGGTAGTTGAAAATCTTGATAGTTTTGAAGGTTGTACTCTTCCAATTGCTGGAAAGACAGGTACAGCCCAGCAAGTTGAAACAAGACCTAATCATGCTTTGTTTGTAGGTTATACACCATATGATAATCCTGAGTTATCAATTGCAGTAAGAATTGCATATGGATATAGTTCACATAATGCTGCTTCAGCTGCAAGAAATATTTTTTCATATTATTATCAGCAGCAAAGTTTGGAAGAATTATTAGCACTTAAGGCTTCGGGTGTCAATAGCTCAACGACCACTACAATAACAGACTAAAGATGGAGGCAATATGGCTTTACCAGTAGTTTTAAAAAGTGGGAAAAATTATATAACATTAGTTTTGGATTCTGAAATGGATTTTCCAACACTATTACAGCATATTGTTTCAAAATTTATTGAAGCACAAAAATTTTTTAATCATGAATCAATTGCTCTTAAATTTGATGGAAGAAAATTAGAAGAAAAAGAAAAACTTATTATTTTGGATGCAATAGATGAATATACAACCATTACTATTTCTCAAATTATTGAGAATGATGAAGTTATGGAATATGCTGTAGAAAAGGCTGCATTTGATAAATTAAATGCAAAAAGAGAAGAAAAGAAAAGAATTGCCCGTATGGCATGGGAAAATGATGAGGAACTTCCGATTGAAACAGTTATCGAAAATAATAGTATTCTTGTTTGTCATGATTTAGAACCCGGCGAAAAAATATTTGGGACAGGAAGCATTATTGTTAAAGGAAATGTTCCATCGGGGGCTATGTTAAAAGCTGGAAATAGTATAATAGTAATTGGTAGTCTATATGGACAAGCATTGGCTGGAAATGATCCTGTAGCCCTGGCTCCATTTATTTTGGCCAGAGATTTTTATCCAGAGAATTTTAGAATAGGAAGTATTATAGGAAGTATTCCTCAAAAAAAAGTTCGCATGAAAAAGCGTGATAAAAATGTGTATAAAATTGCTCGTTTTTTAGAAGGCGCTATTTCAATAGAAGATTTTAAATAGTAAGAATAGGAGGGTTCCTAATGGGTGAAGCAGTTGTATTCACTTCTGGAAAAGGCGGCGTTGGCAAAACTACAACAGTTGCTAATGTCGGAGTAGGACTTTCACTATTAGATAAAAAAGTCATTATGTTAGATACAGACATGGGACTTCGAAATTTAGATATTGTAATGGGTTTGGAAGATCAGATTAATTATAATCTTATGGATGTTCTTCAGAACAAATGCAGATTAAATCAAGCAATAATACAGGATAAAAGATATCCTAATCTATATTTTATTCCTGCATCACTTAATTGTATCAACATTTCGTTTTATAAACAGGATTTTAGAGTATTGGTTGAACAATTAAAAACAGAATTTGATTATTGCTTGATTGATTGTCCAGCAGGAATGGATTCAGGATTTGAATTTGCTATTGAGGGAGCTGATTATGCTATTGTCGTAACAACACCACATATTTCTGCTGTTAAAGATGCAAGAAGAATTATTGATATTCTTCATAGTAATCATGTAAAAAGTATTAATATTGTAATTAACGAATATAATAAATTTTTGGTCATGAAACAGAATATGTTATCAGAGAAAGATATTTCAGAATTTCTTGGCGAAAAATGTTTGGGACTAGTTCCTTATGACAATAAGGTAATTATTAGTCAGAATAGAGGAATTCCGGTTTTAGAATTGCATTCAAATGCTGGTAAAAAATTATATAAAATAGCACAGTCCTTTGTAAAAAATATGAAAAAGGAGTGTAGTTATGAGTTATAAATCAAAATTAACTAGTAAGATTGCAAAAGAACGATTAAAAATTATTGATGAACAGGAAAATCTGGATTGTCCAATGGAAATCATATTACAGATTAAGAAAGAAATTTCTGATATCATTTGTAAATATTTTGACGAATCACCTGATTCATTTAAGATTAAAATAATACATAAAAACGAATAAGAGAGTGAAAAATGTTTAAACAATACAAACTGAGAAATTATCATTTTCAATTAATTTTATATTTATGTGCGTTGACAGTAATTGGAATAATGGTTATAGGTAGTGCCGAAAAATCTGTTCAAAATAAGCAAATTTTAGGATTTGTTTTAGGAATAGTTATTATGATAGCTATATCGTTGATTGATTATTCTTTTATTTTACGATTTAGCTGGTTATTTTATTTTGGTATAATTGGTTTATTGTTAATGGTAAAATTTGCAGGAAAAACAGTTGGTGGTTCTCAAAGATGGATTACTATTGCTGGAGTGCAATTTCAACCCTCAGAATTAGCAAAAATTGTTATAATATTATTTTTTGCATATTATTTTATGAAAAATCAAGAAACTGTTAATACAATAAAAATAATGGGAAGTTCTTTTATTTTGGTTGGAATCCCTCTTATGTTAATATTAACACAACCAGATACCTCAACAACAATTATGACATTATTAATTTTTGTTGTCCTCTTGTTTATTACGGGATTAAGTTATAAAATAGTATTATCTGTACTGGGTGTATGTATACCTATTTTTATTATAGGATTAACATATGTTTTAACACATGGAGAAGCATTAGCAAAAGAGCATTACCAGTTCAGAAGAATAATGGCTTGGATTGATCCTTCAAATCCTCTTTATTCTCAATGGGCTTTACAGCAACAAAATTCTATAACTGCAATAGGTTCAGGGCAATTATGGGGAAAAGGACTTAATAATTCTGTAGCCACATCTATGAAAAATGGTAATTTTATTATTGAGCCACAGACAGATTTTATTTTTGCTGTCGCAGGTGAAGAATTAGGATTCATAGGTACATTTGCAATAATAATTTTATTACTGCTTATTGTTTTGGAGTGTATTTTAATTGCAAGAAAAGCTAAGGATTTAAGCGGTAGATTAATTTGTTGTGGAATGGGGGCTTTAGTTGGATTACAAGCTTTTATTAATATTTGTGTTGCTACAGGATTAATGCCTAATACTGGAATTCCACTTCCATTTGTAAGTTATGGACTTACTTCGGTTGTTTCATTGTTTATTGGTATGGGATTTGTATTAAATGTTGGTTTACAACCTAAAAAATATTAGCTGGAGGGCTTAGGTTTATGAATATAGGATTAGTTTCACATGATTCTAAAAAGAAATTAATGCAGAACTTCTGCATTGCATATCGAGGAATTTTGTGCAAGCATGAATTATTTGCAACAGGAACGACAGGAAGATTAGTTGAGGATGTTGCAAATTTACAAGTTCACAAATATCTTGCAGGACATCTTGGGGGTGTTCAGCAACTAGGTGCGCAGATTGAACATAATGAAATTGACCTTGTTATTTTCTTAAGAGATCCGCTTAAACCTAAACCACATGAACCAGAAGTTAATAATATTGTAAGAGTATGTGATGAACATAATATTCCATTAGCAACAAATCTTGCAACAGCAGAGTTACTTATTTTATCCTTAGATAGAGGAGATTTAGATTGGCGTGAAATGTACAAATAATTTATCTAAAACAATTGGAATGTTTTGCATATTTTGTGCAACAGTAGTTATAGTTTCTGGATGTGGCAAGAAAAAAGATTTCGATAATGCATATGATGTGTATTCTTCTAATTATTCGTATGAAGATACAAATTATGATTATTTTTCTCATAATTTATGTGTAACAAATAATGTGAATTATGGAACGGATTCTACTGATTCTCAAATTGCTTCAGGTGCAGGTGCGTTTAATCTTGATACTAAAGAGGTAGTATATAGTCAGAATATTTTTGACAAGTTATATCCTGCAAGTACAACGAAAATTCTTACAGCATATATCATAATAAAGAATTGTAATCTTGATGATATGGTAACTGTTAGTGAGAATGCAGCAAATCCCGGCGAGTCATCTTCTATATGTGGAATAAAACAAGGTGATGTAATTTCGGTAAATGATTTATTATATGGTTTGATGTTAGAAAGTGGTAATGATGCTGCTATAGCATTAGCTGAGTATTATTCTGGAAGCGTAGAATCTTTTGCACAAGTAATGAATTCTGAGGCAAAGAAACTTGGAGCTACAGCAAGTAATTTTGTTAATCCAAGTGGATATCCAGATAAAAATCATTATACTACAGTTTATGATATGTATCTTATTACACAAGCAGCGATTTCATTAGAGAAATTTAATGAAATCATTAATACCTCGACATATGATGTGACATATACAAATAAAGATAATAATACTGTTTCAGATACATTTAAGAATACTTGCCATTATATAACTGGAGCAACAACACCGCCCGAGGGAATGACAGTAGTGGGAGGTAAAACTGGTACAACATTTGATGCTGGTTATTGCTTAGTATTATTTAGTTATAATAAAAATAATGAGAGAATTATAAGTATTGTATTTAAGGCAGACGGACGTTCTAACCTATATATGTTAATGAATCAGATTCTTTCAGGGTTTGCTAATTAAACATTGTTTTTTATGTGCATATGTACTATAATAATTAAAAAGATTAATTGATTTTTATTAATTTTTACAACAAAATTTGGGGAGGGTACCGCCATGATAGAGATTATTTGTGGAGAAAAAGGTAAAGGAAAAACAAAAGAACTTTTAGAAAGGGTTAATTCTTCTATCAGTAGTTCATCGGGTAATGTTGTATATTTAGACAAAAGCCAGAAGCATATGTATGAGTTAAACAATAAGGTTAGACTAATAAATGTTATGGATTTTCCAATTACAAATAGCGATGAATTTTTAGGTTTTATTTGTGGTATAGTATCACAGGATAATGATCTTGAGGAGATGTATCTTGATAGTTTTCTTACAATAGCATTTATCGATTCTGATAGTGAGATTACAAAAGCAATTGAAAAGTTAGATGTTATTAGTGAAAAATACAAGATTAAATTTATTTTAAGTGTATCTAAGAATATCGATGCTCTTCCAGAATGTGCAAAAGCAAAGGTTGTTGTTTCATTATAATGTTATATTTTAGAGAGTGCCAAATGGCACTCTTTTTAGTTGCTTTCTTTTATTCTTCCAAAAAAGCTGATAAGGTATAAACCGCTTAATCCAACAAGTGCATATATGATTCTTGAAATCAAAGTCATATTTCCAAAGATAAAAGCAACTAAATCAAATCGAAAGAAGCCAATTAAGCCCCAATTTATACATCCAATTATTGCAAGTGTAAGTAAAAAATTATCTAACCATTTCATTGTTATTTCCTCCAAATATTTATTTAATAATACTATATCCAAAACAGACATTTCATATACATATAAATATGATAAAGTTGTTTTTAAATACTATAAATGGTAAGATATATATATAAGCGTATAAGGGAGAATTTTTGTGGCAAAGAATGATAATATTGTAAGATTTAAAGGAAATAATAATTTTAATATTGGTTTTGTAATATTTATTATTATTATTATATATGTTTTATTTAATATATTTTCATATTTCACTTCAAAGCCAGTATCTGTTTATGAAGTATTGCAAGGCACAATTGCTACAAACAATGTATATAAAGGTTTAATTATTAGAGATGAATCAATAATATATGCACAGCAAGAAGGTTATGTAAATTATTATTTAAAAAATAGTTCGAAAGCATCAATTTCTGATATTGTTTATTCTGTTGATACAGATGGTAATATTTCTAAACAAATTACATCTGAAGCGGTGAATGGGGCTAAATTAAGTGAAAGTGCTTCAAAAGAGTTTATTGAGAAAATTGATTCATTTGAATATTCATATGATGCAAATAATTTTATTAATGTTTTGACATTTAAAAGTCAATTAGCATCTGATTTATCACAGACACTTAGTCAAAATGCTTTGAATAATTTAAACGATATTGTTGGTACTGCTGAGGCAAATAATACATTTTATAAATATTTAGCTCCTAATACAGGGATTGTATCATATTGTATTGATGGATTTGAGAATATATCAGAGGATAATTTTTCAAAAGAAAATTTTGAAGCAGTAGATTATAATAAGATAAGTCTAGATAATAAAGAGACCGTTAAGATATCAGAACCTGTATGTAGATTAGTTAATAGTGAAAATTGGAGTATAATTATTCAAATATCTGATAAACTTGCAGAAGAATTAAATGATAATAATTATATAAAAATAAAAATTTGTGAAGATGATTTTACAACAAATGCAGCATGTAAAATTTTAAAAAAAGAGGGACAGTATTATTTGCAGTTATCATTGAAACATTCAATGATAAGATATATAAATGAAAGATTTATAGATGTTGAACTTGTATTAAATTCAAATTTAGGATTAAAAATCCCAAATTCTTCAATAACAGAAAAAGAATTTTATACAGTCCCAAAAGAATTTTTTTCTAAAGGAAGTGATTCGGACTCATTTGGATTATTAGTACAGAATAAAGATTCTGGGGTAACATTGGTAAATCCAACTATCTTTTATGAAAATGAAAACTATTTTTATATAGATGATGAAAAGATTCATGATGGAGATATTATATTGAAAAATGATTCATCATCTACTTATATTATTGGAGAAGATAAGGATTCATTAATTGGTGTATATAATATTAATAAAGGATATGCTGTTTTTAAACAGATTTCTATAATATCACAAAATGATGATTATTCTATTATAGAAACAAAAACAAAATATGGAATTGCATTATATGATCATATTGCATTAGAAGGAAATAAAGTTAAAGAAAATCAAGTAATAATGGAGTGAAAAATGTTAAAGGATAATTTAGAATTAGTTGAAAAGAATATAATGGAAGCTTGTAATAAATCTGGTAGAAATCGTAATGAAATTACACTTATTGCTGTAAGTAAGACAAAACCAATAGAAATGTTGCAAGAGATTTATAATGAAAATATTAGAGATTTTGGTGAAAACAAAGTTCAGGAAATGTGTGATAAGATAGAACATTTGCCAAAAGATATTAATTGGCATATGATAGGTCATTTGCAAACAAATAAGGTTAAATATATTGTTGGAAAAACAAAACTTATTCATTCTGTTGATTCTCTTCATCTTGCAAAAGAAATTCAAAAACAAGCAAAAAAGAATAATGTTATTGTTTCTATACTAATTGAAGTTAATATTGCTGAAGAAGAGAGTAAATTTGGAATTCACAAAGATGAAACAATTGAATTAGTCAAAGAAATATCTCAATTTGAAAATATTAGAATAATGGGACTGATGACAATTGCGCCATATGTTGAGAATCCTGAAGATAATAGAGAATATTTTAAAGCTATTAAAGAATTATCAGTTGACATAGATAAACAAAACATAGATAATGTATCTATGAGCGTTTTGTCAATGGGAATGACAGGTGATTATACAGTTGCTATTGAAGAAGGAGCAACTTGTGTAAGAGTTGGAACTGGAATTTTTGGCGAAAGAATATATAATATTTAGTTATTTTTGGTTTAAATAAGGTAGGGATAAAAATGAACGTTATCAATAAGTTTTTAGACGTAATGCGTCTTAATCCAGATGAAGATGATTACGATTTTGATAATGATGATTTCGAGTTAGACGATGAATTAGAAGAAAATGAAAGTATTTTTAAAAAAATCAAGTTATCATGGAAAGATAAAGATGATGAAATAGATAATATTTCTGAAAAATCTAACGTACAAGTTAAATCAATTGTTAAAAATACACCTAAAAATGATATTACAAAAAAAGATATTCCCCAAAGTGAATCTTTAAATAAAGAACCTATAAAACAAGTTGAACAACAAGTAAAGAGTATTAGGCCTGAACGTCCTAAGATAACTCCAATTAGCAAATCAAGAAAGCAGGCAAATGGTATGGAAGTTTGTGTTATTAAACCAACATCTATAGAAGATGAGATAGAAATTACTGATACATTATTAAATGGTAGAACTGTAATTATTAATATGGAAGGTATTGATATAGAATTAGCTCAAAGAATAATTGATTTTACTTCTGGTTCTACTTATGCAATTCATGGAAATCTTCAGAAGATTTCTACATATATTTTTCTAGCTACTCCAAGTGGAATTGATATCTCAGGTGATATACAAAATATTATGGAAACATTTAGCTTAACAGGGTTAACGGTATAGCTATGAAATATAAAAGTAACAAAGAAATAGGAATCAGTGGTTTTATAGTATTGATTCTTATTATTATTGACCAAATTACGAAATTTTTAGCAACAATCAATTTAAAGAATAATGATTCTATTGTTTTAATACAAGATGTTTTTGAATTGAAATATCTGGAAAATCAAAGTGCAGCTTTTGGTTCAGATATTGTATCGTTATTACAAAGAATCGTTAAATTACAATATTTTTATGATAATCCTGAAAAGTTTATTATTTTTAAAATGATTGTATTTGCTATACTTACTATCACTGTAGTAATTATTTTAACATTATTTTATATTAAAATTCCTGCTGACAAGCATTATTTTTGGATGAATATTTGTATTATTCTATTTGTAGCAGGAGCGATTGGAAATTTAATTGATAGAATAATTAATCATTATGTTGTTGATTTTTTTTATTTTTCATTAATTAATTTTCCGATTTTTAATGTAGCTGATATTTATGTAACAGTTGCAGCTTTTTTATTTATTTTTTTATTATTATTTATTTTTAAAGAAGATGATTTAGAGAAAATATTTCCAAGTAAAAAAGGAAAAAAGAAATGAAAACAGAATCATATATTGTTATGACAGAACAAGAGGGAGAAAGATTGGATAAATATCTAAGTAGTTTATATCCAGATTATTCTCGCTCTTTTTTTCAGAAATTAGTTAAAGAACAAAATGTTCAAGTTAATAATAAACTTGTAAAAGTTAATTATTGTGTAAAGGCAAATGATAGTGTATTTGTAACGATACCTGATGCTGTAGATTCAGAGATTGTAGCTGAGGATATTCCATTAGATATTTTGTATGAAGATAATGACATTTTGATTGTAAATAAACCTAAAGGAATGGTTGTTCATCCGTCGGCAGGTCATTACAGTGGTACTTTAGTAAATGCAATAATGTTTCATTGCAAAGATTCATTGAGCGGTATAAATGGAGAAATAAGGCCTGGGATTGTACATAGAATTGACATGGATACAACGGGCTCTTTAATAATTTGTAAAAATGATGAAAGTCATATAAAGATTGCTGAACAAATTAAAGTTCATTCTGTTAATCGTATATATGAAGGTATTGTATATGGGAACCTAAAAGAAGATACTGGAACAATAAATGCACCAATTGGTCGTAATCCTAATAATAGAAAAAAGATGGCTATTAACGAAAAAAATGGAAAAGAAGCTATAACTCATTATAAAGTATTAGCACGAAATAAAAACTATTGTTATGTACAATTTAAGCTTGAAACAGGAAGAACTCATCAAATAAGAGTACATATGGCTAGCATTGGTCATCCTTTATTGGGGGATTCATTATATGCTTGTAACAAAAATAGTTTTAAAAATTTGCAAGGACAAACATTACATGCAAAAACGATTGGATTTATTCATCCAAGAACAAATGAGTATCTTGAAATTAGTGCACCCTTACCTGAATACTTCAAAAAACTTTTGGTTCAGTTGAAATTGTCAAAATAATTATATATAATAATTAATATATAAATTTATATTAATAAGTTATTTTACAATTAGAATGGGGGGATTATATGGGATATGAAATTTATACAATCGGAAGAGAATTTGGTAGTTTAGGTAAACAAGTAGGAGAAGCTTTAGCACAGAAATTAGGGATAAAGTTATATGATAAAGAATTGTTACAAGAAGCTGCAAAAAACTCTGGTTTTTGTGAGGATATTTTTGAAAATCATGACGAAAAGCCAACAAACAGTTTTCTATATTCGTTAGTAATGGACACATATTCTTCTGGGGGATATAGCACAGCTCCTTTTTTGGATATGCCATTAAATCATAAAGTTTTTCTTGCCCAATTTGATTCAATAAAAAAGATTGCTGAAAGTGAATCATGTGTTATTGTTGGAAGATGTGCTGATTATGCATTAGAAAATAATCCTGATTGCATTAGTATTTTTGTTAGAGCTGATTTAGAAGACAAAATCAAAAGAATTAGCAAAAGACTAGATGTTTCAGAAAATAAAGCAAAGGATTTAATTTATAAAAAAGACAAGCAAAGAGCAAGCTACTATAATTATTATACAAGTAAGAAGTGGGGAGATGCAAGAAGTTACGATTTATGTATCAATACAAGTCAAATTTCTATTGATGATGCAGCTGAATTAATTATTTCTTATAGAGAGTTGTATAATAAAAATAGACAGTAATTGATAAAATAATATCTAGTTATTTTTTTAAAACAAATACTATATTTTGTTGTTTTCTGAAATTCAATAGTAAAAATTTCCTATTTTTATATTATTTTTTATGAATAATACATAATTGTATAATTGCTTAATTGATGTTATTATTTGATTATACATTAGTACTATAGTCTTAATAATATAAGAATAGGAGGGAATTGAAATTGAATAATTTATGCAATGATAAAATCGATTTAGTTAGTTTTAATCAGGAGACTGATGCAGAGCATGCAAATGAGATTGGAATCTCGCATATTACTGAAATGCAAATTCCTGAGTTTTTACGGAAATATAAAATAACAAATTCAAATACATAAAAAATGAGGACTTTTGGTCCTCATTTTTTTATAATGAATATTATATATCCCTTAGTTTTACAACGCTAGCAGCATACCTTCTTCTATCTTCTTCTTGCGCAGCATAATGCTTTCGCGTTGTATTTACATCAGAATGCCCTAAGACATCAGCAACTAAATATATGTCTCCAGTTTCTCTGTATAATGTTGTACCATAGGTGCTTCGAAGTTTGTGAGGTGTAATGTTTTTTATTGTTGTTACAAGTTTTGAATATTTTTTTACCATATTTTCGACTGTTCTAACACCTATTCTTTTTCTTTGAAGAGATAAAAATAATGCATTGGTACTTCCTTCCATTGCAACAATATCTTTACGTTCTTCAAAATAGGCGAGAAGTGTTTCTCTGACTTCATCTCCAAAATATACTACAACTTCTTTTCCTCCTTTTCGGTGTATTTTTATGCCATTATTTTTCCAATCTACATCATTTATATCTAAACCGACACATTCTGATACACGAATTCCAGTTCCTAACATAAGAGTCATTATTGCTAAGTCACGTACTTTTGTTTTTTCATGATATTTTTTTTGATTAGCAGATAAGTCTTCACCTGATTCAACTTGATCAAGGAGTATTGCAACTTCATCGACATCTAATCTGACAATATTTTTATCATGGATTTTTGGCATATCTACTTTTATAGCAGGATTAGTTTGAATCATTTCATTATTAAAATAATATCGATAAAATGTACGCAGTGAGGAGAGTTTCCTTTTCAGACCACGTTCTTCGTTTGTATGTGCTTTACCATCTTTTTCATATACTTTTAAATAATATAAATATTCTTCTATATCAGTTGATTTTATTTGATCTAAAATACTAATTGGAATAGTAGAAACATCAACATTTTTAAATAAAGGATTATTTTGTTTAATATAATCAAAAAAACAAATTAAATCATATGCATATGAGATACGTGTTCTTGAAGAAGTAGTAGATTCAATTCCTATAAAAAATTGTTTACAGAAATTGGGTAGTTTAGATAATAATTCTCTTAATTTTAGTTCATTTTTAATATTTACATCTTCATAATAAGCTTTTTCAGACATTTATATCACTTCCTTTTATTGGGATAATAGTTTTTGCCAATCTGAAATATTACCGTACTCAATTGCATGAAATAATTTCTTTTTAACACCAGGATTTTCTTTATTAATATTTGCAATTATATCTTTTATATATTGGCGTTTCGTATGTCCATCAAAAGGGCAGGGGTTTTTGGCAATTGGTATAGAATATTTATTTTTGAAACCAATAATTTCAGCTTCGGTAACATATATTAGTGGTCTAATAACCGTAATATTTATATCTTCTAAAAATGTAACTGGCGGAAACGAATAAAATCTTCCCTCATAAATTAAAGACATAAGCATTGTTTCAATTACATCATCCATATTGTGTGCATAAGCAATTTTGTTACAATTTATTTGTCTAATATAGTTATATAAAGCACCTTTTCTTAATTTGGAACATAAAGAACAGTGACTATTATTAGATTTGTAGTTATTAAGAATATCTTTTATTTGAGTGTCAATTATATGTAATTCAACATCAAGATCATTGCATATCTGCTTAATAATATTTATATCAAAATTTTCATATCCTAAATTGACAGTAACGGCAACCAATTCATATTTTATTGGAAAAAATTTTCTAAGACCTGCAAGTGCATATAATAATGCAAGAGAGTCTTTGCCACCAGAAACACCAATTGCGATACGATCATTTTCAACTATCATTGAATAATTTTGAATTACTTGACGAACTAAACTATATAATCTTTGTATTTTCATATTTATGTCCTCTAATAATTATTATACAAGATTTAGAACATATTTTCTAGTAGGATATTTTAATATGATATACTATAATTGTAGGTAATTGAATAAATTATTTGAAGAATATCTTTTTAATATGGAGAAATAAGATGAAATTTGTAATACAAAGAGTTATTGAAGCAAAATGTGTCGTAGAACAAAAAATTATTGGAGAAATAAAGAAAGGTTATTGTGTATTAATAGGTATATCAAATAACGACACATATGAAATTGCTGATAAAATGATTAAGAAAATGCTTAATTTAAGAATATTTGCAGATGAAAATGATAAAACAAATCTTTCACTAAATGATGTAAATGGAGAATTATTATTGATTTCTCAATTTACTCTATATGCCAATTGTAAAAAAGGAAATCGTCCTTCATTTATTGATGCTGGTAAACCGGATATTGCTAATGAAATGTATCAATATATTATTTCAGAATGTAAAAAAAATATTTCAAATGTAGAGGTGGGAATATTTGGAGCAGACATGAAAATTAGCTTGATTAATGATGGACCATTTACAATTGTTCTAGATTCGAATGAAATATGTTAGTAAGCAGAAATTTTATTTGCATTTTTTGTTAAAATAAGTATTAAAACAGCAAACGAGCTAAAAAGGGAAACCACAAACTATTCGTAAAACTTGACTTTTGCGAATAGTTTGTGGTTCCACTTTTTTCATTCTATGATTTCATTAGTTCAATATTATATTTAATTGTTTGTAACTTCATTAATTTTTTCAAGAATTAAATTTCTAACCATATCTGCAATTTCTTGTGTTTTCATATTCTTATAATCATCATAATATAAAGGTTTCAAATAATAAACTTTAGTATTAATTGGACCAATATGAAAACTGTTAAATACTTTATATGAATCAATTAATGCAACTGGAACAATTGGTGCCTTTGATTTTAATGCTATTTTAAAGCTGCCAGCCTTGAAATTACCAACGAAATTATGATTATTGAAACTATATCCACCTTCAGGGAAAAGAATGTATTTACGGCCTTTTGAGACCTCTTTTGCAACCTGGTTTATTATGGTTATTCCTTGTCTTGGATTATTTTTCTCAAGTCGTTTACCTTGAACTAAATCAATAAATTCTCTTACAAGCATAGTATAAGATTTATCAATATCCATGACAAAAGAACAAGGTTCTTTGTGGGTATGCATTATTCCTAATACATCATATTTACCTTGATGATTTGGATACATCATATATCCACCTGTTTTTGGAAGATTTTCTAATCCATAAACTTCAGTAGAAATTTTCCCAGCTTTGTTCATATAATAAACACATTTTCGGGCTAATTCATAACGTTGACGTTCTGAATATTTATCTGGATGATCAGCATAATATCTCATTTTGGGTATCATAAAAGGTGCTCGATGAAAATTTGAAAAAATAACATGAATAAATTTTATCATAAATTACTCTCCTTAAATGAAATTATAATTCATATAAGGCTTAAATTCAATGTTTATACTGTCTAAATAAAGGTAATATTGCTACTTAATATCTGTTGAATAATATGCAATAATAATATTGTTTCCAGAATGAATTTGACCATTTGATAGATGATTTAATTCACATATTTCGTTGATATATTCATTTTTATCTATATTGTATGAACCTATATATTCATCAGCAATATCCCATAAAGTATCTCCATCTGATATTTCAATACTTGTATAGTATTTATGCACAGGTTTATTATTTGTTATTTGAGCAAAGGCATGAATGCTTGAGCTAAGCAAAATAATGCCTGAAATAATTGTTATTATAATTAGAGAAAGTATTGTCTTTTGTCTTTTTACAATAACTGCTCTTCTATCCAAATTTTTATTTACTTTTTCAGATACTTTAGGATTATAAACTCTTCTCAATTGTCGTACCTCCAATAATATAATTAACGAACGAATGTTTGTGAGAATATTATATGAAACGAACGAATGTTTGTCAATAGAAAATTCGAACAAATTTTCGGAATATATGTTTGCCATTAATTGAAATATATGATATCATGTTTATATAACAAAACGGAGGTTAAATAATATGAGTTATGGAAAAATTTCTGATAAACAAAAAGAAATATTAGAATACATGAAAAATGAAATATTGAATAAGGGTTATCCTCCAACTGTTAGGGATATTTGTGAAGCTGTTCATCTTAAATCTACTTCCTCTGTTCATGCACATCTTGAAACATTGGAGAAAAATGGCTATATAAAGAGGGACCCAACTAAGCCTAGAGCAATAGAGATTATTGATGATAACTTTAATCTTACAAGAAGAGAAGTTGTTAATGTTCCAATAGTTGGTCGTGTTGCTGCGGGAGAACCTATACTTGCAGTAGAAAATGTTGATTCATATTTTCCTGTTCCAGCCGAATATATGCCTAATGCTCAAGCATTTATGCTTAAAGTTAAAGGTGAAAGTATGATTAATGCTGGAATATTTGATGGTGATAGTATTTTGGTTGAGCAACAGTCAACTGCAAAAAATGGAGACATGGTTGTGGCATTAGTAGATGATTCTGCTACGGTTAAGACATTTTATAAAGAAGATAATCACATTCGTCTACAGCCAGAAAATGATAATATGGATCCAATAATTGTTCCTGATTGCCAAATTCTTGGAAAAGTATTTGGAGTATTTAGATTTTTCTAAGAATAAATCCACATTAAGAATAATTCTTGATGTGGATTTTGATTTTAATTTATATAGTTTTAAAGAATTTGAATTATAAATCTGCTATATCAATTACTTTACCATCTCTCCAAATTCTTTCGAGATCATAAAATAATCTATCTTCAGAAGAAAAAAGATGAACAATAATATCCTGATAATCCATGAGAATCCAAGTTGAATTATTATTTCCTTCAACCTGCTTCTGATGTACTCCATTTTTATACATTGTTTCATCAACAGCATCTTGCATTGCAGTTAACTGATTAGTGTTAGAACCATTTGCAATAATAAAATAATCAGCAATAGTTGATATTTCTTTTATATCAATCACTGAAATGTCTTCAGCTTTTTTGTCCTCAAGTGCTTCAACCACTTTTTTAACTAATTCCAAATTTTCCATCCTACTGCTCTCCTATAAATTTGTTAAAAATTTTACTTTCTACAACTCTGGTAATAATCAAAAGTTTTTTGGGTTACCGGATCAATTGATCCTTTTCGATTATTTAAAAAATGTAAGGTATCATGTAATATTTCTGATACACATAAATCTAAATCCTCAAAAGCTATTTTACGAATATATTCAAGTCTGGGTGCCTGATCTCTTCTTGGTTCTATATAATCTGCGATATATATAATTTTATCAAGGACATTCATTGCAGGTTCGCCTGTTGTATGGACCTTGATAGAATGTAAAATATCAGGATCAGTAATCTTATATTTTGTTTCAGCAAGATATTCTCCTAATTTTGCATGTAATAATCCAGGATTTTCTCGCTCAATCGAATTTATAAGAATATGATTATTTTCACACATCTTGATTTTTTCATCATTTGGAATGCATTTTGCACAATCGTGTAACAGTCCTGCAATCATCGCTTTTTCGATAGGATATTCATAAGCCATTGCAAGACATCCTGCTGTATACATAACGCCTTTTGTATGCTCATATCTTTCTTTATCCAGATTTTTTTTAACTTTCTTTCTGATTTCTATGATATCCATATAAACCTCTTTTATTAAAAAATAGTTATGGTAAATATAAATGATGATTTTCTATATATTCAATAACTTTAGAATTCATATATTGATTACATGATATAGAATTTTTTATTCTATCACGTATCATAGTAGATGAAACATCAAATTTCGGACATTTTAATAATCTTATATCACAGCTGAAAATACTTGAAATATCATTAATTGTATCTGACATATTTTCAATAGAAAAACTATCTCTTATAACAACAAGAATTGTACAAAGGGAAGCAATAATTTCAGGGTGCTTCCATGTTTTAAAATAATCTAATGAGTCTGCTCCCATAATAAAATAGAAATTGTGCTCTGGATATTGTCTTTTAAGCTCTGATAATGTTCTGTAGGTATAGCTGGTGTTTTCAAGTTTTAATTCAAAATCAGAAGCTGTAATTTTATCATTATCAGAAGCTGCAAGGCAACACATATTGTATCTGTCTATAGCAGATGTCATGTTTGATTCATTCTTGTTTGGAGAATGGCCAGCTGGCATTAGCCACACCTGGTCAAGCTTATATTCTTTAAGTGCAGCTTCTGCCATATATATATGTCCATTGTGAATTGGATCAAAGGATCCACCTAAAATTCCTATTTTCATGTCTTTTACTGTGGAAGTTTAATCTTTGGGTTTTTCTTTGCCTGACGATAGAAAATCATTTTCTTTCCGATTACTTTTACAACTGTTGAATGAGTTCTCTCGCCTATTACTGTTGCGATTTCATTTGGGTCATCAATGCAGTTCTTTAATACAGAAACCTTGATTAATTCTCTTTTTTCAATTGCTGAATCAATTGCGTCAATAATTTCAGGTGTAAGCGAAGCTTTTCCAATCTGAAAAATTGGATCAATTGAATTAGCAAGACTCATTAAATATGCTCTTTGTTTACTAGTCATGTTAACTCCTTATCTATAATAATCAAACTCGTGACCATACATACGTACTGTATCGCCTTCTTCAATTCCTCTTTCTGTTAACTCATCAAGTATACCCTGCTCTTTTAAGAATTTCTGGAAGAATAGGAATCCTTTTTCAGATTCAATATTTGTGTATCCAAGCATTTTCTCAATCTTAGGGCCTTCTACTACGAATGCACCATCATCTGCAATCTCAATAGTATATGGGTCGTCCTTGAAGAATATTAGTGAAGGATCAAATTCCTGCTCATATACGGTGATTTCCTTAGGACATTTTGATAAAAGCTCTTTAACATGGTATAAAAGCTCTTTTAAGCCCTTTCCACTGACTGCAGATATTGGGAATACCCGGATACCTTCTTTCTCTTCAAATTCATTGCGAAGAGATGATATAATATCATTCTCACCTTCATAAATTGCATCAATTTTATTGGCTGCAATTACCTGTGGTTTCTTTAATAGGTCTGGATTATAAGCTTCTAATTCCTTGTTGATAGCCTTGATGTCAGAAATAGGATCGCGTCCTTCTGTACCAGCTGCATCTACAATATGAATCATTACTTTTGTTCTTTCAATATGTCTTAAGAATTCATGACCGAGTCCGATTCCTTCTGATGCGCCTTCAATCAGTCCAGGAATATCAGCGATAACAAATCCAAATCCTTCTTCCATATCAACAACACCTAAATTAGGCTGGAGGGTTGTGAAATGGTAATTTGCAATCTTAGGCTGGGCATTAGTAACTCTTGATAAGAAGGTTGATTTACCTACATTTGGGAAACCTACAAGACCTACATCTGCAATTACTTTAAGCTCAAGTGCTACTTCTATTTCAATAGCTTCCTGACCTGGCTGTGCATACTTTGGCGCCTGCATTGTTGCTGTGGCAAAATGCTGGTTTCCCAAACCGCCTCTACCACCTTTTAAAACAATCATACGCTGGTTGTCACCAGACATATCTGCAATGACTTTACCTGATTGGGCATCTTTTATTATTGTTCCTTCAGGAACTTTAAGAATTAAATCCTGTCCATTTCTTCCATGGCAGTTTTTCTTACCACCTTCCTGTCCGGGTTCTGCAGCGAATTTTCTGCGGTGTCTGTAGTCTGTGAGTGTATTGAGTCCTTTATCTACCTGAAAGATAATGTCTCCGCCTTTTCCACCGTCACCACCATCCGGGCCACCGTTAGGAACATATTTTTCTCTTCTAAAGGATACATGGCCATCGCCACCTTTTCCTGATTTTATAATAATTTTTGCACGGTCTGCAAACATAATATTCTACCTCATAATATGCATAATAACGCATAAAAACCCCGGCAAAAAATGTCGGGGTTTCTAAATCTTAATCGTTAACTACTGGATATACGGAAGCCTGTTTCTTGTCTCTTCCTAATCTCTCGAATCTTAATACACCGTCAACCTTAGCGTATAAAGTATCATCTCCACCAATACCAACGTTTGTACCTGGATGAATCTTAGTACCACGCTGTCTGTAAAGAATATTTCCAGCCTTTACGAACTGTCCGTCTGCTCTCTTAGCGCCTAATCTCTTAGACTCTGAATCACGTCCGTTCTTTGTAGAACCAACTCCCTTTTTATGAGCAAAAAACTGAAGGTTCATATTTAACATGTCTTACACCTCCTTGAAATTCAGAATGATATATTCATTCCCGTAGTCTTTTTGTATTCCTTTTAATCCTAAAATCAACGAATCAGTAAGAATTCTGGCATCATTTGTGATAGTGCCTTTTAATCTAAAATCAATCATACCTGTCTTAGCATTTGAATCAACTTTAAACTTCATGGAAGTAAGCTTCTCAATAGAATTAATATAATTTATGACAAGAGCGGAAACACCTGCACAAATAATATCCTTTCCATGTTCTGCATAACCAGCATGACCAATACTTTTAAATCCTCTTATTTCATCGTTATTTCGATAAAACGATACTGTTATCATTATGCATTGATCTTTTCGATCTTAACCTGTGTGAACGACTGTCTGTGTCCGTTCTTCTTATGATAACCAGTCTTTCTCTTGTACTTGTAAACGATAACTTTCTTAGCTCTGCCTTCTTTAACTACAGAAGCCTCAACTGTTGCTCCAGCTACAGTTGGATCTCCTACCTTGAGATCATCTCCGCTAACTGCTAAAACCTGGTCAAATGTTACCTTCTCACCAGCTTCAACACCAAGCTTTTCAATGGTAATGATATCGCCTTCAGCTACTTTGTACTGCTTACCACCTGTTGCTATAATTGCGTACATATGGCACCTCCTATTTTATCATTACTCGCCAGTTTTGGTGCTATAAATAATAGTCTTAAACCTAACTGTGCGGCATACTCATGTATATTAGCATACAAATTCTTATACGTCAATATAAATTGTTAAAAGTTTTACATTTTTATTTACAATAAAATTACATGGATTCAGCAGGAATAAATACTCTTCCATTATCTGTTATCTCTTCTTTTGGAGAGTATTTTTTGGCTTCCTCACAAAAGATTAACTGGGAATTAACAACTTCTTTACCACGTTTGTCAATTCGGACATAATTTCCATTCTCATCCATTATTCTCGACTTAACGTTATCTGCAAGTTCAAGTTCTAATATATGATAAGCTTTATCCTTTAATTTGTCATCTAATACAGGAAAAATTATTTCAACACGCTTATCAAGATTTCGTGGCATCCAGTCTGCACTTCCCATGTATATCTCATCATTTCCGCCATTTGCAAAATAGAAAATTCTGCTGTGTTCAAGAAAATTACCAACGATTGAGCGGACTGTAATATTTTCACTCACACCAGGAATTTGTACTTTTAAACAGCAAATTCCTCGGACAATTAAATCAATCTTTACGCCACAGGCTGAGGCTTCATATAAGGTAGCGATAATCTCAGGGTCACAAAGGGAATTCATTTTTGCAATAATTCTTGCTTCATGTCCTTTTTTGGCATGTTCGATTTCTCTTTTAATTAAGAATAAAAAGCGTTCTCTTAGCCAGTATGGTGCAAGTATAAGGTTATTCCATGATAAAGGTTCTGAGTAACCCGAAAGCATATTAAACACAGCTGTTGCATCTTCACCAATTGCTTCTTTGCAGGTAAAAATTCCGCAGTCTGTATATAATTTGGCAGTAGAATCATTGTAATTACCAGTTCCAAGATGTACATATCTTCTTATACCTTCATCTTCTCTTCTTACTACCAGGGCTATTTTACTGTGTGTTTTTAACCCAACCAGACCATATATTACATGACAGCCGGCCTGTTCAAGCTTTTTGGCCCAGACAATGTTGTTTTCCTCGTCAAAACGAGCTTTTAATTCCACAAGAACAGTTACCTGTTTGCCGTTCTCAGCGGCCTGTGCAAGCGAACTGATAATCGGTGAATTACCACTGACACGGTATAAAGTTTGTTTGATTGCTAATACATCAGGATCAATTGAAGCCTGTCTGATAAAGTCAACAACCGGATCAAAGGTCTGATAAGGATGATGTAAGAAAATATCACCATTTCGTATTGCTTTAAAAATATTATCGCATGCTTCAATCTCCGGAACCTTTTGTGGAGTTGGCTGGACATATCTAAGATGATCGTACCCTTCAATACCAAATAGTTTCATAAATACAGTTAAGTCAACAGGTCCTGAAATCTTAAATACATCATCATCCGAAACTTTAAATTCACTCTTTAGGAATTTGAGCAGTTTTTTGTCGATTCCATCCTCAACCTCGAGTCTTATTACCTCTCCCCATTGACGCATCTTAAGCTTATTCTGAATTTCTTTTAATAAGTCTGATGCTTCATCTTCATCAATGGTTAAATCTGCATTTCTCATAATTCTATATGGATATGCACATAAAACCTTATAATTAGAGAATAATTTATCAATATTTCTCTCTATAATCTGTTCCAGCAAAATGAAAGTTGTACAGCTTTCTTTTCCCGGAATCTGAATCAGTCGTGACAGTACACTGGGAACCTGAACGGTTGCAAAAACTGTTTCATCCTTTGCTTTTTTGTTAGTTAGTAAAGCTGCAATATTTAAGGTTTTGTTCCTGATTAAAGGAAATGGTCGTGATGCATCTACAGCCATTGGGGTTAAAACCGGATAAACATTCTCAAGGAAATATTTATCTACAAAAGCTGCCTGCTCTTTAGTAAGCTCTTCGTGTTTTCCTATTATATATATTCCTTCTTTGTTTAGTAAGGGAATTAAAGAACGATTATAAGTATTGTATTGGGTTTCTACCAGCTCCTTTGTTGCAGCACTGATTGCAGAAAGCTGTTCTGCCGGCGTCATACCGGCAATGTCTTTCTTCTTGTAGTTTGCATGAACCATGTCTTTTAGTGAAGCAACTCGTACCATGAAAAACTCATCTAAATTGGATGAAGTGATACTTAAAAACTTCATTCTTTCTAATAATGGAATAGTCTTATCTCTTGCCTCTTCTAAAACACGGTGATCAAATTTTATCCAGCTTAATTCTCTATTTTCATAAAATGAAGAATCATTGTAGTTTATCTTTGATTCCATTAATTACCCCCCAGATTATATATTTTCTTTGATTTTATTATTGGTTTTATACTGAAGATTTCTTCAAAAAATGCAGTCTTTTCTTCGAATAGTCTTTTCTCCAATGATATATCATCAAAGGTTTCAAGATGTATGATAAGCTGCTTGTCTTTTAATGTAAATTTGATATTGGTAAACTTTTGCTTATGACTCTGGTCCAAAGCATTTGCAACTCGAAGAATTGCAGCAAGCTTTGCGCTGATAACATATTCTTTCATGCCAAGAACATCTAATACATCTTCATAATTATCAAGCTTATATGAATTATATAAGACGGTTCTGGCTACAATTTCCCGTTCGGACTGGACTAAACCAATTATCTCAGATGACTTGATTATGTTATATGCACACATGGCATCATTTTCGAGGCTGATGAATTTACCACAGTCATGCAAAATAGTTGCAGTCTGAAGAAGAAGTCTTTCCCTGCTTCCAAGGCCATGAACCTTTTTCATTGCATCAAATATCTGTATTGATAAACCTGTTAATGCTTCTATATGAAGCGAATAACTGCAAAAACGTTCTGATAATTTCTTTGCAGCCGATATTACATCATCGTCAAAGTTATGCGTCATTCTTATAAGCCTATTTTTCTGTGCATAATCGTAAGCTATTCCATCATTAATATTTACTCCTGCAATCCATACGTCTTTAGGCTGTAAATTGGAAATAAAGGCTTTAAAAAGACATATTGTTGGAATGAGAAGTGAATCTGAATCATCCGGAAGACTTAATACTTCAGAAATATCTGACAAGGATTTACGCTGAAGTTTTTCCAGATATTTGTATAATTTATCAGCTTTAATTAAATTATTCTCTTCATTATCCTTCTCTAACCGCTGAATTAATTCCATTCCGTTGTCATTCATAAAGATTACATAATCAACACTCTGTTCAAAATACAGATGAGTATATGCCTTGATTTTCTTGTCAATATACTCTTCCATATCCGAGCGGTAGGTGTTTTCCGTATTACCCGGATTATACAATAACTCACGTAATTTTACTGTACCAATTTCCATGTGCTGTGTTGACTCAAGTTTACCATTATTAAAAAATGTAACCTGCACACTAGCACCACCAATATCAACAACGATTGCGGATTTTTTTACCAGTTTTGCAAATGCTTCATTGTTAACAAGGGATTTATAACTGATAAATCTATGAGTAACATTGTTTATGACATTAATTTGAAATCCGGTCCTGATATAGACCTGATCTAATACAAACATTTTATTTGAAACGGAATCAAAAAATGAAGAAGCATATATCTCATATGAGTCAACCTTATATCCGTTCATTATGGTTCTAAACTCGGAAAGCATATCACATAACTCGTCTACGCACTCATAACCAATGCTTTTATTATCGTGCTTATATGCTTCTTTGCCCAGGTCTAGTCTTGAACGGATATAATCTATCTCACGCAGCTTCTTTTTTGATGAAATCTCAAAGATTTTCATTGTGACTTCAAAAGAACCAATATATATTGATGAAAATGTTTTAATTGACATAAAAACCCCCGAATTAAACTAATATGTACCTAGTATTTTTAAAGATATTGTCTCCTCCTTTAATCCCCTTAATGCATTTACTACTCCTGTATCTGTAAAATTGCCTTCAAAATCAACAAAAAATCTGTATTCCCAATTGCGCCCCGGAATTGGTCTTGACTGAATATTAGTCATGTTAACATTGTTGAATATAAAATGTGAAAGAATGTTGTACAGTGAACCGCTCTTATGTGGGATTTCAAAACAGATAGACATTTTTGTAGCATTCTTATCATATATTTTTTTGTTTGTAACAATTATAAAACGTGTTGAATTATCTTTATTGTTCTGTATTGCAGAATCTAATATCTGAAGTCCATATATATCTGCTGTTATACTGCTTGCAATGGCAGCCTGGTTGCAAAGTCCGTCTTCCTTGATTTTTTGTGCACTGAAGGCTGTATTTTTAACACTTAATCGGTCCCAGTCTCTATGTGAATCAAGATATTTTGAACATTGCATTAATGCCTGTGGATGTGAGTAAACAGTTTTTATATCTGCAAGCTCTGCACCTTTAAGTGCTAAAAGACAGTGGTCTATTTTTATAATCTGCTCAGCAACAATATAGTTATTATATTCTACTAATAAGTCATAGTTTTCAGAAACAATTCCTGCAGATGAATTTTCGATAGGAAGTACTGCGAAATCAGCTTCATTATTTTTAATGGCTTCCATTGCATCCTTCCATGTTTCTACATTATAACAGTCGCAATTCTCACCAAAATATTCCTTTGTAGCCTGTTGGCTGTACGCACCCTCTACACCCTGGAATACAATTTTAGCATTTGTAAAATCTAACTTTTCTACCTGTTCAAAATTTTCATCAGAAGTTAAACCGTTGTCTGCTAAAAGCTGATACTGCTTTTTACGGCTCATTGACATAATGTGTTCGAATAATTCTCTAATACCTCTTTTGGTAAA
>JAXJTU010000111.1:0-1679 GCA_036309425.1 Agathobacter sp.
ATTTTGATTAAAACTGTAGTACCGATACCGACACGGCTTTCGATTTCAAGGGTTCCGTTTACCATTGCTTTTAATCTTCCACGAATATTACGGATTCCCACATGCTTTCTTTCATCAAGCAGAACGTCCGTATCAAAGCCCACACCGTCATCTTCTACGGATACACAGTAATGGCTCTCTGTTTCATAAGATACTACTCGGATCGTTCCACCCTTAGATAACTTCATAAGTCCATGTTTTATCGCATTTTCGACGATAGGTTGAATGGTAAGTGCAGGAATATGAAAGTCATCTGAATTCATCTCAAATGAGAAGGTCATATCTGGGAAACGCACGTTTTCAATGCTGATGTAATGGCGAACGTGCTCCATTTCCTGCGACATTAAAATCGGTTTAGGATTATCCAATTCTCCGAAATTACCGCGCAGATACTTTGCGAAGTTATGAACGAGTTCTCCGGCTTTTGAAGGATCAATGATACAAAGCTGTTCAATGCTGCCCAAAGTGTTGTAAATGAAGTGGGGACGGATTTGGCTCATCATAGTAGAAATTCTGCTTTCGGTAAGCTCCGCATTAAGTACAATTTTTTCGGTCTCCAATTCTTTTGCTTTTGAAAGTGCATTAATGCCGTTAGGTATAACTTTGAGCACGACAACCATTGCTACAACAAAGAAAACAGTAAAAATATATCTTGAGGAAACTCCGCCCTTCCATAATCCAAGGTCGGTCATGATAACATCAACACCAAAGGAGACCAGTGGCAAAATTGCGCCGAAATAAAGCCAACGTTCTTTTCCTTTTGTAACAACTAACTCTCGAATAAGGCATCCGAGCAGAATGATGTTTGCAAGTATTTGTACACTGGCCCAATAAAGCCAGGTATCAAAAAAGAGTATGTCTGTCAAAACTGGCAAAACAAGAACTACAGCATTAACAACGCCAAGCAGTGTAACGGTGATGATACCGATTGTCCTCGTGTCTTTCAAAAACTGCACAAGTGCAACGCAAAGAAAGAACATATAGAACATCATAGAGCAGCCCAAAATCGTCGTATTGGATACAACGGATTCGTTCCAGAATGAAACGCCGTCTGCGCTATAAGACAGATATGTACCGGCAAATAAAATCACAGTGCCGAACAGCCAAATAATCTTGCTGTTTTTTATATGTATCAGTGTTGAGAATAAAGCTGTTCCCAAAACGACAAGAGAAATGATGGCAAACAACAGGCCAATGTCTCTTTGAGTTTTTCCGCTTTCAAGAACTCCTTTTTCAAACTCAATATCTGTCCACAAGGCTGTGCTGGAAAGCATCTCGTCAATAGCAGTTTCGTTACCAAAACGATGGGGATTATGAATCAAAATCTCGATAGGCTCTTCACTTCCGCTTGTCAGAACATAAGCAGACCAATCCTCGTGGCAAGCAGAATCTCCGTACAAAGGATTCTCCACATCTATTATGAACGGCTCATTTTCGCCTTCATAAAACGTCAGGTTAATATGATTTGTATAAAGAGCAATCGGAATGCTGTCCGTGTAAACACCAATATACTCACCGTCCGGCGCAACCAAGTGGAAATTGCCTCTCAGCGTCACATCTCCTTCGGTAGAAGAAATGTGCTTTCCTGTTTCGATTTTCTGCCACTGCCCATCGGCAATACGGTACTCGCCGTCAAAATA
>JAXJTU010000112.1:0-1608 GCA_036309425.1 Agathobacter sp.
ATGTTGTAATGCTTGGTAACTTGCTTGCGGGAACCTTGGAAGCACCTGGTGACATAGTTACCATGAATGGTAGAAAATACAAGACTTACCGTGGAATGGGTTCCATTGGGGCTATGACTGGTGGATCCGGTGGCGGAGCAGACAGATACTTCCAAGAATTGGATAAAGGCACTCACATGAAACATTCAAAATTGGTAGCTGAAGGTGTAGAAGGTGTAGTTCCATATAAGGGAACTGTAGCTGAAGTTGTATTCCAATTGGTTGGAGGATTAAAGTCTTCCATGGGCTACTGTGGTGCTCGTGACATCCAAACCATGAAGGAAGTTGCTCGTTTCGTTAGAATCACTGCAAGTGGTATCAAGGAATCACATCCTCATGAATTGATGATTACTAACGAAAGTCCAAACTACCCAAATTTTGAATAGTTTGAATTATTTATGAGAAATACATCACAGATAAGTGTTGTGTTTCGAGATATTTCTTAATATAAATTGGCGATTTAACAATTTTATGATATAATATTATTAATTTAATGTGGGAAATTATGCGTCTGTGCCAAACGCTGAAATAAATATTTTTTGTCTTAACGAGACATAAGCGTAGTAAGAGTGTCGAATTTTGGCGAAATAAAAAGCCTCGTCAGATTGTCAAGCCAAGTGCAACACTTTTTTTAATAAATTCAATTGGTGATAAATATCCCAAGCATTTACGTGGTCTGTTGTTAATTAAAGAAATTACAGAATCCAATTGCTCTTGCGGAAGATTTCGGAAATCAGTACCTCTTGGAAAAAAGAAGCGAATTAAACCATTAATGTTTTCGTTACTACCTCTTTGCCAAGGCGAATGAGAGTCAGCAAAGTAAACTTTTAAATCGTTTTCTTTTTCAATATCTTTGAAACCAAGAAATTCTGTCCCATTATCCAATGTAAGTGTCAAAGGTTTTATCTGCTTTGATACATTACCAAAAGCAACAGAAAATGCTTTGTTGATAACCGGAATGGTTTTATCTACGCATTTAGCAGCGACAAGTAAGCGAGAACGCCTATCTATTGCTGTTACCAGATAACCTTTTCCAACAGAACCGTAAATGGTGTCACCTTCAAAATCACCAAAACGAGAACGATTATCTGCTTCAATTGGTCGATCATGAATTGAGCTGTCAAAGAAACGTGTATAGGACTTCTTTTGATTAGAATAAGGCTTTGCTTTTCTTCTAAAATGCGTCCACGGCTTTATACCTGGAAACTGTCCAGCTCTTACAGCTCGATAGATAGATGAAAACGAGAGTTTCTCAGAATGTTCTGTATTCCATCTGCCCGCAATGATTTCAGGTGACCAATACTGTAATAATCCTTTGTGAGTAAATTGATACATTTCTTCGTTGAGTAGTAAATGATTTTTTCTGTGGCAGTCTTTTCTGCGACAAATATATTTAACATTTGCTCCCCAAGCATTATAATGTTTTTTCTTTTTACTCCAATTACGTTTAAGTTCTCGACTAATAGTTGATGGACTTCTACCCATAATTTCTGCAATTTGTCTAAAACTTTTTCCTTTTTTTAATAAATCTTGTAGACAAATTCGTTCATCTAGTGTAAAATGTGTATA
>JAXJTU010000113.1:0-22431 GCA_036309425.1 Agathobacter sp.
CAGCCATCTTCCCCCGCACTCAGCCATCTTCCCCCCCACATCTAGGTTAGGAGATGAAAATATAATTATTGTCATAATTTTGATATTTATACTCCCCCTATTTTTATAAGATACAACTATAAAGGAGAGTATGAGATGAGTAGAATCAAGTTTTTAGACACCAAAGGAACTTTTCAGCTTGACAACCCAGAGAATTACAGCTATCTGTACTTCCCAGTTGCAGGAGAAAAGGGAATTAAAAGCGCAGTAACACCAAACTTAGGTGGAGACAGCAAACTTAACCAGAACGCATTTATCTTAGAGCCGGTAAGCTCAGAGAATCTGCACAACAACCGTTCAAGCAGAAACTTCTGGTGCGTAACAGAGAAAGGATGCTGGTCAGTTGTAGGACAGTCTGCAGAAGCAGAAGCACAGAAATTCACAAACAAGCAGGAGCCAAGCCAGATAACAGCAGGACTCATGTGGCAGACTATCACAAGAGAATCAGCAAAATATGGCTTGAAGTCAGCAGTAACATCATTTGTACCACTTGAGCATAACGTAGAGGTAATGCAGGTAGAGATTACAAATACAAGTGATGCAGTAGTAAAGGTAACACCAGTAGCAGCAGTTCCAATTTATGGAAGAAGTGCTGATAACATCAGAGACCACAGACATGTAACATCATTACTTCACCGTATCCGTACAACAGACAATGGAGTATATGTTCGTCCAACACTTTCATTCGATGAGAGAGGACACCAGAAGAATAATCTTACATATTTCGTATGCGGAGTATCAGGAAACGGAACTAACCCAACAGGCTTTTATCCGGTAGCAGAGGACTTCATCGGAGAAGGTGGAATGTTTACAAGACCACGCGCACTTCTTGAGAACAAGCCTGCATTGGCAAGCGGAAGCGTAGCTGAAGGAAAAGAAGCAGTTGGCGGAATCAGATTTGAG
Organism: Agathobacter sp.; assembly: GCA_036309425.1. Taxonomy (GTDB): domain Bacteria; phylum Bacillota; class Clostridia; order Lachnospirales; family Lachnospiraceae; genus Roseburia. The sequence goes on from JAXJTU010000113.1 coordinate 943, forward strand.
GAAATAACATTAAAAGCAGGCGAGAGCACAAGCTATACTATCGTAATCGGAGCAACAGATAACGAGGACGAGATTACAGCAGCAGTTAAGGCACTTTCAACAAAGGCAGCCGTAGACGCAGCTCTTGAGAGCACAAAGGAGTATTGGCAGGAGCAGGTAAATATCAAGTACCACACAGGAAATCAGGCATTTGATAATTACATGAGATGGGTAAGCTTCCAGCCATTCTTAAGAAGAATTTATGGATGTTCATTCCTTCCATATCATGATTATGGAAAGGGTGGAAGAGGTTGGAGAGACCTCTGGCAGGATTGCCTTGCACTTCTTATGATGAATCCGGACGGAGTTCGTCAGATGATTCTCGACAACTACGGTGGAGTAAGAATTGACGGAACAAATGCAACAATCATCGGAGAGAAGCAGGGCGAATTCATCGCAGATAGAAATAACATCACACGTGTATGGATGGATCATGGAGTATGGCCATTTATTACAACAAAGCTCTACATGGATCAGACAGGTGATGTTGAGATTCTTAACCAGAAGGTAGCATACTTTAAGGACCGCCAGGTAGAAAGAGGAACAGCTACAGACGAAGAGTGGACAGATGAGTACGGAAAAGTACAGAAGACTGTAACAGGAGAAAAGTATGAAGGAACAATCCTGGAGCACCTTCTTTTACAGAATTTATGTGCATTCTACGAGGTAGGTGAGCATAACCATATCAGATTAAGAGGAGCAGACTGGAACGATGCTCTTGATATGGCTCCAGAAAGAGGAGAGAGTGTAGCATTTACATGTGCGTATGCCGGAAACTTAAAGCAGCTTGCAAGTTACATCAGAATGTTAAAGAGAAAACATAAGCAGAATAAGATAGAGCTCCTTGAGGAGATGGTAGGTTTACTCAGTAATGACGATTATATCTATGATGATATCGATAAGAAGCTTGCAGTACTTAACAAGTATGTAAAGCAGTGCCGTCATAATGTAAGCGGAGCAAGAGTACTTCTTGACGCAGAGCTCGTAGCACAGAACCTTGACAGAAAAGCAGAATGGATTATGCAGAATGTCAGAAATAACGAGTGGGTAACTGACAGCAAGGGAAATGGCTGGTTCAACAGCTACTACGATAACAATGGAAACAGGGTTGAAGGAGAAAATGAACTTGGCGTAAGAATGATGCTTACAGGTCAGGTATTTGCACTTATGAGCAAGCTTGCAACAACAGAACAGGCAAAGCAGATTGCAGCAAGTGCAAAGGAGTACTTATACAAAAAAGAAGTAGGTGGATACCGCATCAACACTAACTTCCATGAAGAGAAATACGACATGGGAAGAATGTTCGGATTTGCTTACGGTGAGAAGGAAAACGGTGCAGTATTCTCACACATGACAGTAATGTATGCAAATGCTTTATACCAGAATGGAATGGTAAGAGAAGGCTATGAAGCACTTCAGACATTAGCAGACACATCACTTGATTTTGACACAAGCTATATGTATCCGGGAATTCCTGAGTACTTCAACGCATCCGGACGTGGAATGTATTCATACCTTACAGGAGCAGCCAGCTGGTACATGCTTACAGTAGTAACAGAAGCCTTCGGTGTTAAGGGAGAAAATGGAAATCTCGTACTCGAGCCAAAGCTTGTAAAAGAGCAGTTCGATGAGAACGGAGAGGCAGCAGTTGAACTTATTTTTGCAGACAGACAGCTTACAATTAAGTATGTAGGAGCAAAGGGTAAGGACTTTGGTCAGTATAAGATTGCATCAGCAGTAATAGATGGTGCAGATGCGCTTGAGGTTACAGATACAAAGGTAGAAATTGCAAGAGCAAGGCTTGAGTCACTTGACGATAGCGCACACGAAATCGTAGTAAAATTAAATTAATCATAAAAGAGAGGTAAATCATGCAGTACGGATATTTCGACGACGTAAAAAGAGAGTATGTCATTACTAGACCTGATACTCCAGCCCCATGGGCAAATTATCTTGGATCACCAGAGTATGGTGCAATCATTTCAAACAACGCCGGAGGATACAGCTTCGCAAAGTCAGGAGCTAACGGAAGAATTTTAAGATATATTTTCAATGATTTTGATCAACCAGGAAGATATATGTACATCCGTGATAACAAGAGCAAGGATTACTGGTCAGCTTCATGGCAGCCGGTAGGAAAAGATCTTGAGAGCTACAAGAGCGAGTGTCATCATGGTACAGCCTACACAAGAATGATTGCAGAGTACAGCGATATTCATTCAGAGGCATTATATTATGTACCACTTGATTGTTCATACGAAGTATGGAACTTAAAGCTTACAAATAACTCATCAGAGACAAGAGAGCTTACAATTACAGGATATGCTGAGTTTACTAACAACAGCAACTATGAGCAGGATCAGGTAAACCTTCAGTATTCAAAGTTCATCACAAAGACAAAGTTCAACGAGAACAGAATTCGTCAGCTCATCCATGGAAACCTTGACGGACTTGAGGAAGGCAAGGATGTAGATGACAAGATTGTAACAGAGAGATTCTTCGGACTTGCTGGTAACCCTGTATCATCATACTGTGGAGAAAAAGAAAAGTTCATCGGTAACTACCACAGCTACAGCAATCCGGTTGGAGTAGAAAATGGAGACCTTGGCGGAGCAACAAACTATAACGGAAATGCCTGTGGTGCTCTTTCAACAGTTATTACATTAGCCCCGGGAGAGACAAAGTCAATCGCTTTCATCCTTGGAATGAAGTATGACGATGAAGCTTCACAGATTATCTCAACATACAGCGATGTGCAGAGTACATGTGATGCAGAGGTTGATAAGCTTATCACATACTGGCATGAGAAGCTTTCTCACTTCCAGGTAAAGACACCAAGCCCAGAGTTCAACACAATGATTAACACATGGAATGCATACAACTGCTTCATGACATTTATCTGGTCAAGAGCTGCATCATTTATTTACTGTGGACTTCGTAACGGATACGGATACCGTGATACAGTACAGGATATCCAGGGTGTAATCCACCTTGCTCCAGAGATGGCAGTAGAGAAGATTCGTTTCATGCTCTCAGCACAGGTAGACAATGGTGGCGGACTTCCACTTGTTAAGTTCACACACAATGCCGGACATGAAGATACACCAGACGATGCTTCATACGTAAAAGAGACAGGACATCCTGCATACCGTGCAGACGATGCAATGTGGCTTTTCCCAACAGTATACAAATATATTTCAGAGTCAGGAAACCTTGCATTCATCGATGAGGTAATTCCTTACGCTAACAAAGATGAGGGAACAGTATACGACCACTTAAAGAGAGCAATTGACTTCTCAATGAACCATCTTGGAATTCATGGAATGCCAGCAGGTCTTTACGCAGACTGGAATGACTGCTTAAGACTTGGAGCACAGGGAGAGTCATCATTCGTAGCATTACAGTTCTACTATGCTATGACAATTTTAAAGAAATTTGCAGAGTACAAGAATGATACAGACTACATTGCATACCTCGAGAAGAGCCAGAAAGAGCTCGGAGAAAAAATCGAGAAATTCTGCTGGAACGAGGACAGATTTATTCGTGGATTTACAGAGGCTGGAGAGGTTATCGGCCATAGAGATGACCCAGAAGCAAATATGTGGTTAAATCCACAGAGCTGGAGTGTAATCAGTGGATATGCTTCAAAAGAGCAGGCTGATTTAGCCCTTGAGAATGTATACACAAGACTTAACACAGAGTACGGAGCAATTCTTATGGATCCTCCATACCATGAGCATGCATTTGATGGAGCACTCGCAGTAATCTACAATGCAGGAACAAAAGAGAATGCTGGTATCTTCTCACAGTCACAGGGATGGATTATCCTTGCAGAAGCATTAAGCGGACATGGAGACAGAGCATTCCAGTACTTTATGGAGAATGCACCAGCTGCACAGAATGACAGAGCTGAAATCCGTCAGCTTGAGCCATACTGCTATGGACAGTTTACAGAAGGAAAGGCAAGCCCATTCTTCGGAAGATCACACGTACACTGGTTAACAGGAACAGCTTCAACTGTAATGGTTGGATGTGTTGAAGGTATCATGGGTATGAGACCAGACTTCGGTGGACTTAAGATTGACCCATCAATCCCTGCTGAGTGGGATGGATTCGAAATTGAGAAGGATTTCAGAGGAAAGCACCTTCATATCGTAGTTAAGAATCCTGACCATGTACAGAGTGGCTGCAAGCAGATGACAGTTAACGGAACAGCAGTTGAAGGAAACTACGTTTCAGCAGATATGTTACAGGATAACAACGAAATCGAGTTAATTATGTAAATGCCTTTGGTAAATTGCAGGAATGCTGGGGCGTTTTTGAATAGGAGAGAATAAGATTGAAGACTTTAAAGAAGCAGGATTATGTTGCATGCGCACGCCAGATGGTTGCAGAAGGTTGCGTATTATTAAAAAATGAAAACAGAGCACTTCCTATCAGAAAACAGGATAAAGTAGCAGTATTTGGAAGATGTGCATTCAATTATTACAAGAGTGGTCTAGGTTCAGGCGGAATGGTAAATACCAGCTACGAAATCAGCATTCTTGATGCACTTAAAGAAAGAAAAGATATCTTATTAAACCAGGAACTAATCACAATCTATGAAGACTGGATTAAAGAAAATCCATATGATAAGGGTCAGGGTTGGGGAAAAACACCTTGGTCCCAGAAGGAGATGCCACTTACAGACCAAATGGTAAGCATTGCAAAGGCGTCTGATGTAGCACTCGTAATCATCGGAAGAACTGCTGGAGAGGATCAGGATAACCTTAATAATGAGGGAAGCTATCTTCTTACACAGACAGAGCGTGACCTCATTGAAACAGTATCAAAATCATGTGAGAGAACAGTAGTCCTTCTTAATGTGGGAAATGCTATCGACATGAACTGGATTGATGAGTTTTCCCCGGCAGCAGTAATGTATGTATGGCAAGGGGGACAGGAAGGCGGAAACGGAACTGTGGATGTTCTCATGGGAGACGTAACTCCATGTGGAAAACTCCCAGTCACAATTGCCAGGGACATAAGTGACCATCTGAGTGACAAATATTTTGGTGACCCAAAAAAGAATTATTATGCTGAAGATATCTATGTAGGATACAGATATTTCGAGACAGTAGCAGAGGCTAAAGACAAGGTGCTTTTCCCATTTGGATACGGAATTTCTTACACTTTATTTGATATGTCAGGAAAAATTCTAAGAGTAGATGAAAAAGAAATTGAGATAGAAGTACGAGTAAAAAATATTGGGAAGGTGTCTGGTAAGGAAGTTGCAATAATATACATCGACCTTCCAGAGAAATATATTGGAAAGCCAAAGCGTGTAATGGCAGGCTTTGCAAAGACAGGATGCTTAGCATCAGGAGAGGAAGAAGCTCTTAGAATTGTAATTGGGAAATCACATATCGCATCATATGATGAGAACGGTGTTTCAGGACATAAGTCAGCATGGGTTCTTGATGAAGGAAGCTATGAAGTATTTGTAGGTGGAAGTATAAGAACTGATATTTCATGTGGAAGCTTTGACCAGTCCTTTACAGTAATTGAGCAGCTTGAGCAGGCATGTGCACCAGTTGAAGAGTTTGAGCACATGGTAAGAAAACCAAACGATAATGGTGAATTTGAAATGGTATGGGAAAAATGTCAGACTCAGAAGGAGTCGACAGATGCACTTCTTGCAAAATATGCACCAGAGGAAATTGCATTTACCGGAGACAAAGGCTACAAGCTCTCTGACGTCTACGAAGGTAAGATTGACATGGATACTTTCGTAGCGCAGCTTACAGATGAAGAGCTTGTATGTCTTTTCCACGGGGAAGGAATGTGCAGTAACAGGGTAACACCTGGAATTGCAGCGGCCTTTGGTGGAGTTACAGACAGACTCGCTGAACTTGGAGTGCCTGCATGTGGATGTGCAGACGGACCTTCAGGAATCAGAATGGACTGTGGAACAAAAGCATTTTCTGTACCAAATGGAGCTGCAATAGCAAGCTCATTTAACGCAGAGCTTACAGAGGAGCTATTTGAATTTGTAGGCTTGGAATTAAGAAAGAATAAGATTGATGCCCTGCTTGGACCAGGAATTAATATTATCAGACATCCGTTAAACGGAAGAAACTTTGAATATTTTTCAGAAGATCCACTTCTTACAGGTCTTTTGTGTTGTGCGCAGCTTAGAGGATTCCAGAGAGCAGGCGTGACTGGAACAATCAAGCATTTCTGTGCCAACAACCAGGAGATGAACAGATACAGCATTGAATCAGTTGTATCGGAGAGAGCACTTAGGGAGATTTACCTCAAGGCATTCGAGATAAGTGTAAAAGAAGGTGGAGCTAACAGTATCATGACATCCTATAATCCTGTAAATGGTTGCTGGACAGCAGGATACTATGAACTTTGTACGGTAATTCTCAGAGAACACTGGGGATACAAGGGAATTGTCATGAGTGACTGGTGGGCAAAAGCCAACTGGCCAAATGAAGAGCCAAAAGATGAACATCATGCTGTAATGGTAAGAGCGCAGAATGATATTTTCATGTGCTGCCAGAGCACACAGGATGATGTATATTCAGATGATGTAATGGAATGTCTTGCAGCAGGAAAGATAACAAGAGCACAGCTGCAGAGAACTGCAAAAAATGTTCTTAAGTTTGCAATGGAATCACTTGCAATGCAAAGACTTCTCGGACTTGCCGAAGAAGTTGAAACAGAGGGCTTTGAGGAGGAGAACGAGGAAGATCAGGTTATTGCGGATATGAAGACATATGTTGCAGATAAAGAAACTGGAATTCTTGAATTTGATCCTGATGTTGTTGGAGAAGCAGGAAAGGCATTTGCTGTTCAGCTTGAATTCGACAGACCTGCAAGCTATGAGATGGAGATAACCTATACATCCAAGCTTGGTTCACTTGCACAATTACCTGTTTCAATTTATTACAATAACATGTATATTGCTACAGTTAGTGTAAAAGGAACTGAAGGTAATGTGCAGAAAGTAAATCAAACTGTAAACCTGATATCAGGTGTAAGATTTTATTTTAAATTTGTGTTTGGTTCAAATGGATTAAACATTAAACACATTAAGATGACTCCAAAATCCTAACCCCAGTATTTCCGGAAGTTATTGGTACGATATTTGTTAGGTGTCATACCAGTAACTTTCTGGAATACTGAAATAAAATGACTCTGGGAGGAAAAGCAAATACTATGCCTGAATTTCATCCCAATTTGTCCGGAAATTTTTCGTCCTGTATTTATGCGGTGTCATGCCGGTAAACTTCTGAAATACCTGTATAAAATGACTTTGTGATGAAAAAGATAAGTAGTTAGCAATATCTACGACATTGTATTCTGAGTATTGCAGGAGGTTCTTAGCCTTTTCAATCTTAAGATTTAAAATGTACTGACTGATGGATAAGCCCATTTCCTTATGAAAGAGCTTTGACAGATAGCTTTCAGATAGTCCAAGATAGTCAGCAAGCTCTTTTACTGTAATTCTGTTGTGTATATGGCTGTAAATATAGTCGATACATAAAACAATTGGCTTTGAAAGAATCTGGCTCTTTCTTAATATATGCATCTGCTTACATATATCTATACACATTATATCATGAAGCTCTGATATCTCGTCAAGTGTCTGACATTTATCCATCTTAAGAATATAGAAATCACTAAGGGAATAAGCCTTCTCCTGCTCCATTCCTGCATGAACGCAGTATCGTGTAATCATAGCTACACTTATAACAAAGTGATATCTGATGTTTTGAATTGGGTTGTGTGATAGAACTCCCATACCATCAGGATTAGTAAAATCCTTTCTCTTACAGTTTTCTTCAACTGCTTCTATATTACCGTTGGCAATTGAATCATAAAATGACAGCTCACTCTCTAATACTCGGTGTCCTGTAATCATCTCGTGATTCACAAATTCACTTCGGTACCAATTTTTTGTCACACTCATATAAAAATCCTTCCAAAATTATATATTCATGTACTGTTACATGTATACTATATAAAAAACTACAAATATTGTCAATGCCAGTTAGTTTATGTCATGGAAATGATATTTCTAACACAAAAATTATATTTTTTAGATTTTAATGCTTATATAATTAGACCATCGAAAGAGATACAAATTATTTATTTAGGAGGTCTTTTATGAAAAAGAGATTAGTAAGTCTTGTATTAGCTACAACAATGGTAGCAGGAATGCTTGCTGGTTGTGGAGCAGGAGATGGTTCTACAGAGGCAGGAAAGAACGGAGCGGGTGAAGGGAAGGTTATTAACATCTACAGCTGGAACGACGAAGCTCGTGAGCGTATCTGTGCAGTATATGACAGAGTTGTTGAGACAAACAAAGAAGGAACAGTAACAAAGCTTGATGACGGAACAGAAATTCACTGGATCGTTAATCCAAACCAGGATGGTGTATATCAGCAGAAGCTTGATGAAGCACTTCTTAAGCAGGCTGATGCAGCTGCAGATGATAAGGTAGATATCTTCTTATCAGAGACAGATTACGTTTTCAAGTATACAGATGCAGATGCAGATGTAGCTATTCCACTTAAGGATTTAGGAATTGACCCAGATAAGGATCTTTCAGCACAGTACGACTTCACAAAGGTTGTAGCTTCTGATGCAAACGGAGTACAGAGAGGATCAACATGGCAGTGCTGTCCTGGACTTTTAGTTTACCGTAGAGACATCGCTAAGGATGCATTCGGAACAGATGATCCAGCAGAAATCGCAAAGTTAACAGCTGATTGGGATACAATGAAGACAACAGCACAGACACTTAAGGATAAGGGATACTTCACATTTGCTTCATATGCAGATACATTCCGTTTATATGGAAACAGCATCTCAGATTCATGGGTTAAGGCTGGAGATACAAAGGTAGTTGTTGATCAGCAGATTATGGACTGGGTAAACACTTCTAAGGAGTGGTTAGATGCAGGATACCTTGATGCAACAGTTAAGGGACAGTGGAATGATGACTGGAACAAGTCAATGGGTTCTGCTTCAAAGGTATTTGCTTTCTTATTACCAGCTTGGGGAATTGATTTCGTGTTAAATCCTAACTGGGATGGAGACGCAGGAGTTTGGGGTGTTACAAATCCACCACAGGAGTACAACTGGGGAGGATCTTACATCCACGCTTGTACAGGAACAGATAACCCAGAGCATGCTAAGGAGATTATCCTTGCTTTAACAGGAGACGAAGATAACCTTCTTAAGATTTCTAAGGATTACTCAGACTTTAGAAATACACAGAGCGGAATGCAGCAGGCTGCTACAGACGATTCATTCGCATCTGAGTTCCTTGGTGGACAGAATCCATTCGAGTACTTTGCGCCAGTTGCAGAGAACATCAAGATGGCTCCACTTTCAGCATACGATCAGGGATGTGTAGAGTTAATTCAGAACAGCTTTAGTGATTACTTACAGGGACAGGTTGACTTCGATAAGGCTAAGGCTAACTTCGAAACAGCAATCAAAGAGCGTTACCCAGACGTTACAGAGGTTGTTTGGCCAGAATAAAACATTGGGGCATGTGGGGCGGAGATTCCGCTCCGCAATTAGAAAGGAAATGTAAGATATGAAAAAGCGTAAAAGCGTAAGCTATGCAAAATGGGGATACATATTCATTCTTCCATTCTTTGCGAGTTTCTTTATTTTTTCTCTTATCCCACTTGCGGATACAATAAGATATAGTTTTTATGAGTTTTATCGCTCAGGAATTAAAGAAATAGGACCAAACTTTATCGGAATGGCAAACTACAAGAGCTTGCTTGCATCTGATATGTTAGATTATGCGAAGAATACAGTAATTTTATGGATTATTGGATTTATTCCACAGATCGTAATTGCACTTATCCTTGCATCCTGGTTTGCAGATACACGTATGAAACTTAGAGGAGAGCAGTTCTTTAAGGTTGTAATTTACTTACCAAACCTTATCATGGCATCTGCTTTTGCAATGCTCTTCTTCACAATGTTTTCTACAGGTGGACCAATTAACTCAATCTTAGTTAATTTAGGTGTAATTTCTAAACCTGTTGATTTCCTTGGAACTGTATTTGGAGTACGTTCTATTATTGGATTCATGAACTTCATCATGTGGTTCGGTAATACAACAATCATGCTCATGGCAGCAATTATGGGAATTAGTGTAGATATTTTTGAGGCAGCAGACCTTGATGGTTGTAATAGCATGCAGAGATTTTTCTATATTACACTTCCTATGATTCGTCCAATCCTTACATATACACTTATCGTGTCTATGATTGGTGGATTACAGATGTTCGATGTACCACAGATCTTAACAAACGGACAGGGATCTCCAGACCGTACATCAATGACATTAATTATGTTCCTTAACAACCACCTTAAGAGTAGGAACTACGGTATGGCTGGTGCATTATCAGTATACTTATTTATCGTTAGTGGTATTCTTTGCTTCATTACATATCGTATGACAAACGATACTGATCCGGATGGATCTAAAGCAGCAGCTAAGAAGAAAAAGAAAGAAGAAAGGAGAGCAAGACGCAATGCGAGCAAATAAAAAAAGCGGAAAAGGACGTAAGGTTCTGGCATATACACTACTTTCAATTTTATCTTTTATGTGTTTGTTCTTCTTCTACATACTTATTGTTAATTCAACACGTACACATGCAGATCTTCAGAAGGGATTTGCTGCACTCCCAGGTGGAGCATTTTTAGAGAACCTTAAGAAGGTTGCAAACGACGGAACATTCCCTATGTTCCGCGGAATCTTAAACAGTTTATTGGTATCAGGCTCAAGTGCTGCCATTTGTATTTATTTCTCAGCACTTACTGCATATGGCTTATATGCTTATGACTTTAAGCTTAAAAAGCCGGCATTTACATTCATCATGGCCATCCTGGTTATGCCAACACAGGTAACTGCAATGGGATTCTTAAGATTAATAACTAATCTTGGAATGTATGATTCTTTGTTGCCACTTATCATACCATCCATTGCTTCCCCAGCTGTATTTTACTTTATGTATAGTTATTTACAGTCATCCCTCCCTATTTCTCTTGTGGAGGCAGCCAGAATCGATGGTTCAGGTGAATTAAGAACATTTAACTCAATTGTTCTTCCTATTATGAAGCCAGCTATGGCAGTGCAGGCAATTTTCACATTCGTTGGAGCTTGGAACAATTACTTCGTCCCAGCGTTAGTAATTCAGTCAAAGAATAAGATGACAGTTCCAATTCTTATTGCCACACTTAGAGGTGCAGACTACATGAGCTTTGATATGGGTAAGATTTACATGATGATTTTAGTTGCCATTGTACCAATCATCTTAGTGTACTTACTTCTTTCAAAATACATCATTGCAGGTGTTGCTCTTGGAGGAGTAAAAGAATAATACTATAAATATTAAAGAGGCGAGATTCACCCGTAGAGTGGATTTCCCTCTTTTTTTGTTCATATATAGAAAAATATCACAAAATATTTTGGTTTTGATAAGTACGTTTTGTTGGCAAATGATAAAAATTGATGTATAATTAATTAAATTGTGTGAATTTTAGACATGGAGGATTTGCCATGGAATATTTTGATGTTGTAGATGATATGGGTAATCCGACGGGGATTACAGTTGAGAGGGAGAGGGCACATGCAGAAGGTGTGCCTCATAGAACTGCACATGTTTGGATTGTAAGAAGAAAGAATGAAAAGGTTCAGATTCTTCTTCAGAAAAGATGCGAGAATAAAGATTCCTTTCCTGGATGTTATGACATTTCAAGTGCAGGACATATTCCAGCAGGCGTTGAGTATATTGATTCAGCAATAAGGGAGCTTAAGGAGGAACTTGGTGTAGATATTCGTCCTGAGGCATTGGTTTATTGCGGGGTAAAGAATATAGTTTTTGATAGTGTTTTTCATGACAAGGAGTTTCATGACAAGCAGATAAGTAAGGTATTTATGCTTTGGCTTGATATGGAAGAAGATGAGTTTTCTATTCAGAAAGAGGAAATTGATGAGGTTCGCTGGATGGACTTCCAGGAATGTAAAATTGCTGTAAAAGAGAACACTATTCCGAATTGTATTCTTTTGGACGAACTCGAGATGCTTGAGCCACACCTGTATTTTTAAATTTGGTAAAAGAGGTTTCACATGGAGAAACGATTGAAAGAATATATTAAGTATATGGAGACAATAGCCCGGGAGAATTCTTCTGGGCTATCCTCTGATAAAAAAGATGAAGCCATTCGGGATTTGTTAATCCAGATTGGCTTTTTTCAGCATGAAAGATTTGTTCACCTAATTGTAACAGTTGTTTTTGCCATACTTACGATGATTACTCTTTTAGGTTGTCTTCTGGTTGAAAATATTGGAATGTACGTGATGCTATTGCTTTTTATTGTGCTGTTGATTCCTTATATAAGACATTATTATATTCTGGAAAACGGAGTGCAAAGGCTATACACATTTTATGATGTATTGTCTTGTGATAAATAGTCTGACATAGTATAATTATACGAAAAAATGAATTTTAATAACAAAGGAGTAGTTTATGTTTTGTAGAAAATGCGGAAAGCAAGTACAGGAAGGGCATAAGTTCTGTACCTACTGCGGTACTAAGATAGAACCAATAAAACCAGCCCAGACACCAGCTGCCCCAACGCAAGCGGTCAAGGCACAAGCAGAACCTACGCAGTCAGCCAAAGCACAAGCAGAACCAGTGCAGGCAGCCAAGGCACAAGCAGCTAAAGCACAGGCAACACCGACGCAAGCAGCTCCGAAAAAACCAGTAAAAGGCGTAGCTCCAAAGATGGAGGTGCCACAGGCAAAACCAGCCAAGGCAAAAGCACCAAATGGACCAGAGCTGCCACCAATTCCACAGGTTACTGTCAACAATAATAAGAAGAAAATGTTGCCACTTATAACTGCAGCAATTATAGGTCTTGCGGCAGTAGCAGGAGTCGGCGGATACTTTACATGGCAACACTTTGCAGAGAGTAATGATGACGACGACGACAAGGGTGAATCAGTAAAGAAAAATCGTGATTCAAATACTGAGGATGGTACAGAAAAAGAGACAGAATCAAAAGAAATATCTGTTTCAAAAGATAGACAACTTTTAGAAGAAAAGCTCGATGAAATAATAGAAGAAAAGGGCTATATTGCAGGAAAAACATATGACATGATTGCTAACCAGGGTTCTGCTTCATTTGATGAAAGCGGAGTATTAGGTTCATACATAGCAGATGTAAGTGGTGATGATGTAGATGACCTTATTGTTGTATATGCATCAAACGACTTATGGTATTTATATGCAGATGCTTATACAGTGGAAGATGATGAGGTTAAAATAGTAGCAGAAGAAAGACGACTTAATGGAAGTAATTTCTGGGATAATGGAAATGTGTCAATTTATATAAAGGAGACAACTACAGGCTATAATCTGGTATGTGATTCGTATTTAGTGGGCGGTCATTATGCAGATGGAATGACAACAGAGTTGTATTCATATGCATGTGATGATAATAAATATACCTCGGTTACATCATACAGTATTTCAGGAAGTGCATTAGAAGAAACGGATGTAAATAATGCTAAAATAATGGCACAAAAAGCAGGTCTGAAGAATGTTACTACTGCATTTGAAAACATGTTTGTAGCACAGGATAGTGATGTGACATTTATCGCTGGATATACAATTACTGCAGAAGATAATCTTGATTATAGTCATTTTTATGAAGTAAATAATTTTAAGTATGGAAAAGTTGATGTATATGAGCTTACAAAAAATGGTGATATGTTAGAGGGTGAGGGTGAAAAATTCCTCACAGATGCTTCACAGCGTACATTTTCAAGTTCCATTTATAGCGAAGACTACATCCTTCCAATGAGCGCTGAGAGATTACTTACAGATGCAGATGTAGCAGGAATAATCAATGATGAGCAGAAGCTTCGACTTGCAACAAACGAGATTTACGCAAGACACGGAAGAAAATTTGATACTGAATTTATCCAGCAGTACTTTGATTCAAAATCATGGTACACAGGACTTTACGATCCGGTAACCTTCGACAATACAATTCAGATGTCAGACATAGAAAATAAAAATGCAGAATATCTGCGCGGATTATACAATAGCAGATATGCAAACGGCCAATAAAAATGATAGAAGTAAATAATATAAAAAAATCATATGGAAAAAGACTGATTCTAAATGACATCAGTTTTAAAGCAAATTTCGGAGAAAAAATAGTAATAGTCGGAAGAAACGGTTGCGGAAAATCAACACTTCTGAAAATTCTCTCAGGTGCCATTGTTCCGGATAGTGGAGAGATAAACTATTTTGGGAAAAATCCGGTTAAAGACTCAAATGTTTTTAAAAATGACTGTGGATATCTTCCGCAGGAAAACCCACTTATCGAGGATTTGTCAGTATTAGACAATCTTCGATTGTGGGGATACAACAAGAATAAACCAGATAAGGTTTTATTGGAGCAGTTTGAATTAGAGGATATTCTAAAACAAAAGGTGTCAAAGCTGTCCGGAGGAATGAAGCGAAGAGTAAGTCTCGCAAGTACAGTAATAAAACACCCAAAGCTTTTGATTTTAGATGAACCAACTGCAGCATTAGATATCTACTACAAAGAGGATATTGCCAGCTGGTTAAACAGATACCAGAAAAACGGCGGAATTATTATTCTTACAACTCACGAGGAGGCAGAAATTCAAGGTGCAAATTATTGTTTTGCCATCAAAGATGGAAGCCTGATAGAAATCGATAGTGAGAACAGAAGCATAAAAAACATTCTAGATGAAATAAAAAATCACTAATGTGGTTTTTTATATAAAAACAAAACGAAAAGGAGAATAAAAGTTTATGGAAATGAATTTTGATCCAATGACAGGTGAACCAATTACACCAGATAATACACCTGTTGTTCAGGAACCAAAGAAGAGCAAGATAGGAATTATTGTTGGAGCTGTAATTGCAGCAGTTGTAGTTATTGCAATCGCAGCAGTATTAATCCGTAGTGCAATCATTGGAAAAGGTGGAAAAGTAGCAATTGCATTAACAAATACATTTGCTGAAACACCAGACATCGTAAAGACAGCAAATCTTGATTCTACAGCAAAGTTACTTGAATCTGGAAAATATACAGTAGCAGTAACTGTTGATGAAGCAGGTAAGAGTGGAGTAACTGTTGAAGGAAAAGTAGTTTCAACACCAAAAGAGAAGCAGATTTCAGGTGAAGTATCTGCAAAGGGATTCACAACAAACGGCGTTTTAGGAATTACAAAAGAACAGTTAAAGCTTTACGCTCCAATACTTGGAGATGATACATATGTATACAATTACAAAGATTCAGAAGTAGATGGATACATTTTAGAAACACTTGATGATGCCGGAGTTGAAATAGATTCAATTAATGAATTACTTGCAATGATCTATGAAGGTCAGGACAAAGAATATACAGAAGCTGCAGAGAAATTCAGCAAAGATCTTATGAAAAAGATTAGAGATCTTGAATGGGAGAAATTAGACAAGAAGTCTTTTGAAGTAGATGGAAAAGACAGAAAAGTATCAGGTTATGGTGCAACAGTAACTGGTGAAGATGTAGAAGAAATCGTTGGGCTTTATGAGGATTACTACAATGCAGTACTAGACGAGGCTTCAGCACTCTATGATATGGCTGATGTTGATACAGATGAGCTTACAGAACAGTTTGACCAGCTCTACGATGCATGTGATGAACTTGATGATATGCAGTTAGATTTCTATATCTATAAGAATAAGATTGCAGCTATCGAGTTTGAGATAGAGGATGTTGAAGGAGAAATTTTATTCAAGGGTGGAGATTTCCGTCTTCAGAATATCGAGTGTACAATTGAGGAAGATGGTGAAGAGTATACTTTTGAAATCGAAGGAGAGACAGACAAAAATACAGAATCTTATCAGATTAGCGCAGACGGACAGGAAATAATTTCTTTCGAATATGATAAGAAGAGTGGTGATTTCGAAGTTGAAGCTGCTGGAGAGTCATTTGAAGGAAACATCCAGAAAAAAGGTAAAGGCTTTGAAATGTCATTCGAGATAGAAGAAGTTGATGTAACACTTAGCGTTACAGAAGAAACAGAACTCGAGGATTATGAAGGCGATGAAGTCGACATTATTGACTTAGACGAGGATGATATTTTAGATATCATCAGCAATATTGAAGATGAATTATAATTTATGAAAAACTATTTTTCTTATCTCAGAATACAAAGTAAAGTATGCATAAGACTACTTTGTAAAATGATAATTTGTATATTAGCGTTACTTACAGGAATAGCACTTACAGTACTTGTTATTGGCTCAATAATGGTTCAAAACCGTATGATTGATAAAGTGCAGGTTGGAGCCGTAATTCCGGAAAGTGAAAAAAAAGTCACGCTTGCAGCAAGATATGCATCAACAATTGACAGTGTTGAAGAAATCTGCAAATTTTCATATTACGATGACGAAGAAAAAGCAATGAATGACTTAGAGGAAGGGAAGATACAAGTTTGTATCTTCTTTTCTGAAGGTTTCTATGAGCAAGTGGACAGCGATTATGGATATGTTCAGAAAGTTTATCTTTCCGACAATGGATCGCTTTCATTTGCTTTATTTAAAAATTTGATAGAAGATGGAGTAAAACTTATTCAGATATCGGCAGCAGGTGTTTATTCTGCCTTTGAAACAGCAGATGAATATGACGCACCTATTTCAAATAAAAAAATCAATAATCTAATGATGGATATATATATTGATAAGCTTTTATATAGAGATTCGGTATTTGAAAGTGAGTTAGTTTCTCCAATTGGAACACTAAGTGTAGAAAGATATGTATTTTTCTGCATTTATTTTCTGTCAATGCTTTTTTCGGGTCTGGGTTTTGCAACACTATATAATAAGCAAAATTCAGCAATGGAGCAACGACTTCGAATATATGGAATTACACATGGAAAAATATTTTTGACACGAACTGTGTTTTTTTCATTAATAGTCTGGGTTATTGCATTTCTTGTTTATCTGTTAGGTGTAATCCTTACACAAAAGACAGCATTGAATCTTGTTTATTTTGATTCAGGTGCTTTGATAAAAATTTATCCGGTTTGTGTCATATTATCACTAATATTTAATGCAATATATTTTGTCTGTAAAGATATTCAGACAGGCACATTAGTAATTCTTTTGCTGATAATTTTGATAATAGTTGCATCCGGAATAATTATTCCGGCAGATTTTCTCCCACAAGGGATAAGGGTAATTCAGGAATTTTTGCATACTACAACAATTAATAAGATACTATTGGAAATTTTATATGGAAACATATCTTACATGGTTTAAAATCTTTTTGCTCAGGCAGCTTCGCAAACCTCTGTATTATCTCCAGTTAGTTGTAATGATAATTGCAATTATAGTCATCGGCAGCATTTCGATTCCGGACAAAAATAATCTCTGTGTTGGAATTATGTTCGAAAATGAGAAGGCTGAGGAAAATTATGGAGAGGTATTTGAAAAAGATACATCTGCGAAAATAAAAATCTACGATGATGAAGAGATGATGAAAAAAGATATCTCTTCCCAAAAGACAGATTGCGGATTTGTGGTGCCGGAACAAATTGATGATGATGAACAAATTAAATATTACTATTCACCATTTTCAAGGGCTGGCGAATTACAAAAAGAAGAAACATTTTCTTCCATATATGAAATTTTAAGCCAGGAAATTATTATACAGGCTGATGAAGAAATATATGGGGATTCAGATGAGGAAAGACTTAATTATTGGTTGACAAAAAATGAAGAGCTGATAAACTATGAGCAGATAATATCGATAGATTACGAAAATATTTCTGATGAAGAGCTTGAGAAAGACTCGGGCAATAATGTGTACACAATTCAGGGAATAGCAGGCCTGTTCCTTATGTTGACAGTAGTTTTAGGTGGTGTAAACTTTGGCCAAAAAACTAATGCAGGAAATGTGTTACAATCCTTATCGGGTAAGTCCAGCTTGAAAATGCAGTTGGTAAATGATATAGCTATGTCAGTTATTCCTGCAATAATTGCTTTATTAAGTGTATTATTTAGTGGAAAATCACGAGGAATATTAATAGAAATATCTGGTATAATCATTTTGATTGTATATCTTGAAATATGGTTACTATTTATTAGATTTATCAGAAAGAATAGTAAGAAAGATATTGAACAAGAGCATATTTGGGCAGTCATTCTGGTATTGATGCAGGTAGTGATTTGCCCGGTATTTGTTAATCTGGCGGATAAACTTGTTTTAATAAAATATATAAGTTTAATTTCACCGCTTGGATTATATTTGTTTTTATAAAGAAATTGTTTTTGCATATGGCAAATTCAAAATATAAATAAAGAAGGAGTAATGATATGAAATGTTCAAATTGTGGTGCTGAGATCGCAGATAACTCATTGTTTTGTACATACTGTGGTACAAAGCAGGAAAAACCAGCACCAGTAGAAGAGGCACCAATACAGGAAGCACAGCCAATGGCAGATGAACCAGCACAGCCAGCAGAAGAGGCACCAGTACAGGAGACACCAGTGCAGGAAGCACAGCCAGCAGAAGAGGCACCAGCACAGGAAGCACAGCCAGCAGAAGAGGCACCAGAACAGCCAGTAGAAGAGGCACCAGTACAGGAGAAACCAGTGCAGGAAGCACAGCCAGCAGAAGAGGCACCAGTACAGGAGACACCAGTGCAGGAAACACAGCCAGCAGAAGAGGCACCAGCACAGGAAGCACAGTATTCATATATTCCAGAAGACAACGTTGAGAATGTCAAGAAATCAAATAAAAAAATCATGATTGGTCTTGGCGTAGTAGGAGCTGTAGCAGTAGTTGGTCTTATTGTTGGAGGAGTTAAGCTTGTTGGTAACATGTCAGGAAAACCAAATGAGAAAGCAATCGTTTATATTAAAGATGATAGCTTATACTATTCTTCAAACATGGACAAAGAAGACAAGGAAATCGAAATAGATGATTCGAGGGATGGATTCTCAGAAGTAAGACTTATCGATAATGGTAAGAAGCTTGTTTACCTTGACAACAAGAAGAATGAGTTAAAGTTAGCAGAACTTACAAAGCTTAAGAAAGATTCAAGTAAGAATGATAAGTACATAACTGATATTGATAAAGATGTAGCTGATTTTATTGTGTATGATGACAAAGAAATTTACTATATGACAGAAGATGAGGATTTCTATTATTACAATGGAAAAGACTCTGTTAAAGTTGATGATGAGGTAGTAGATATTCACGGTCACCTTGGCGACAAAATTTGTTATTCAAAAGATGAAAAGGATGAAAAAGTAGATTTATATACATATGATCCAAAGAAAGATTCAAGTGACAAATTAAAGAAGAGTGTTACTGTAGAGGCAGACTATTTAGACAAGCTTTATGTACTTGATGGTGATGAACTTCTTTCATTTGATGAAAAGGGTAAAGAGGAAAAAGTTGCAGAGGATGTATCTTCAGTAGTTGATATTGATGATGAGAATGATATCATATACTTCACAAAAGATGATGTAACTAAGAAAAAAGGTATCGACTTTGTAGAGGATGATTGTCCAAAGGAAGAGCCAAAAGAACCAGAAGAGAAAGATTACCTGACAGAGACAACACCAGAGTTATCATTTGACGAGTACAGATATACAACATATATCACAGACCCTGTAGCATTCTTAAATTCTTACTATATGTATGAAGATGAAGATATGGGAATGAAATATACATATGGAAAAGATTACGACAGAGTATACACAGATGGAACAAAGTGGTATTTGTATGATGATGATGCATACTACGATGATTACTGGGATTATCAGGATGACTTATACGACTACGAAGATGCTGAAGAGATGAGAGAAGAATTAGAAGAAATGACAATCGAGACTTCTAAGATGGATCTTTATATTGTAAAGAAGGGTAAAGAAACTCTTATCAAGGAAAATGTAGGTGGAGTTAAAGCTGATGCCTCGAAAGAGATAGCATTCTACTATGAGAAAGAAGACAAGAAAACAGATAAGATTAAATTAAGCGAGCTTTCTTACGCAGGAGAAATCGAGTACTTGGTTGACGATGATTACGAGGATGATAGCGATGCTGATTACTTCTATCAGATTGGAACATCAAAGAGTCAGAAGTTCAAAGAGAATGCATATCATATGTCAGCAAACCATAAAGGAAATGAAATCGTAGTTGGAATTAAAGACGAAGATGCTGATTATGATGATGGTTTCAAGCTTGTAGCATATAAGATTTCCGGATCAGAGCTTAAGGAAATTGATGTATTATCAAAGAATGCTGGATACGGATACTGGGCAGATGGTGCATACTATTTCATGAGTGATGTAGATTACTCAGAGGATAAAGCAGACCTTAGTGTATTCAAAGATGGCAAGACAGAAGAAATTGCTAAGAATGTATCTACTAACTATGGTGCTGTAATTACAGAGAAAGATTCTGTTGTATGTCTTTCTGACGACGAAGACCTTCTTGTTTATGACAATAAGGGCGATAAAGAAAAAGTGGACAAGAATGTATCAAACTATACTGTTGTTAACAGTAACAGAATTGTATATGTAAAGAATGAAGATTTATATGTATACACAGGTAAGGATTCAAACAAGATTGCCAATAACATTGACAGTGAATACAATTATTGGGTAAATCAGAATGAAGATTGCATGAGAATATATTAAAGAGGTTTTATCATATATAAAAAGCAGCTGAGTGTATAAAAAGCACTCAGCTGCAATTTAAAGGGGCTGCAAAACAGCCCCTATTTTGTATGTAATATCGCTGTTCCTGTAAGCCAGCTTAATGAGTAGTGACTATATCGTAAAGAACTGATATGGCCTCTTCGATTTTATCCTCATTCACCGAGGAGTAATTAATAACAAAATAGTGCTCAACCTGCTTTTCGGTTGAGTAGAACTGGGATAATGCGGTAAGCCTTATCCCTTTTTTTTCTGCGTACTTGCAGAAATCCCTGTCGGATATTTCCGTGTTTATTTTCATGATAAAGTGAAGACCTGAGTCCTCCTCCATAATTTTTACAAAAGGAGCAAAGTCACTTTCTTCAATGCACTTTAGTAAAAAGTCTCTCTTATTATGATAATAATTTCTCATCCGGTTCAGATGCTTTTCAAAGTATCCCTTCTCGATAAAACGCGCAAGAGTGTACTGTTCAAAGTTTGATACTGTGCATGAATAGAAGGCTAGTTCGTCGTAAAATTTTTTAATTAGATGCAAGGGCAGAACCATGTAGCTTATTCGGACAGTTGATGCAAGTGTCTTTGAAAAAGTGTTAATGTAGATTACTTTTTCATGCATATCAATATCCAAAAGAGCCGGAATCGGTTTACCAGTCATTCTGAATTCGCTGTC
>JAXJTU010000114.1:0-6548 GCA_036309425.1 Agathobacter sp.
ATTCTGGAATTTAAAGTGTATGACGAGGATGACGAAGAAAACCTCAAAGAAACAGTACAGTCAGCACTTGCACAGATAGAGGAAAAACAGTACGCAGCACAGCTGATAGCACGTGGTGTTCCGCAGGAACGCATACGTTGCTACGGCTTTGCATTCGAAGGAAAGAAAGTGTTGATAGGATAAGCAGCTTTTATAGCTGCTTTTTTGTAAAGGCAGAGCAAGATGAGGTATAGATTGTCCTAGTCAAAATTTCGGTCTTGCGAAGAGACTGAAAGCAACAGAAGATTATAATTTGAGGATAATTTATGTATGAGAATATATGATAAAGATAAATTGGATAATCACTACAATAATATACTAAAAAACAACATAGATAAAATTATGTTGGGTGGCGTTGGAGATACATTGCTATATGATGCAAAAGATGATGCAAGAATGTCTTTGGTAGTCCTTATTAGAATGTCATCTAACATTACAAATAACATTATTAGGCACATGGAAGAATTAAAGCTGTTAGAACCCGATTTGTATTATTATCCCCAGGAAGATTTTCATATTACGGTTATGGATATATTAAAAGGTGAATTGGGAAGAACCGTACCCGCAAATATCAATGAATACATCAACACAATTTCAAGATGTGCAGAGGAGATTTCTGCATTTGAAATCCTTTTTGATGGTATGACAGCAAGTGATAATGTTGCCTTGGTAAAAGGGTATTATGAAGAGCCTCTGGAAGTGTTCCGAAAGATGTTACGAGATAACTTAAAACAGCAAGGATTGCCATTAGAAGAACGATATGAAACGTTTTCATCTCATATTTCAGTAGCAAGAATACCTAATAAGTTAAAAAATCCAAATGAATATATTGATTTTATAGGCAGAAATTGTACTTTTGGTATTATGAAAGTAAAGTCATTCGAGATTTGTTTTCATAATTGGTACGATTCTAAAAAAACTATATTAAGGAAAATACAACTAAGGACTTGAAACTTTCAGTC
This sequence comes from Agathobacter sp., assembly GCA_036309425.1. Lineage (GTDB taxonomy): Bacteria > Bacillota > Clostridia > Lachnospirales > Lachnospiraceae > Roseburia. The sequence continues at coordinate 1,002 of JAXJTU010000114.1, forward strand.
TTGCGAAGAGACTGAAAGCAACAGAAGATTTGAATTTTGTGGAGGGTGTTATGCAATATACCGAGGTACAGAATATAGCGAAAAAGACAATCGAGTTCATTAAAGATAATATACAGCCCGGCATGACATTGCTTGAGGTAAGACATTTGTGTGAAACAAAAATGATGGAATTGGGAGCTGATTCTTTTTGGTATTGGGATGTGGGGGCTTTTGTTTTTGCTGGGGATGAAACCACATTATCCGTTTCAGGGAAAGAATATACTACAAGTGAAAGAGTTATTGCAGAAAATGACATTATTACAATCGACTTGAGTCCACAAAATGAGGATACATGGGGAGATTATGCAAGAACCATTATTATTGAAAATGGAAAGGTTGTCGAAACTGATAATGTGACTAATGATGAATGGAAAAAAGGATTGTTGATGGAAGAATATTTGCATGAGGAGATGTGCAAATTTGTTGCACCGGAAACTACCTTCGAGGAGCTATATTATCATATAAATGGTATCATAGAAGAAAAAGGGTATATAAATCTTGATTTCATGGGAAACTTGGGGCATTCAATTGTTCGGCAGAAAAATGATAGAATCTATATAGAAAAGGGCAATCAAATTTGCCTTGGCGAGGTTCATTATTTTACTTTTGAGCCACATATAAGTGTTCAAGGTTCAAAATATGGATATAAAAGAGAGAATATTTACTATTTTGAAAATGGAGAAATCAAAGAGTTATAATTTATAGATGTACCCGAAATTTCAGTCTTGCGAAGAGACTGAAAGCAACAGAAGATTTGAATTTGTAGGTGAGATTATGAAGACAACAAATAAACAGTGGCAAAAGATTGTAGAAAAGAGTAGGAAATTGGTGGAGAAGAGATATATGGGGTTGTATGCTTCGCTAGATTTTGGTGTGTATTATGCTCCGGAAGATTATTTTGTTTCTTTCATATTTCGGACAAATAAAGAGTTAAAAGAAGCAAAAGAAAGTGGACTTACAAATCATATTAATGACTATTTCAAGATTTGTATGAAAGACAATGGATATCCTGTTGAAGCAATAAAAAATTGTGATTTTGCGTCTCAAGAACGATGTGAGAAAGAGTATTCTGGAAACTGGTTTTACTATTACAAGTAATTTTGCTTTTTGTCTATAATGAGTCAAAAAGCACGTGATTATTTGAATTTTAAGGAGGTTTTATGATATGAAGATTCTTGAATTTGGTGATACAAGTAAAAGTAAAATCATTCTGATACATGGTTTCCAGTGCCCTTGGCAAGTATGGAATAAATACATAGAGTATTATAAGAATAAATTTCATATCATTGTGCCTATTATGTCAGGACACAATCCTGAAGTGAAAGACGATTTTATTTCCTTTGCATCTGATGCAAAAGAAATCGAAGAATATATTATTTCTCGCTATGGAAAAGAGATATATGCGGTGTATGGAATGTCAATGGGTGGGGTGTTGACGGCAACTTTATGGCAAAATAATAGATTGTCGTTTGAAAAAGTGATTTTTGACGGCTCGCCATTAGTTTCTTGTAATGCTTTTATGAAAATTTTTATGAAAAAATTCTATGTGGATATTACTCATAAATCGCAGCAACGTGATAAGAAAACAGTAGAGCAGGCTACAAAAGTAATTATTTCAGAAGATAATCTGGAATACTTTTTGAAAGTGCTTGATAATATGTCGGATGAAACTGTAGAAAATAGTATAGATGACATAGCTAATTTCAAATTAAGTCAGAGCATAAATACTCTTGATACAGCAGTGTATTTTTTTCATGGAACAGCGGCTAATGAAATGCTTGCAAAGAAATCTGCTAAGTATGTTAGGAAACATCATCCGAATACAACGGTAAAATGTTTCAAAGGTAAATTTCATTGCGAAAATGCATTGTTTAATCCGGAGATTATGATTGCGGAATTGGATAAGATATTTGATAAATAGAGAAATGGATTTGACGGGGGAATGTTATGATATTTAAGATAATTACACTTGGCTTAATGGCTGCGTTTTATATCTGCTATTTTGTTAAGATGATAAGCCAAAGGAAACAGGGGATAAGTACAGACCAACTTGGGAAAGGAAAAACTGGGTTTGTAAAATTTATCGAAGTAACATTGAAAATATCAACGTATGTGCTTCCAATAATTCAGTTTATAAGTATATTATGGTACATAGGAACTGCTCATATTGCACTTAGAATTATTGGTTGTGTAATAACGGCAGTAGGTGTTTTAACATTCATTGTGTCTGTGGCTCAAATGAAAGATAACTGGAGAGCAGGGGTACAGCGAGAAGATAAAACAAATCTTGTTACAACAGGTATTTATTCGATTAGCCGCAATCCTGCGTTTTTGGGATTTGACCTAATGTATATAGGGATATTGTTTACATTCTTTAATTGGTATTTGTGTTTTGCAACAGGTTTTGTATTACTGTTTTTTCATTTGCAGATAGTAAATGTTGAAGAAGAATTTTTGATAGAAGCGTTTGGTGAAGAGTATATTAAGTACAGAGCAAAAGTATGTAGATATATAGGAAGAAAATTTTGAATTTTACGAGGAAAGACCAGTATGAAGAAGTATAGAAAGTTATCAATTTGCATAAGTGTACTAAATGCCATAGGGATTGTTTGCCTGTTTTATTGTGCTGCATTATATCTTTCACATGACACTTATGTTGTCAATCCCGACGCAATGCTTCCTATGATGAATTGGGAGCGAGGTGGTATGATGCTTACAATGGGAGTGATGCCAATGTTGATTGCAAACACATTGGGATTTCTGTTTATTTTAAAAAAAAGAACATCTATCATCAAAAGATTGTTGTTTTTCATACCAAGCATTTTAGAAGTGATTTTAGTTTTACACTATTGGATATCTTCATTGCTTGCATAACTTTCAGTTTTTTTCTCTCAATACAGTAACACGCAAAATTGAAACTTAGGCGCGTTAGTACTAAATAAAACAACTTAGGATTTGTTGAGTGTTTACTTAAGACGATTATTGATGAAGGAATAATGAAAAGTTATGATATATTTGAGTAGTTTCAAGTTAAGTGATAGAAAAGTAAATAATCCGAATATTTATCCCTACAATGTATTTAGGGATAAGTATATTGAACCATTTGTTTTTAGTACTATAACTGTTTTTTATGGGAACAATGGTTCAGGTAAATCAACACTCTTAAATATTATAGCCAATTGTTTAGAACTAAAAGGTAAAGAATATGCAACAAGTAATTCATATGGAATAGTTGATTATTGTGGTTCGTTTTCGGGCGAATGTTCTTATACTTTTGGGGAAGATGATTATGGAAATACGATAAGAAACATACCAAGCAATAGTCGATATATTAAAAGTGAAGATATATTGTATGAAATTAAGAAGATACAACAAAAGCAGATATTATCAGATGGCATGGAATATGATTATGTTAAGAGTGGTATGTCTTTATTTGAAGCAAAGAAATTTTTAGCATCAAAAGAAGGGTGTAAGCAGGAAGAATATATAAAGTTTTCGCAAGAAAAATATTCTAACGGAGAGACATCAATTCAATATTTTGAGGAATATTTACAACCAGATGCATTATATTTATTAGATGAACCAGAAGTATCGCTTTCGCCTGCTAATCAGGTTATTTTAGCAGAAGAAATTAATAAAATGGCAAGGTTGTTGGGATGTCAATTTATTATTGCAACACATTCACCATTTATGCTTGGAACATTAAATGCGAAAATATACAATCTTGATACTGAAGAGTATGATGTTACAAAATGGAGTGATTTAGATAATGTGCGATACTTTTACAATTTCTTCAAAAAACATGAAAATGAATTTAAATAAATTTTTTTGCACGGAAACAGTGAAAACAGCTCCTACTTCAAAAAACAAATAGATTATCTCTAGCGTTCTTGAATCGGGTGCTTTGCATTTGTGATATTTTTAGATATACTAAAGTCATAACTACGGCACATATTTGGAGGTGCATTATGGCAAGAACTGTAGCAATTGGAATACAACAATTTGATGAATTGATTAAAAAGAATTGCTTTTATGTAGATAAAACGGATTTTATCAGAGAGTGGTGGGAGAGCAATGATAGCGTGACGCTGATTACCCGCCCAAGGCGATTCGGTAAAACACTGAATATGAGCATGACAGAACAGTTTTTTTCTATAAATTATGCAGATAGAAGCGATTTGTTTAAGGGGCTTTCTATTTGGAAAAACGAGAAATACAGAGACCTTCAGGGAACCTACCCTGTTTTAAGTTTGTCTTTTGCCAATATAAAGGAGAGGGATTATCAAACAACTCGAAAGAAAATCTGCCAGATAATTGTTGAATTATATACAAATTATTCGTTTTTGCTGGATAGTCAGAAACTAAAGGACGGGGATAGAGATTTTTTTCAAAGAATATCCGTAGACATGGATGATGTGGATGCTACAATGGCGATTCATTATTTGTGCAAATATTTGTATATGTATTATGGGAAAAAGGTTATTGTACTTCTGGATGAATATGATACACCTATGCAGGAAGCCTATGTGGATGGTTACTGGGATGATTTGGTGGCATTTACCAGAAGCATGTTCAATTCTACTTTTAAGACAAATCCATGGCTTGAGCGTGGTATTATGACAGGAATCACCAGAGTAAGTAAAGAGTCGATTTTTTCTGATTTAAATAATCTGGAAGTGGTAACAACAACTTCTGACAAATATGCAACTTCTTTCGGATTTACGGAGAAAGAGGTTTTTTCAGCACTCGAGGAATGTGGACTAGATTCAGAAAAAGAAGAAGTAAAATGCTGGTATGATGGATTTATTTTCGGAAGTCATAAGGATATCTACAACCCATGGTCTATCCTGAATTACCTCGATAAAAGATATTTTACGACCTATTGGGCAAATACCAGCTCTAACAGTCTTGTAGGAAAACTTCTTAGAGAAGGAAACCGTGGTATAAAAGAAAAATTTGAAAATTTACTGCGTGGAGAAGTGATACGTACACCTATTGATGAGCAGATTGTTTATAACCAGCTGGATGGAAGTGAAAAGGCAGTCTGGAGTCTGCTATTGGCAAGCGGATACCTAAAGGTGCTTTCTTATGACCGTATGGAACTTTTAGAAAGAGGACAGAAGCAGATGTACGAGCTTGCACTTACGAATTATGAGGTGGAGTGCATGTTTGAAGGAATGATACGCGGCTGGTTTACAGAGGCGGAAGAGGATTACAATGAATTTATCAAAGCGATGCTTCAAAACAATCTCAAGGCAATGAACGCCTATATGAACCGTGTTGCCCTAAGTACTTTCAGTTATTTCGATACAGGAAAAAGACCATCCTACGACCAGCCAGAGAGATTCTATCACGGCTTTGTACTTGGACTTATAGTAGATTTACAAAATAAATATATCATTACCTCGAACAGGGAAAGTGGATTCGGCAGATATGATGTAATGCTTGAGCCCAAAAGACCACAGGAGGATGATGCAATCATTCTGGAATTTAAAGTGTATGACGAGG
>JAXJTU010000115.1:0-2281 GCA_036309425.1 Agathobacter sp.
CTGTAGGGGCGTGCATTGCACGTCCGCGGACGACCAATGGTCGCCCCTACAGAAGCAAAACAACTTATCTCTTGGAGAATTGTTCGGGCATGAAGAAAACAGTCCGGTGGACTGTTTTTAGCCCGAACCGCAAAGCTTGGCTTTGTGTGCCTCGGTACGAGGCGGGATAACAAGAATGGCACCCACCAAAAAATGATGGATGCCATTTGATAGCACTTGTGGGTGCCGTTCTTGTTATCTCTTCGAGTTTTAACAACGCCGTTTGATATCGTGAATATCGTTAAATATCGTGTGATATCGTAGATTTATCGTGTGTTTTTGTGCGATATCGTGAATATCGTGAGTATCGTTTGATAAAGTGTTGCACCAAATTTGCACCAAAATCACACCAACACTTAACGCCTATTCAGCTCGACAAATTGGAATTTGTTTTATAAGCTTGATTATCTTTTCTTGAAAAACATGATGAATTGAACAACTGCATTCCCTGAACAAAGCGTTAGCGTAAAGCAAGAAAGCCCAAGTTGAATATCGTTTATACTACTTACTACTCCAATTAGTGAGCATACTACTGATATAGTAAAACAAATAGCAGCTATCAAATGAAGTTGTTTCTTTCTTGAAAACAAATCCTCTGTTTCTTTTGTTGCGGTCTGAACAGCCGGAATATCGCTGTCGCTTTCATAGTCATCATTTAGCAGATAATCTGTTGTAACATTGAACAGTTTACTAATCTGCAATACATTTTCCGCATCGGGAAGTGCCGTTCCGTTTTCCCAACGGCTAATTGCTTGTCGTGATACATATAATTTTTCAGCTAAATCTTCTTGTGACCAGCCATTTGTTTTTCTAAGCTTAATTATCTTTTCTGCTATATCCATAATAAAATCCTCCTGTGGTTATGGTGACTTTATTATAGCAATGATCACGCTTAAACACCACCACATCAACTTTACAAATCCGCAACAAGACTTTACATACTGTCAAATTGGAATTTAGTTTTCTTCTTCGTCTGCTTCAATATCTTCTGCGGTATCTTTCCATGTTATGTCCTTATATGCTTCCTTTATTCCATTTTTAACAGCCCATTTAATAACGAAATATAATGCAATCAAGACAATTAGTGATGTACCGAAACTAATTCCTAATTCTTCAAACATTTCTTTACCTCCGTCAAATTCTTATTTTCCTAACTGTTCGACCTATTGGAATTTACTTATCATCTTTATCTTTTTTGCCTTTATTTAGCCCGACTGAACCTAAACACAAAAAAGTTGAACCCAAGCATAAATATAATGCTCCCATTCCACTATCATTAATGAAATTAATTATTGCACAAATGTAAAAACAGAAAGAAGCAAGGAAATTCAAAACTGATACAGTTTTATTGCCTTTATTGTTTTTCATATTCAATCACCTCATCAAATTGGGATTTATTATTCTTCCTTATCGTATGCCTGTTCTAACATACCATCTTCATCTAAATAAACTACATCTTCCTTGGAAAAGTTTTCCTCTTCCATTTGTCCTTTGGGAACAATAACAACACTTTCTTCGCCTAATCTATTCACAATAGTGATTATATATTCTCCGTTACGTTCATCCTTTTTTATATCTTTGATGGTATAGCCTTTTTCTTCAATTTGGTTATTTACTTCCTTATCTTTCGCTGCTCCAATAAGAAGTCCTATTACCGTACCAAATAACATTCCCATTGAACTACCCATTGCTATATTACCAAGTGATGAACCTATAGAAGTACCAATAGAAACACCAAAGCACATTCCAAGTGCCATTCCTGTACTTGTATTCTTATTTGTCTTTTTCATTTGAATTACCTCGCAAAATTGGAATTTGTACGCCACTATACCTATTACTTGATAAAAAACACAACGATTGCACAGATGAAAACAAAGACAGCCGTTCCAATGCTAAAATATGCTACTTTACGGCTGGAATTCCATTGGGTGTATGCTTGGCAAAGCATTGTTATACCCATTAAGGGAACACAAATATTGATTGCTTGATTCCAGATATCAAACATCTGTAATACCGCCAAAACAACAACAGATAGACTTGCGAGTATAGCTATTATCGTTACAATCTTATGTAATAAGGGTGCATCTTTCCATTTTGATTTCATAGTGAAACCTCCTTGTCAAATTCAAGTTTGTCTAACTGTTTATATCTTCGCTCATTTATAGTTTAACAAATGGCCGATTTGATTTCAATAAGTTCATATAAATTTACGAAAAACAGAATCACCCCATAAAAGGGGTGA
>JAXJTU010000116.1:0-8991 GCA_036309425.1 Agathobacter sp.
ACCATAAACCTAGAGGAGATATTTTATTTTTGCAACAAAAAAATGCCGTATTTATGCGGCTTACGGCGTTTTGCAAACGCCTATGTATTATCAAAAGTTATAAGGAGAGAAAGTATGATACAATGCCAGAACGTTTTTAAATTTTATTATAAAAAGAATGTATTAAGCGGAATAGATATAAATATAGCGCAAGGACAAATATTTGGATTACTTGGGCCATCTGGAGCAGGAAAGACCACATTAATCAAAATTCTAACACGTCAGATACCCTTTGATTCTGGAAGTGTAAACATTTTGAATAAAGATGTAGCCAAGTTAACAGGTGAGGATAAGAAGAAAATAGGTATTATGATGGATCAGTTTGGAGTATACGAAAGACTATCCTGCATCGAGAATCTAAAAATCTTTGCTGATATTTATGGAATATCACACAGAAGGGTAAAGGAAATTTTAGACATAGTTGGACTTGGAGATGCGATGAACAGACCTGCTGCAAATCTATCAAAGGGAATGCGAGCAAGACTTCAACTAGCAAGAGTGTTTATGCATTCTCCGGAAATCATTTTTTTAGATGAGCCAACGAGTGGTTTGGATCCACAGTCAATGAGGGCAATTCATACCATTATTCTTGATAAGAAAAAAGAGGGATGTATTATATTTCTTACCACACACAACATGGAAGAGGCCGCTACACTTTGCGACACAGTTGCATTACTGAATGATGGAAAAATTATCGAGAGCGGAGAACCTAAAGAAGTATGTAGAAAATATAATCATCAGAGAAAAATTACTTTGCATTTATCGGATGGCAGGGATTTGGAACTGCCTTGCGGCGAGAAATCAGCAGATACAATATACGATTTATTGAAAGCTGGCAGGATAGAGACAATTCACTCATCAGAGCCAACACTTGAAACGGTATTTTTGGAGCTGACAGGAAGAAAATTGCAGGAGGACAGATAAATGCGAAATATTCTGATTATAATAAAAAAACAACTTAAGGATACAATTAAAAATAAGACAATTCTAATACAATTTATTCTATTTCCAATTATGACAATCATTATGGAAAATGCTATTATGCTTGAGGGAATGCCAGAATTGTTCTTTACAAAACTGTTTTCTATTATGTATATTGGAATGGCACCTATTACATCTGTAGCTGCTATTATTTCAGAAGAGAAAGAAAAAAACACATTAAGAGTGCTTATGATGGCCAATGTAAGACCGTGGCAGTATCTGATGGGGGTAGGAATTTATGTATGGGCGATATGTATGCTTGGGGCCTGTGTAATGGCTACCGGACTTAGTGCAGATAAGATAGCTTTTTACATGATTATGATGGGCAGTGGATTCATTATTTCTATAATAGCTGGTGCTTGCATAGGAATATATGCAAAAAATCAAATGGCGGCTACATCAATTGTTATGCCAGGAATGATGATTCTTGCTTTTGCACCTATGTTAGCTATGTTTAATGAAAAAATAGCAAAAGTTGCAAAGATTTTATATACAGAGCAGTTTAAAGAAATGCTTGAAACAATGTCTTTTGATGGAATAGTTGGACAGTCGGTGGCTATTGTCATTGTAAATGCAGTGGTACTCATAGCTTTGTTTGAGATTGCTTATCAAAGAAAAGGATTGGAATAAATGAGGATAGAGATAGATATTGATGAGAAATATTCTAATACAGAAGTAATAATCAAGTCACCGAGGCTCACTGAGGATATTGAAAAAATGATTTCGCTGATGAGAATTATAGATATGCAGATTGCTGTAAAGAAAAATGATGAGACATTCCTTTTGGACGCAGCAGACATTCTATATATTGAAGCTGTTGAAAGAAATACCTTTATATATACAGAAGAATGTACATATGAGTCACAATTTAAATTATACGAATTAGAACGGCAGCTTGAAGAGAAGGATTTTATAAGGATAAGCAAGCAGAGCATAATTAATCTGAAAAAAGTTAAGAGCTTAAAAGCAGATCTTAATAGAAAAATCAGAGTTACGTTACAAAATGGTGAGCAGATTTTAGTATCTCGAATGTATTCCGATGAACTTAGAAAGAGATTAGGTATTAAATAATGGAAGAGAATAAAACAATATTTAATTATTTATGTCAGATATTTACAACGTTTGGAATTATTGTATTAATGTTTGTAATACTTGGAAGTCTGATGAATGAAGAGATAGGACAATATTCATCATTGTTCGAATTAGGTAAAAAAGGATTGTCCATGTCAACCTTGTTACAGCTTTTTGTGTTGGCTATGATAATCTCTGTAGGGCAAATTATTTTTTTTACTGACAGATGGATAAAGAATATGGTCTTAGTTGTGAGAATTATTTGTTTTTTTGCAGTTATTATTTTTACTATGGTCTTTTTTTGTTGTGCTTTTTCATGGTTTCCCATATCCGATGTAAAAGCTTGGATAGGGTTTATAGTGTCATTTTCAGTATGTACATCAATCGGTATTGTTGTCTGTAGGATGAAGGAAAAAGCTGAAAATAAAAAAATGGCTCAGGCATTACAAACGATAAAAAAGTCAGTTTAACATTATGAGAAAAGTAGCGTTGTCTAAATTCTGAGGCGAGATTTTTTTCTCACCTCAGAATTGAATTTTTATTTTGATAAAATATTATGTCTGCATGCACTAACTTCATGCCAGCTACAGTTCCCGCAGATATAATCCAGCTTCTCTTCTGTAGCAATTGATTTAATATGTTCCACAACTTCATTGTAGACATATTCCGTTTCCTCTAAACCAAAAACCTCCAGGGTTTTTCTATCAAATTCAGCTACCTTGTCCTGTGTCAGGCATTGATTTTCATCAAGCTTATTAACGCATTTGCTGCAAAGAACATCAGTATTGCACACTAAATTAACTTTAGTGCCAGGAACATTTCGCAATTTATCTACAACAAAATTCATATTTTCAACAAATTCATCATTATACCCTTTTCCAGAATATCCCTGGGTACATAACAGATGATGCGGTCTTAATTCAAACATAATCCCATTACCCTTAATCTCTTTCTAATAGCAAAACCAATAACAGAAGCAAGTATTGCCTTGATAATAGCTGTAGGAATAAATGGAAGCACACACGCTGTAAATCCAACCATTACAGAACTATTTGTCAAAACACAAAACATTGCAACACCAACGACATAATTAACAACTGTACCTAAAATCAATCCAACAACAAATGCACCTCTAAAAGCAATTCTATGGTCTACAGCATATCCAATAATAAAAGCCATAATAGGGAAAGAAATAAGGAAACCACCAGTTGGTCCCACGAATTTACTGATACCACCAGTAAAACCTGCAAGTACAGGAAGCCCAACAGCACCTAACAAAACATAGATTGTAGTTGAAATTGTTGACAGCTTTGCACCAAGCACAACTGCTGCAAGTGTAATGGCAAATGTCTGCATTGTCATTGGAACACCCTCTGGCATCGGAATTGAAATCTGAGCCATGATAGCAATCACTGCGGTCATAAGACCAACATAACACATATTTCTTGTTGAGAATAATTTTTCATTCTGATTCGACATAATAATTTTTCCTCACTTTCTTTAAACTGTGGTTATTGTAAACTTGTTTAAAATGATTGTCAACCACAAACATAAAAATAGTTAACAATAATTTTGATACAAATTTTTCAAAGAATTTACCTGTACCCACCATCAATATTTACATAAGCAATATAGAATAATTGTGTTACAAAAAGAAAGTTTAAAAGAAGCATTCAATATTATGTTTGAAATAGTAAGAAAATCGATATCTGTATTTGAAGCAATGTATGTGGTAGATGAAAATTCATGCGTGGTTCTTATAGAAAGCGAAAGACAAAAAAACGTGTGTCAGCAAATTATAAAAAAATTCAATGAAGAACTGAGCCGTCTGTACTCAGACAACGATTTAAATAAGGGGTATGTGGAGATTGAAACAAAAAAGGGAAATATCAAACAGCGTTCCTTGATGAATGTTGAGATAGAACTAATTGGTTAGAAAGGAAATTTTACAGATATAATGACATATAAAAAATTGAAGAAAAATGCAGAAATAAATTCAATGATTAAAAAGGGAAATGAAAATCTTGGAGAATTAGGCTTTACTGATCATTCAGAAATACATTGTTCAATGGTTGCCGAACAGGCAGCCAGAATACTAAAAAAACTGGGATACTCCAAAAAACAAGTAGAATTAGCCAAAATTGCAGCCTACATGCATGATATAGGAAATGTAGTAAACAGAATAAATCATGCAGAATATGGAGCAATACTTGCAAATGAGATTCTAAAGAAAACCGATATGTCAACAGAAGACAGAATGACAGTTGTATCAGCAATTGGTCATCATGATGAATCAACGGGAGGCGCAACAGATGTTGTATCAGCTGCACTAATTTTAGCAGACAAGACAGATGTAAGAAGAGACAGGGTAAGGGAAAAACCAAGGGATGAATTCGACATCCACGATACTGTAAATTATGCAGTAACTCAGTCGAAATTAAAGATTAACCTTGAAAAGAAAGTAATTGCTCTGAATCTTCAACTTGATACAAATATCTGCACAATGTACGAGTATTTAGATATTTTCCTGGGACGAATGATGATGTGTAAAAAGGCAGCAGAAATTCTTGGAGTAACATTCAAATTAACAGCCAACGGAGCGAAAGTTTTATAGGAGTGAGTATGAAAATTCTAAAGATTGCAATGGATGCAGTTAAAAGATTATAAGACGACTTCACATAATTTTTTCATACATTTTACAAAGGTCTCTCAAAGGATTTTACATAAGGCTGATATATTAGTATTACAAAAATGTTTTTTCGTGGAATGCATTGAAGGGAGAATAAAAGATGAACGATACAATAAAAGTCTTGTTTGGATTGTTTGGTGGACTGGCCATTTTCATTTTTGGAATGAACATGATGAGTGAGTGCCTGCAAAAAGTTGCAGGAGACAAAATGAAGAAAATATTATCAATGCTCACAAAAAATCCACTACTTGGAGCTTTGGCCGGAGCAGTTACAACAGCAGTTTTGCAGAGTAGTAGTGCAACTACAGTAATGGCAATTGGATTTGTAGGTGCTGGATTAATGACACTGCCACAGGCAATCTCAATCATCCTTGGAGCAAACATCGGAACCACAATGACAGCTCAGATTATCGCATTTAAAATTACAGACTACATATATTTATTCATCGCATTAGGTTTTATCATATTTTTTGTAAGCAAAAAAGAAAAAATTAGAAACATAGGTCAGACGATATTTGCATTCGGACTATTATTCGAAGGAATTGAAATTATGGGAAGCGTAATGAAACCATTAGCAAGCAGCCCTGTATTTACAGACCTTATGAGTAAAGTGTCAGGAATACCAATTCTTGGAGTATGTTTAGGAACAATAATGACATTAGTTGTTCAAAGTAGTAGTGCAACAATTGCAGTTCTTCAGAATTTTGCATCACAGGCAGGTCCAGATGGAGCAACAAGTATTATCGGATTAGCAGGAGCCATACCGATTCTCTTAGGAGATAATATCGGAACGACAATTACAGCACTCCTTGCCTCAGTTGGACAGAGTAAGGATGCAAAAAGAACAGCAGTAGCGCATAGTGTATTTAATATATCAGGTGCATTAATTTTCATATGGATAATCAAACCATTTGCAGCATTTATACAGTATATATCGCCAAAGGGAGTTGAAGTTGAGGTAATAGCAAGACAGATTGCAAATGCCCATACCACTTTTAATATTGTCATGACATTAATATGGCTTCCACTTATCGGATTACTTGTAAAAATTGTAATGGCAATAATTCCAGACCGAAAAACAAGAATGGTTGTATTGCCGGATGAACCAAAATATCTGGATGCAAACCTTATATCACAGCCATCAGCAGCACTTCATCTGGTATCAAAAGAGGTGCTTAGGGTTAGTCAGGATGTAAGTGATGTTTTAATGAAGATAAACAATTTAACAGAAAACGATAAAGATGAACATTTTAGTGAAATTATCAAAGAAGCCGAAATAGCTCACAGTTTATCAGAGAAAATTAATGACTATCTTTCAGCCATGTTTGCCGAAGGTGTTATGACAGAAGAACAGGCAAATGAATCCGCAGGACTTTTGTACATACTATGTGATATAGACAGAATTGGTTATCTTGGAAAAGATCTCTTAGAGGTAATAAGAAACCAGAAAAATAAGAAAAGCGGATTATCAAAAGAAGCTCTAAAGGACTTAAAGAAATCTCTCAAACTCATAATTTACATGTATAGCTATGCAGTAGAAATTATTGAAAATGGTGAAGGTGCAAGCCTTAAAAACATTCAGAAAACAAAAGAAGAACTCATGCAGCTGGATGACAAAATGCGTCGCAATCATATAGCAAGAGTAGGAAAGAAAAAATGCAGTGCAAAGATTACACCAATCTACAACAATATTCTGCATGACATCGACAGAATGGGAAACAGCTGTGTAAATCTTGTAGAGATGGCACAAAAGGGAATAGGATTTGATCTTCTTATAAAAGAGACAGAAGAGGAAAACAGACTGGCAATGGAGGCTTTAAGATAATGAGAATAGGAATGCTTACAAGTGGTGGTGACTGTCAGGCATTAAATGCAGCAATGAGAGGTGTTGCAAAATGCTTATTTAGCGGGAGTAAGAATGTAGAAATTTACGGATTTTTAGACGGTTATCAGGGACTTATTTACAAAAGATACAGACTATTATCTGAGAATGATTTTTCGGGAATACTTAACATAGGTGGAACGATATTAGGAACCTCGAGAACACCATTTAAGTTACTAACAAAAACTGAAGAAGGTGTTGAAAACATCAAAATGATGAAAAAAACCTACAAGGAATTAAAGCTCAACGGTCTTGTAATACTTGGAGGAAACGGCTCCCACAAAACAGCAAACCTGTTAAGAAAAGAAGGACTAAATGTAATAACACTGCCAAAGACCATTGATAATGACTTATGGGGAACAGATATGACCTTTGGTTTTCAAAGTGCAGTTGACATTGCAACAGACTGTATCGATTGTATTCACACAACAGCATCATCACATGGCAGAGTATTTATAGTCGAGGTAATGGGACACAAGGTAGGCTGGCTTACACTCTGGGCAGGAATTGCAGGAGGTGCAGACATCATCTTGATTCCAGAAGTTCCATACAACATAGATACAGTTATCAATGCGATAAAAGAGCGCGAGAGCAAAGGAAAGAAATTTACAATCCTCGCAGTAGCAGAAGGTGCAATTTCAAAAGAAGACGCAAAGCTTACAAAGAAGGAATACCGTAAGAAAATAGCAAAGTCAAAATATCCATCAATTGCATATTCAATTGCAGACGAAATTTCAGCAAAGCTTGGAAAAGAAGTAAGAGTAACAGTACCAGGCCATACACAGCGAGGAGGAAAACCAGATGCATATGACAGGGTTCTTGCCACAAGATTAGGAGCCAAAGCTGGAATGAGTATTCTTGCAGGAGAATACGGAATCATGATGGGGTATGTAAATCAGAGAATTGTAAAAATACCATTGGATAAGGTTGCAGGAAAATTAAAAAAGGTTCCAAAGAATGCAAAGATTCTTGACGAGGTAAGAGCCCTTGGAATAAGCCTGGGGGAATAAAAAAGCGCAATTATTGAGGTTTATTAATGAGGTGTCTTACAAGAATAATTATTGAAAAAATATTTAGTATATTAGGAGAGATAAATATAATGAGTAAGGTAAAAAATGATTGTTATACAAATAGAGAATTATCATGGCTTTCTTTTAATGAGAGGGTATTAGATGAAGCTGCAAATTCAAGAGTGCCATTGGCAGAGCGCTTATTATTTGCTTCAATTTTCCAGACAAATCTGGATGAATTCTATATGGTAAGGGTCGGAACTCTTATGACTCAGATGAACTCAAAAGAAAAGATTACTGAGAATAAAACAGGAATGACCAGCGAAGAACAGGTTACAGAAATTCTTAAGCAGACTAAGAATCTTGAAAAGAAAAAAGCCAAAATATATGAGCAGTTAATGGGAGAATTAGAGCCACAGGGAATCAGAATAATCAATTTCAACAAGTTGTCAAATGATGAAGGAAGAGAGTTGGAAAAGTATTTTGATAACCAGATTGCGCCATTCCTCTCACCAATGATAATTGGAAAGCAGCATCCCTTTCCATTTTTAAACAATAAGCAGCTGTATGCAATTGTGCTTTTAAAAACACAAAAAGGCAAGAATAAAATTGGAATAGTACCATGTCAGAATACTGTATTTAAGCGTCTTATAGAGATACCGACAAGACCGGGAACATTTATGCTTTCAGAAGAATTAATTCTTCATTTCGTATCGAAATTATATAGCAAATATACAATTCGGGAAAAAGCAATAATGCGAGTAACAAGAAATGCAGACATAGACGCCTCAGGTGTATATGATGAGGATCTTGATTATAGAGACGTAATGGAGCATCTTATTAAAAAGAGAAATAAGCTTTCCCCGGTAAGAGCAGAGCTTAGCAGAAAAATAAATGACAAAGCAAAGCGGGAGCTGTCAAACTATCTTGAGATAGGCACAGATCATTTCATTAATGTTGACACTCCACTTGATATGTCATTTGTGTTCCAGCTTCAGAATTATCTGAGCGAAAAGTCAGAACTGTTTTACGAAAAGAGAAGTCCAAGAAATACACCGGAAATAGATTTGAAAACAGCTATAATGCCTCAGATAGAAAAGAAGGATGTTCTTTTATCTTATCCATATGAATCAATGAAGCCGTTCATTAAACTCTTAGAAGAGGCTGCTGAAGATGAAAGTGTTGTATCAATAAAGATGACATTATACCGGGTTGCCGAGAGAAGCCAGATTATTGACGCATTAGTAGAGGCGGCAGAGAACGGAAAAGAGGTAGTGGTTCTTGTTGAGCTCAGGGCCAGATTTGATGAAGGAAATAAT
>JAXJTU010000117.1:0-4045 GCA_036309425.1 Agathobacter sp.
CCTATATTATAATCCTTTATTTCCTTAAATACTCCGTCTGCAATTCTCTGTGTCGTCTCACCCAGATCATATCCCGGAAACATTCTGTTAATATCGGTATTATCTGTCGGCCAGAAGCGTTTCTGTACATTAATCGAATATGGATTAACACTTGGAATTATAAGAATCTTATGTCCGTCTGCAATTCGCCCCTCTTCCTCTAACTGTTTAAATTTTTTAACAAGCTGGGAACAGACATAAAGCTGCTGCACCTCGTTACCACGCATGCTTCCAACAATGCACACACTTTTTTCTCCACTTCCAAATTCATATCCTCTTACCCTGAAATCATCCCTGTATAAGGCTTTAATCTCGTAAATTGTCCTCTCTATCATGCCTCATATGCCTCCCTTCTAAGAATTCTTCCTATAAGAGAGCCCTCGTCAACAACCGGATAATCCCTTATTGTAAATAAAAATCCATCTATCGGCGCCGTCACTTCATCTAAGACCTGGCCAGACAGGGGATTAATAAGTCTTCCTATAAGCTCTCCCTTATCAAGGTAGGCTCCATGGGAAACCTCCGGTACAAATATCCCACCGCATCTTGCGTTAAGATATGCCACATCCTCTGGCGATTCTGATATTATCGCGTTTCTTGGCTCTGTCGTCTCTCCATCCCATATTCCAAGCTCTCGCATAATATTTAAAATACCTTCTACAAGCTGATTGCCATAGTCCTTTGTAATTCTCATTCCAACTCCCATCTCAACAACAAGGGTCGGAACATTTCTGCTGTTAAGACTGTGTGCAAAAGTCGACTCAAGAACAGTATTTGCCCCGTGTATCCATATAAAATCTATGTTAAGCTTCTGTGCTAAGGGAACTAGCATATCTTTATGAAGTTCATTTATTCTTACCTGTGGAATTTCTGTAAGATAAATATTGCTGGCGTGGATATCTATTACTGCATCAGAACCATCAACGTCATCAATGATTTCTGCTGCCAGATATTCTGTCATGTTTCCATCAATATTTCCTAGAAAAAGCCGGTTCATATCCAGATCAAATGCCGGAATGCCCCTCGTTATGGAATCGATGCCAAGTGGATTCATGGCTGGATATATATCTACGATTCCTTTTAGATGATTTTTTGCTTCATTTATTCTTCTGGTCAGCTCGAAGCATACATACTGACCCTCTAACTCGTCTCCGTGAATTCCTGTCACGACGCTGATTCTTTTCATATTATCAGTAAGACTGTCGGGTTCGATTCGATTCTTCTTAATTGCAAGCATCTCATCTACCGGCAGTCCTACCTTTGCAACTGTCTGTATCATTTTCGCCTCCATCAGGCGTCATGCACACTGACAACAATCTCCTGAGTCTGTTGTCCACCGCCTTTCATAACGCCCCTGTTTATCAAACAGTCGGAAGCATCTCTTCCATGTCCAAGCTTTATGTGTGATTCTGCAACCAACACATCATTGGTCGGATCCATTCCAATCCATTTGTCATGCCATAACACCTCAACCCAGGCATGACTTACGCCCTCACCAATAAGCATTCCGGTTACATATCTTGCAGGAATCCCCGCCAGATGCAAAAGAGCAATCATAATATGCGAATAGTCCTGACATACTCCTTTTCCAATCTCAAATGCTTCCTCTGCTGATGTATCTATTTTTGTAATATTTGGTTGATAAATAAAATCCTTATAAAGGCTGTGCATTATTGCTATACTTTTATCATAATCTGTCATATCATCTGTAAAAGCCAGGCTGTTAAAATAATTTTGTATTTTTACTCCTGCTTTATTGAGATTATATGGATACGCAAACATCATATCGGAACTTTCTTCGTAAGTATCTTCATATAAAATCTGTTCAATAAGAACATCTCCGTCTATGTGAAAAGAAAATTCCTCATGTTCCTCACCAACTCTTCCGTAAATCTGTCTGTTTCCAAAAGAATCCTGGCCATAATTTATCTTCGATTCCGGCATCAGCTCAATGTGATGTTCTAAAAGAGTCTGTCTCTCATCGCTTACTGGTATGCACTTAATAGTGTAGTTACATATACTTACCGGTATTGTGTATGACATTTTCATTGTATAATCAAAATGCAGTCTCTTCAAAATCCAATTCTCCTTTTACAAGATTGATTCTACCTCAGTTACAATCTTATAATAGTCGATGTTCGGTTCCTCTACAAGTTCCTGTAAAGATTTTATTTTATCTTTATTATATTTTAATCCCGCATGATCGATTCTTACCGCAAGCCTGTCCACTTCTCTTTTTAATTCAATCGGTGAAACACCAAGTCTTGCATACAAATCGATTCTCTCTATTCTTTTTCCGGTTTTTATTATATTTCTGACATGATGCGATTCTATTATGTCGTCTGCTATGCCCCAGAATGCAAGTATATTGTCTATAACCTTTTGCATTTCGATAAGTGGAGCACTGCTTAGTCTCGCCTTATTCATATCGTATACGGCAAGCTGTACGTACGATAATGACTCCGAGCCAATACTCTCGCGAAGCTCAATTGCATTATCATAGGCTCTCATAAGATTCGAAATAATTGAATCGGGATTTGTTTCGTCAAATGGATATTTGTCTCTGAAATCATCCTTTGACTCATATATATCCGGTATATCAATTAATTTACAAAAGTCATGATAACTGTCTGCAATTTCATCTATCATCATATCGTAGCTTCTTGAATACATTCTAAGTGTAGTATATACTCTCTCAGAATATCTTCCTAACCAGAATAATCTGTCCTGTTGTTCTATCGAGATAATACCCATGTGTCCTTAAATCCTCCTCCTTGTGATGAATTAACAATAAACGAATCCGGATTACGTGAAAATCTTGTAAGTCCGCTCTTCCATACCATTGGTTCGTCTGCCATAAGTACAAAAGCCCTGAGATCGGCTTTTCTAGGAACTGTCTTCCTTCCTTCCATTATGTCAATATCCTGAAAATCAATTACTTCCTGTGCGATAAATCTTCTTGGCTCTCGCTTAAGAAGCGCGATGAAATCTTCCTTCTGCTTAGCTGTCATGGAGCTTCCAAATACAACTCCATAACCACCTGCCTCTGCAACATCCTTTAAAACAAGCTTGTCAAAATTGTCAAGCACATATTTCATATCCTCCTCGTAAAATGGAAGATATGTCGGAGCATTGCTAAGGATTGGCTCCTCGTTAAGATAATACTTAATCATCTTGGGAACAAAATAGTATATTCCCTTATCATCTGCCACTCCGTTTCCAGGTGCATTAATTATTGCGACGTTTCCTTTTCTGAATACATCGTATATGTGTGGAATACCAATTACAGATTCAGGATTAAAGTTCATCGGGTCTAAATATTCATCTGATATTCTGCGGTAAACTGCACCAATTCTCTCCTTGTGACCGTCATATGTATTGTAATACAGCTTGTCATCTATGACCTCAAGCTCAGAGCCGTTTACAAGATGTGCCCCTGTCTGCTCCGCAAGATATGAATGCTCAAAGTATGCTGCATTGTATCTTCCCGGAGTAAGAATTACTGTATGTCCTTCTACATTAACATAATCCATGGTTTTTCTTAAAAGCTTCGCATAATCCCTGTTGTCTGCTATATGCGTACCACTGAATGTATCCGGGCTGCTTCTTCTTGTAAGCTCTCTTGCAATCATAGGATATGATGCACCTGATGGTACACGAAGGTTGTCCTCTAAAATGTACCAGTTTTCATCCTTTCCTTTTACAAGGTCAATTCCTGAAATATGGGAATATATATCCTTAGGCGGTGTGACGCCTTCACATTCTGCCATGTATCCGCTGGATGCAAAAATAAAATCCTTTGGCACAATGCCATCCTTTACAATCTGCTTTTTGGAATAAATATCTTTAAGAAACATATTAAGAGCTACTGTTAAGCCGCACTTTATTCCAGATGATTTCTGCAAATTATTTCAGTCAAAATCCCCTGTCATAAAGTGCGGAAATGATAATGACAGCAAATTATTTCAGTCATAACCGCACATACTCGTAGCCTTATTTCAGCTTA
>JAXJTU010000118.1:0-2736 GCA_036309425.1 Agathobacter sp.
ATATTCGATAGCGAGGATGCGGTGCCTCCGCATCCTCGCTATCGAATATCCAGCGACGCTGTGAAAATGTGAATTCCAGCTTGTTACGGTAATACTGTGTCTCGTCTGACGGTACGATAGGGGAGATTTCAGGTACATCGAGATGACCGATCCTGACAAGCTGGTCATAAACCTGCTGCTGTTTTGCTTCAAGCTGCATTTCGTATGGAAGCGGCTGCCATTTGCATCCGCCGCAGATGCCAAAATGACTGCAGAATGGTTCAAGTCTGTGTTCCGAAGGCTTTACCATTCTTAGAATGAAGCCTTCCATGTAATTCTTTTTCTTTTTTGTGACTTTAACGTCAACAACATCTCCAGGTACAGCGAACTGTACAAAAAGAACTGTTCCGTCAATTCTTGCGATTGCTTTACCTTCAGCTGCAACTGATTCAATTACAACGTTTTCTAGGATGATATCCTGTTTCTTTCTTGCCATATGTCTTCTTTTTGACTCTGCATTCGCACAGAGTAGTGCAAAAGTATCAAAATTATACGACAAATTAAAACATTTTATACCTCTAGTTAACATAATGTAAATTGTATAACCGATTTTTCAGAAAGGGGAGGTAACCGTTCGCACAAAGGGTGCAACCCAGATATCTCCATGCTCGATTTGACACTTGTTACTGTAAAGTTAAAGATTACCGTATGTCACAACTGCGGTTTTATTATGTTAACTAAAAAGCTATGTATTTATTTTTTGATCTAAAAAAAGCCCGGCACAAATGACCAGGCTTGTATCTCGCAGATAAATTGGAATTTAACTATTATTCTATTTGCTTCCGTTTTGTGTGATGGTTATTCGTGCGTACTCATCTGCTTCTGTTAAACTCATATATAGGATTCTATCGTTAGATGTGGAATTTTCCTCAAACTTAAGGTGCAATTCTTTACCATCGTTTCTAGACTCAAACGACTACCAAGTTCCAGTATGAGTCACAGGCTGAGCCTCAAACAGGTGCAATCTAACAAAATCACTAGTTTGTTTGTCTGGTTCAGTTAGCGTACATTCGGCTGCACCGTCAGTTGTAATATCAACATCACCTCCAGTGCTAGCAACTGTAAAATTTTTACCTGATACTTGGATCGCGTTACCTCCGATAGGGACCTGACACGATGTAATGATGGCAATAAATAAAAGAATAAGGGTAATTTTTTTCATAACGAGTCGTAGCATATTTATTCCTGTTTTAATCCGATAAAAGAGGCATAAATTCGAATTTAGTTGTATAATTCTACCACCCTGCCTTTATATGTGCAGAACACTTCGTTGTAATAATAGATCATTCCACTGCATTTTCCATCTGTATCGATATTACATTCGATTCTATACCCTCTGTTAAATGCGTTGTCAATCTCGATTGCAATAGAAGAAGGCTTCTTGCGTGATGTTGTCACTTTCGCCTGCTTGTCAATTGCGTTATCATTCCAGTGATTGTTGCTGATGATTTTATCACTACTGCCCCAGATCATAGAACCTACATCTCCTTTGACTTCAACCCTTGTGGAATGCATTGTACGATTGCTTTGTGTCTTGATATCCGTGGTTTCTTCCACAATCACAATGAATCTTCCGTCCTCGATGTACTTAAGAGCATCAGTTAGTGTGCTCTTTTCTTGGGCGTAGATACTGACACTTCCTATGATTGCCAGTATGAAAGTAATAATGCGTTTCATAGTCTTCAAATTTAATTATATGATGGCTACTCAATGGTCTCTTATCTAAGATACTCACATTATGGTACTCGTGACGCATAAATTGGAATTTACTTGACTATAACAATAGGGTTAGAGCATTTTTTGCCATTCAGTTCAAATGATTCTTTTACTTCTAGCTTTGACTCGATTAATTTACACTTATAGGTGACCTCGCTTATGCAACCATCGGGCCATTTAATTGTCATCTGCTCTGTATCATTATCTTCCCTGTGAAATTGGCCAAATGCTATATAATAACAATCTGAATCTTTTTCAACTCTTGCCCCTCCATATATAGGCATTATGGCTTTAGTGACAGGGGAAATGTCGTTCTTATCTATTACCTCACTGTAATTTCTGAATGATATCTATGTACCAATCAGCCAAGTATTATTGTTGGCTGGGTCAAGCATATCATTGCCTTGTGAATCTTGCACTTGAATTTTAAATGTAATAGGGGCCCAATCAATAATCATTCTCTCTTTATCGCATCCATTAAAGCAAATGATTGCAATTAGAATTACGAGTATTCGTTTCATAGACTTTATTTTTAAGAAATAACGTAACGTGTTTTGTAATACTTCCACAATGGCCGACCGCTCCACAAATCAATGAATACCGTTTTCGACTCAATGTTTTCGAAAAAGCTCTGATCATCTTCTACGTAGTGACGAGCTGGGAATGTCGCAATAAGATAGAGCTCTGCCCACTCATATCCATACCGCTTAATATCCCTGCCGCGAAGAATCGGTCAATTTCAGACAGCCTTTTACCAAGTTTAACTGGCTTTATTGCTACCGATAAACTGCGAATCACTGCAATTTCCCGGTAGTTTCCTGATTCAAAGATTATTTTTTGTTTGCAACCAGCATGATGTTGCTCACAAAATATCCGTAGAATTTATCCGATGTTTCAATAACGCTCTGTATCCTTAAATTTAGAGAAAGTACATTATCAACAAGTCCTCCTTCTCCATCAATTGTTACAGGTCCGTGATAC
>JAXJTU010000119.1:0-1929 GCA_036309425.1 Agathobacter sp.
ACGTTATATTTGATGAAATGAATAAAATAATCGATATAATGAGTAAGTATGAATGTCCATTATATGATTCAACCATTTCAACAAGGTTTGAGTTATAAAGAGTCTTTATTGTACTACCAATTTCACTCTTTAGCCCATTAATACTGATTGCAGACATGGTATTTATCCCAAGCGCAAATGCAGGAAACAGACCGGCAATGGTTGTAGAACTAAAATATAATCAGCCAGCGGATTCGGCAATTAATCAGATTAAGGAACGCAGATACCAGGACGCATTATCAGGATATAGTGACAAAATATTATTAGTAGGCGTAAATTATGATGCTGATGGTGAAGACAAAAAGAAACACACCTGCGTAATAGAAGAGTGGTGTGATTAGTGGGGCTCTTAGGGGGACCTGTTAACTTTTAGCATATTGCACAGCCAAGTTATTACTTGGCTGTGTTTTAATTTGTGAGGAAACCTTAGCGATGGTATTGTAAAATTATAAGACTATAGTTCAAAATCTTTTTTAAACAATTTTGTATATTCTCTTCTTGTATCTGCAACAGTATAAATGAAAATTGTGTTGTCAATAAATCTGAAAATTGCAACATGATGTTTACAAATTACCATTCTATACCCTAGTTTATTGAGCCATGGGTCTGGTGTGAGTACTCCAGAATCAGGAAAAGTTTCTAATCGTTCTATAACATCTAGAATATTATTACTAACCTTTTCGGCGATGTCATTATCAAAATTTAGTCTATACCAATCTTCAATATTTTTTAAATCTTCCCAGGCAGTCGGAAGAATTTCTACTTTATACATATGCACGACGCTCCTCTAATGCCTTGCGAGCTTCTGAAACGGATAATGTTTTCGCTCCGTTAACTCTTTCCGCTTCTGCCTGGAGAACTTTTTCTCTTAATTCAAGTATCTGCTCCCTTCGTTCATACGCTTCAATATTCATATATATTCCATCGCCTTCTCCATTCTTGGTAATATATATAGGTTCCATTGTTTCTTTTGCAAGCTCTGAAATTTCTGGAAAACTATTTCTGAGTGCAGTCGATGCTTTTATAATCATAAAAATTTCTCCTTTGATATAATTATATCATTATTATATCAAATAAAATAAAAATGTCTATTTTCTATTTTTGGATGTCTCAAGATTCCAGTGTGCTTTCTTAAATGCCATATAATCATAGATGTCAAAATATGGTTTCAATACTTCCTGGTTATACATAAGCTCATTAATGACAGCAAGCTTAAAATTAAATGTATCAAAAACCAGGCACTCCTCATCCGGAACAACTATATTGTAGTTCTCGTTACTTTTTGGTCTCTCTGGTTTAAATTCAAGGTTTACATCCTTTAAGAAAAGGTCATTTTCACTCATATACTGGTGAATATCCATATCCAAGCGGTGATTTCCACATTTTATTCTGATTGATTTTTTGTCCGAAGAAAGTAAGATTACCTAAATAGCATTTTTCTGGCATTGTATCAAGGAAAGATTCATATATATTTTTACCACTAACATACAAAGTCAAGCCAATAATAGTATGTTCTTTATCCTTATATGCTTTTTTCTTTTTCAGATTATTCAGGTAATAGGTTGATCCTTCAAAACTAATCCCAAGTTCATCGTAAACATATGAAATATAATCACCATTAGTTCCATAGTGATATAGTCTTGCTTCTCCAAGTACAGTCTTAATTTCATCATAAGAAAGTGGAAATGTAAGAGGGTGACCATTTATATTTATTCCATTATCAAATACATCTATGCAGTACATTTTTTATCCTTTCCTTAGTATCGTAAAATCCGAAATTGTTATGTTTGAAAAATTAGTAATTAGATATTAGAATTTTAGCATAAGTCATGAGCTTAGAAAACTATTCTTTTTAGTTTCAGCTACCCATCATGTGCTATAATAAAGGCG
>JAXJTU010000120.1:0-1613 GCA_036309425.1 Agathobacter sp.
GTAATCCTGAATATACTGTGACTCGCTGCCTTTTAACAGTGCAGTTACAAATTCGTTTGACTGTTCTCCGCTTGCCATATCATAGCCGATATACTCTTCCACATTGGAATCAATAATTATACCGTTTTCATCAATGATATTGACTTCAATGACATTATATTTTGAAGCAAGTGATAAAAGGGTTGCGCCACCTAAGTATTCTTCTTTTATGCTTTCAGTCTTTTTTAGCAGATTACTGTTTGACTCATCCAGGATGTCCTGATAAACATCAGAAAGGCTCATTTCAATGGTTTTATTTGTCTGAACCTCACTCATACCTGTCTGCAATACAGAAGAAAATGAGCTTGTGGCAACAAAAGCAATTACTATACAGATTAAAAGCCAGCTTTGAAATGTCTGCGAAATCTGCTTTTGTTCTTTTTTTGAGCTAAGTCTTTCTCTGCCAATTAAAGATACTACAAAAACCGCAATTCCAACAGCCAATCCGTTACCGATTACCATAGGCAATGTACATATCTTTACAAACTCAAACGCATTTACCGCATCATCCATATTGGTAAAGAATATCATCAGCATATGGAGAACTTCCGTTACCATACCTATACCCAAGCCATACAACCAAGTTGGTTTTTTATTGTCAAACATATAATTTCTTAAGATTGCAGCAATAAATCCGGCAAGGATTGTTGATACACTGCAGGCAATCTGCGTATATGTTCCGGCAAGTTCAAAATACACTGCCACAAAGCGGTATATACCGCCTATGAGACCTGCAATGATACCTGCCGGAGCACCAAAGATAAGACCTGCACAAAGGGGCGCGGCATCTCTCACGTTCATTATAGTTCCATCGCCAATATCAAAACCGCCAATGGTAGTTGTTGCAAAAATCGCCATAAGACCGAAGAGAACACCTATAATAAACTGCTTGAGCTTATAAGGCGTTTTTGAAAACGCTGTTTTTTTGTCAAGTATGTAGAGAAGAATGGCAAGAAGTGCATTATATGATGCAGACATTATTAAATTCAGTGCCATATTTTCATCTCCTTATAAGATTGTCTTCGTTCTTATTCGATTGTAAGAATATCGAGGAAACCTGTAATATCAAAAACTTCCATAATGCTGTCATTAACACCTGTGAGCTTCATGCTGCCCTGTGCGTTCATTGCTTTCTGAGCTTTTAAAATTACACGAAGTCCTGCAGATGAAACATACTCAAGGTTTGCAAAATCAAAGGTGAGTTCCTTGATATCTGCAAGAACGCTGTCAAGTTCTTTTTCAAGCTCCGGTGCTGTCTGTGTATCAAGTCTTCCTGATACGATAAGGGTTAATGCTTCTCCGTTAATTTTCTTTTCAATAGTCATTGTAATAATCTCCTTTTAAATATTTTTAGTTATTTTTTAATTCTACATAAAATTCTGCAGCTGCAGCATTTACATAAGGGATGAGGAAGAATGTTCCTATACCAAGTGTTAAAAAACAAAGAAGTGTCCAACCGATAAATGAGAATTCAAGCTTAAAGAGTCTCCATTTGTTGCCATTCATCATCTCTTTTGCTTTCTTGAAAGCATCTTTTGAAGAAATTTCAGGATCATCTGCAAGGATGTATGGAA
>JAXJTU010000121.1:0-8947 GCA_036309425.1 Agathobacter sp.
AAACATTAGAGGGTGTTAATTTTCTGAGCGGCTCATTAGAGAAAGATAAAATATACAAAGAAGGTGACAGAGCACTTTTGACAATTAGCTATAAAGACAAAGAGATAAAATCAGTAGTAATGTCAGACCATTATCGATTGGACAAAGAAGTGATTCTCCTGGGGGTTTTTGCAATATTATTGATTGTTTTCGCGGGTAAAAATGGTTTCCAGGCTATTCTGTCATTTGCAATTACTGTTTTGACAATTTGGAAGGTTCTGATTCCGTGTTATTTAAAAGGCTTTTCACCAGTGTGGACAGGAGTGATAATCACATTTGTGTTAACAGTGGTTATTATTTTCTTTGTATATGGTTTTGATAAAAGGACTTTATCGGCTTCACTTGGTTCATTACTTGGGGTTGTGACAACATGTATTCTTGGAATCTGGTTTACAGATTTGTTTAAGATTCATGGAGCGGTAATGCAAAATGCTGAGTCTTTATTATATAGTGGATATCAAAGTCTTGATTTGACTGCTATTTTTATGAGTGGAATATTTATTGGGGCATCCGGGGCGATGATGGATTTGTCGGTAGATATAACATCTGCGGTATGGGAAGTTGTTCAGAAGAAACCAACTATCAGAGCATATGAAGCAATACTATCAGGTTTGAGAGTTGGTCGTGCGGCGATGGGGACCATGACAACAACTCTGCTACTGGCATATTCAGGTGGATATATTGCACTTTTAATGGTTTTTATGGCGCAAGGTACACCTGTAGATCATATATTAAATTACAAATATGTAGCTGCCGAAATTCTTGATACAGTGGTGGGAAGCTTTGGACTGGTAACTGTTGCACCATTTACTGCGGTTGTCGCAGGTGTGTTACTGACTAAAAGAAAAAGTAAGTAACACAACCTTTCGCATTATACTTTGCAAATGAAAATTCCAGCGGACTTTGTTATGTGGAAATTGTCTTTAACGGTTTTCTCAACAAAGTCCTTGAAATCGTTATATCGGTCTAAAATGTATTGGTTCTGATTTCCGTGGCAGGACAAAATGTACTCAATTAGGGGGACTGCGTTACTGATTACAATCTCATCATCGTAATCTATCCTCTCAACAAAGTTAAAACATTGCGACAATATTGTCTCACCATTATCTAATCCAAATTTCTCGTACAGTTTCTCACCAGACAAAACAATGCGATTATCAAACTGCTGAACAAGCTGTGTGATTTCCTGCATATGTGAACTTCCATATGTGCTGCAAATAAATATCCCTTTTTCTTTTTTTAAAACGCGTCTGATTTCCTGACATACTTTGGAAACATCATAGCAATAAAAAAGTACATGATTGGCAATGACAACATCAAAACTTTGATCGTCATAAGGTATCTTATGACAGTCAAACGAATTGAATTCAAAGCGCTTATCATTATCAAAACTTCGTTTTATATCACGAACCATACCTTCTGAAATGTCAGATAATGTGATGCCTATATTAGCAGGAATTTTGTCAATATTTTCATGCCAGAGAGCTCCGCTTCCACATCCTATCTCCAAAATTTGTTTTTTCCCATGGTCAAGTTCACAACAATTTTCCAATTGTTGATAAATCCACGGAAACCAGCCCTGCCTGTTGATAGAATACTTTTTATGAAGCTGGATTCGGGCTGCAATATTAGATGTATTCTGATACTGTGTCTTAAGCGAATTTTCCATGTTGGCAAGATGAATAATTTCAAGCATCTGGCTCCAGTCGATTTTCTTTTTACTCTCAATTTTACTGGCTGTTTCTTCAATTGCTTTTTCGACAAGCTGCATCTGTTCAATTTTATCCTCAATCATTTTCTTTTGTAATTTTAATGAAGCGAGCATAAAATGATAATCGCTGTCATCAATTGTCATCTCTGCGATATCGTCAAGTGAAAAACCAAGATATTTCAGAAGAACTATCTGCTGTAACCTGGCAAGGTCCGAGTCAGTATAGAAACGACTTCCGTTTTTGTCAACGAATGAAGGCTTTAAAATGTTTTGTTTATCATAAAATCTGATGGTTCGAACTGAAACATGCGCCATCTTCGCAAATTCGCCCGATGAATAATATCCTTCTAACTTTGCCAATTAAGTACCTCCAAGAGTGCATAAAAAATATAGAAGATAAATCTAACTTATGGTATTATATCATATAAGAGTTTTTTTGAGAGGTATATTAATGGATAAAAAAATAGAAAACGAGAAAAAACGAAATAAGAAAATCAGGAACGATTTACCTGAAAACTACATGGGTAATGACAAGCAGTGGATTGTAAGAGCGCTTATGCTTGCCTTTGTGGATATCTGCTGTGTTGCAAGTGCTTTTTTCTTTGCACTTATGATTAGATTTGAGTTTGTGTACAGCCGTATCCCTATGGAATACCTGGATAATTATTTATACGTTATGCCAGTGTATATAGTGATTACTTTGATGATTTTTTATATTTGCAGGCTGTATCACAGCATTTGGCGATTTGCAAGTATAAGTGAGTTTTTAAGAATAATTATTTCATTTATTGTTTTGATTCCTGTCTCATGTTTATTCCAGTGGAAACTTGAGGCTAAGATGCCATATGCGTTCTGGATAATTGGCTGGATGGTTAGTTTTGCACTTACTACTTCTAGCCGCTTTGCATACAGACTTATCAGAACAGGACAGAAGATGTTTGAGCAGAAAAGCAACAGCCTGGCAGAGGAACGAGTTATGGTTATTGGTGCAGGTAATGCAGGCCAGCTTCTTATTAGAGAACTTATTATGAGCTCGCATTTATCGGCCAAAGCATGTTGTATAATTGATGATAATCCGGCCAAAAAAGGCAGATTCTTAGATGGTATACCAATCGTTGGTAATAGATTCGATATTCCTGAGATGGTCATTAAATATAATATCAATAAGATAATTTACGCAGTACCAACAACAGCGGGAAAAGACAGGAAAGAAATTCTTAATATCTGTAAGGATACAGGATGTCAGGTGCAGGTTATTCCGGGAATATACCAGATGGTTGATGGAAAAGTGTCTGTATCAAATCTTAGACCTGTAAGCATAGAAGACCTTTTGGGAAGGGATGAGGTTGTGGTAGATAACGACCAGATTCATTCCTTCATCGAAGGAAAGGTTGTCATGGTAACAGGTGGTGGTGGTTCGATAGGTTCAGAGCTTTGCCGCCAGATTGCAAGAGAAAATCCTAAGATGCTTCTCATTTTTGATATATATGAGAATAACGCATATGAGATTCAGCAGGAATTAAAGAGAAAGTATCCAAATGTTCATTTTGAAACATTAATAGGTTCAGTACGAAATACTAACAGGCTTGAGAGTATTTTTAAGATGTACAAGCCAGATATTATTTACCATGCAGCAGCGCACAAACATGTACCACTCATGGAAGAAAGTCCGAATGAAGCAATTAAAAATAATGTTTTCGGAACATACAAGCTTTCAAAAACAGCAGCTGAATTTGGGGTAAAGAAGTTTGTTCTTATTTCAACTGATAAGGCGGTAAACCCTACAAATATCATGGGTGCATCAAAACGTCTCTGTGAGATGGTAATTCAGATGATGAACCGTAAGACTGATACAGATTTCGTTGCAGTAAGATTCGGAAATGTATTAGGAAGTAACGGAAGCGTTATTCCTCTTTTTAAAAAGCAGATTGAAGAGGGCGGCCCTGTAACAGTTACGGACCCTAGAATAATCAGATACTTTATGACAATCCCGGAAGCTGTAGCACTTGTCCTTCAGGCAGGACTATATGCAAAGGGAGGAGAAATATTTGTTCTCGATATGGGAGATCCGGTAAAGATTGACGACATGGCAAGAAACTTAATTCGTTTATCAGGATATGAGCCTGATGTAGACATAAAAATTAAGTATACTGGACTAAGACCAGGAGAAAAGCTATATGAAGAGATGCTTATGAGTGAGGAGGGGCTTAAAGAAACACCAAATAAACTCATTCATATAGGAGAACCTATAGAAATGGATGATGAGCTTTTTGTAAAACAGTTATCAGAACTTGAAAAAGCATGTAAGTCAGAAAGCGAAGACATCAAGCAGATAGTTGCTGGTATTGTAAAAACGTATCATCCGGAACTTTAAAAATAGTATTGGAGCATAATATGGAGAAAAGAAATATATCATTTTCACCACCCGACATAACGGAAGAGGAGATAAATCTCGTCGCAGAATGTTTGCGATGTGGATGGATTACTACCGGACCAAAGACTAAACTTTTCGAAGAGAAAATTGCTGAGTATACAGGTGTAAATAAAGCCGTATGTCTTAATTCGGCAACTGCGTGTCTTGAGTCTGTTCTCAGATTCCTTGGCATAGGTCCTGGTGATGAAGTTATCACAAGTGCATACACCTATACGGCTTCAGCAAGTCCTGCTATTCATGTTGGGGCAACAATAAAACTTGTTGATACAGCAAAAGATTCGTATGAATTTGATATGGACAGTTTAAAGGCCGCCATAACAGAGAATACTAAGGTTATCATCCCGGTAGATATTGCAGGTGTGCCATGCGATTACCAGGCTATTTATAAAATTGTAGAAGAAAAGAAATCTATGTTTAAACCACAAAATGATATTCAAAAGCGTTTTGGAAGAATAATCATTGTGGCAGACAGTGCGCATGGATTTGGAGCCTCAGCAAAAATAGATGGAGAAAATAAAATGGCAGGAAACCTTGCTGATTTTACGAGTTTTTCATTCCATGCAGTTAAAAATTTAACAACAGCAGAAGGCGGCGCACTTACCTGGAGACCAATTGAGGGTATGAAAGATGATGAAATTTATCATCAGTTTATGCTTTTGTCATTGCATGGCCAGTCAAAGGATGCATTAAAGAAAACCCAGCTTGGGGCATGGGAATACGATATTGTATCACCGGCATACAAGTGTAATATGACTGATGTGATGGCGGCAATAGGACTAGTACAGCTCGAACGTTATCCATCACTACTTGCAAGAAGAAGAGAAATAATTCAAAAATATGATGACGCATTTAAACCATTAGGATGTGATGTGATAGAACACTACAACGACCAGCATACATCAAGCGGTCATTTATATCTTCTTAGAATTCCAGGTATTAGTGAGTCAGAAAGAAACGAGCTGATAATTAAAATGGCTGAGCAGGGAATTGCAACAAATGTACATTATAAGCCGCTGCCGATGATGAGCGCTTACAAGGAACTTGGCTTTGATATAGCTGATTATCCGAATGCATTTGGCCAGTATGAGTGTGAGATAACACTTCCACTCAACACAAAATTATCTGATGAAGATGTAGATTATATAATTGAAAATTTTACAAAAATTTTGAAAAGTCATAACAAATAAAATAGGAATGTAAATTGGTATGGAATTAAAAAAATGGGAAAACCTTCCGGATTACATGCAAAATGAAAAAGTAAAAAAATATTATAAAGCTCTGATAAAGAAGAAAAAAAGCTTGCGATTAAAGAGAATTTTTGACGTGGTAATGTCAATTATTTTACTTTTTTTCCTCTGGCCACTAATGCTTATCCTGGCTATATGGATTAAAGCTGATAGTAAGGGCCCTGTTTTTTTCAGGCAGGAGAGAATTACCCAATATGGCAGAACATTTAAAATTTTTAAATTCAGGACCATGGTAAATGAAGCGCCAAAGATTGGCTCTGCAGTTACAGTTGGGGGAGACTCCAGAATTACCAGGGTTGGGAAAATAATCAGAAAATATCGTTTGGATGAGATTCCGCAACTTTTTAATGTCTTATCAGGTGATATGACTTTCGTGGGAACAAGACCAGAGGTGGAAAAGTATGTCAAGGAGTACACCCCGGCAATGATGGCGACATTGTTATTACCGGCAGGAATAACAAGTACTGCAAGTATCGAGTACAAAGATGAAGACAAGCTTCTTGAAGCGTGTGAGGATGTTGATTATACCTATGTCCATGAGGTTTTGCCGGGAAAGATGAAGTACAATCTTAAATATTTGAGAGAATTCTCATTTATGAATGATTTAAAAATTTGTATAGATACTGTACTTGGAGTTATAAAATGATTAAAGAATTTAGTGTTTTAATGTCCATTTATCACAAGGAAAAACCACAGAATTTCTGCGAATGTATGGAAAGTATACTTAAACAGTCTGTACAGCCGGCAGAGATAGTCCTTGTAGAAGATGGGAAGCTTACAGATGAGCTGTATGAAGTAATTGACAAATACAAAACCCGGTTGGGGGATACTCTGACAATAGTAATAAATAAAGAAAATATTGGACTGGGTCTTTCTCTTGCAAAAGGTGTAAAAGCCTGTAAATATGACTTGATTGCAAGGATGGATACCGATGATATTTGTGCTGAGGATAGATTTGAAAAGCAACTTAAAATGTTTGAAGATAATCCGCAACTCGAGTTGGCTGGTGGACAGATTGAAGAATTTAGCGGTGATGTAAGAAATATCACAGGGAAAAGAATTGTTCCGACAGAACAGAAACAGATATATAGATATCAAAGAAAACGAGATGCGTTTAATCATATGACTGTTATGTTTAAGAGGGCGAGCGTGCTTGCGGCGGGAAATTATGAACATTGCCTATTAATGGAAGATTCTTTGCTGTGGGCAAAGATGATAAAGAGGCATATGAATATGAGGAATCATCAAGATGTTTTTGTGTATGCGAGGACAAGTGATGGGTTGATGGAACGAAGGGGAGGATTGGATTATTATAGAAAGTACAAAAATGGTCGAAAGCTTATTTTGAAAACAGGTACAATAAGTCATTGGGATTACTATTTGACTGTTTTTGTTCAGTTTATAGTGTGTATCATTCCGATTGGATTAAGAGAATTTGTTTTTAACAAAATATTAAGGAAGTAAAACTTTAAATATTTGTAATTTTATGCTAGAATGGATAAGATAATAGGCTTACTATTAAGGAGGTTTAATAAATGGACTATAGAGCAGAATACCAGAAATGGTGTACAGATGCTTATTTTGATGAAGATACAAAGGCCGAACTTAAGGCAATTGAAGGTGATGAGAAGGAGATAGAAGATCGTTTTTATCGTACTCTTGAGTTTGGTACAGCAGGACTTCGTGGAGTAATCGGAGCAGGAACTAACAGAATGAATATTTACACTGTTCGCCAGGCAACACAGGGACTTGCTAACTATATTTTATCACAGGGAGAGGATGCAGTTAAAAGAGGTGTTGCAATTGCTCATGATTCAAGAAACATGCATGATGAGTTTACAGATGCTACAGCTTTATGTCTTGCAGCAAATGGAATCAGGACATATGTATTCCCACAGCTTGCACCAGTTCCAGAGCTTTCATATGCTGTTAGAGCTTTAGGCACAATCGCAGGTGTTGTTATTACTGCAAGTCATAACCCACGCGAGTATAACGGATACAAAGTTTACTGGGAGGATGGTGCACAGGTAACTCCTCCTCATGATACAAATATCATGGATGAAGTTGCAAAGGTTACTTCATTTGACCAGGTTAAGACAATGGATAAAGACGCGGCTATCGCTGCTGGCTTATATAATGTTATCTCTGATGAAGTAGAAGAAGGATATTTTGCTGAGCTTCGTAAGCTCTCAATTCATCCGGAAATCATCAAGGAGATGGCAAAGGATATTAAGATTGTTTACACACCACTTCATGGTTCAGGACTTCGTCCGGTACAAAGAGTGTTAAAAGACATGGGCTTTGAGAATGTTATCATCGAGCCAAGTCAGGCTATTCCTGATGGAAACTTCCCTACATGCCCATATCCAAATCCAGAGAATCCGGATGCATGGGAGCTTGCGTTAAAACTTGCAAAGGAAGAGGATGCAGATATTGTACTTGCTACTGATCCGGATGCAGACCGTCTGGGCGTATACTGCAAGGATACAAAGTCAGGTGAGTATGTAACATTTACTGGTAATATGTCAGCAATGCTTATCGGAGAATATATTTTCAGCCAGAAGAGTGCTAATGGAACATTACCGGAAAATCCAGCATTTGTTGAGTCTATCGTTTCAACCGATATGGGAAAAGCTATTGCAGCAGCATATGGAGCTAAGCATATTGAAGTCCTTACAGGATTTAAGTATATCGGAGAACAGATGCTTAAATTTGAGAAGACAGGATGCAATAACTATGTATTTGGAATGGAAGAAAGCTATGGATGTCTTCCAGGAACATATGCAAGAGATAAGGATGCACCAGCAGCAGTTTGTATGCTTTGTGAGGTTGCAGCATTCTATAAGTCTCAGGGTAAGACTTTATGGGATGGAATGATTGATATGTACGAGAAGTACGGATACTACCGTGAGGGTATTTCTACTCTTACTCTTAAGGGTATCTATGGTGCTGCACAGATTAACTCAATCATGTCATCTGCAAGAGAAAATGTGCCAGAGAAGTTTGGTGACTATACTGTACTTGCAGTTCGTGATTACAAGAATGACACAAGAAAAGATATGACAACAGGCCAGGTAACTCCAACAGGTCTTCCTAGCTCAAATGTTTTATATTATGAACTTAACGATAACGCTTGGTGCTGTGTTCGTCCTTCAGGAACAGAGCCTAAGATTAAATTCTATTTTGGCGTTAAAGGAGAGTCCTTGGATGATGCTGAGGCAAAACTTTCTGCACTTTCAGCAGCAGTTATGAAATCATTCGAGTAATTGTTTAGATGATGAAAATATACATATGCCAGGAATGTGGATGGCTCCGCCTTGTTTCAAGAAGAAAGGATGTGGAGTGCCACAAATGTGGCAATGGGCAAATGAAACTTACAAATTTGGAATTTTCCAAATACACACAGATGAATGACAAACAGCGTGATGATTATTCACAGGCATGGATGTTTATTCACAAGAATAAAGGATAATTTTTATGGCTACAAATCGAAAGAGAAGAAGAAAGAGGAGAAGA
>JAXJTU010000122.1:0-38816 GCA_036309425.1 Agathobacter sp.
ATTTATTATTCAAGTGGTATCATTCCTTTTTTAGATTTTATATTTCGTACAGTCTTTAACATTATACTACATGTTTTTCTTTTCTATCATAAGAGAAATCAAAAATTTTTGCCCTCATTATACCATGAAATCAGGTTGTGTTCTACTTGTATTTTTTAGACTTTTGTAGCATTGGGCGAACTGTCAATATATATCAGTTCGCCATTAAATCAACAACACACTTCTCCTTACCGAGTTATTACCTTGTTCCCCTATTCTTTTCAGAAACAGCTACACTCCTAGAATCATCCCTTACGCCATAATACTTCCTACGATACTGATATTCCTCCATAAATTCATCATATATAGTCATCTTATAACAGATGCTCTTCATCTTTTCTGCCGTATATCCCATACGCTGACAGTAAGCATTATATTCTGTTGTATAATCATCTGTAGGCGCAGGCAAAAGTGAAGCACGCTCTTCGATAGACAGCCTGGTATAATCAATTACCTCATGAACAATCACTACATCTTCTAGTACTGTTTTTTCTATTTCAAAAATATCAGTCTCTGCTTCTTCTGATACTACAGTAGTCTGTGGCTCATCTACTGAATCAGTCTGAATCTCTACAGTCTCAGAAATCAGCTCCTGTATCTCTTTTTCTTTCTCCCTTAATTCCGCAAATTCCTCATACGACATAACCTCTTCCTTTGCCTCCTCCAAAGTTACATCTGCTGTATCTCTGTATTTGATACCTTCCAGATAATCCATATACTCCCACTTCCATTTATGGGTAGCACTGGAAATCCCTTTTAATGCATCATCCCAAAGTGCTCCTGCTCTGGAAGCTTTTTCACGATGCAGTTTTACTGCCTGCTGTCCCTCAAATTCTTCCCTGGTCATAATCGGAGTGGTAAGCTCTTCTTCTGTGAATCCAGCTGCATCATTTGCATTTATAAACTGTGATTGCAGATAATCCACATAATCTTTATTCCAATCCTCTCTTGCAAGTTCTTCGCCACAGTATTCCTGCCAAATACGATTTCTGTCAAATACCAGTTTTCTTTTCCGTGCAAGAAGTTCTCTCTGTTTCCGTTCTTCCTGTAGCTGTTTTTGCTTCCTTGCAGCTTCTTCACGGGCAAGTGCCACAGCTTTCACTCTTGCTTTTTCCTCTGCAATTCTACGGGCTTCCTTTTCTGCATTACGCTCTGCCACAACCTTGGTAATTCGTTCTACAAGCTCTGCTTTTCCATAACCTTCTCCCAACTTATTTCCTCGAATACCCTGCTTCATATCCGACGTGGAAAATGTCACTGTTTTATTCGTAACACGAATCTTCCAGTTATACATAAATTGCAGACATTCCACCAACTGCTCTAAAGAATCCACGAAAGGCAACAGCTTGTCTATGGTATCCCGAATCAGTTCTCGGTTGGAAGTAATGCCCACACCATCCTTGGCATTTTGATTCATCAGACGCTTTTCCACCCAGTAATTATCCGTATGCTTCTTAGCTAGTAAATCCACCTGCCCAAAGCCCAAACGAATACACTTCTCCATTACCCACTTCTTCGCATGAAACATCATCTTCCCGGTGCTCTTGTGCTTACAGCCCTGCTTCCACTCGCAAGGCTTCTCATGCCACCTGCTCTGCTTTCCGGCATACTTTCTGACGGAATTGATAACCATGTGAACGTGCATATTCTGACTGCCATTATGACCGTCGGGATGCACTGCCACTACTGCCTGATGCCCCGGTGCAAACACCTCCAACCACTGCTTACCAAATTCCAATGCCTGCTCCATGGTAATGGGATCATTTGGCTCAAAGCTGATGATATAGTGATGTGCCTTTACATCCTTTACGGAATTATTCTTGCCATACAGACGATTGACCTCGATACATTCCGCACCAAAGCTATCCACATCACAGTTTACACCTGATATCAGATAATTCTCGCGCTCCTGTATTCTGCCTTTTTCATCCAATATGGGCTTATTGGTATATTCATCAAACTGGCAGGTGAGATACTCCACCGCCGTGGAATAGAATCTGTTCTTTACTGAAATATGCTTTAAAATCGCCATTATTCTTCGCCCTCCTTATTTCTTTTACGCCTGTGTTTCTTTCCACAGGCAACATCCTCCAGCGTAGGAAGTATTTTAAATTTTAAATCCAACAGTTCTCTTATGGCTTCCTTTAATTCATAATAAATGCTGTAAAAATCACCGCCACCATTTAAGTGCTTTGCTATTTGATTTAGGTTAGAACCAATCTTACCCAGTTGCACGGAATACTCCTTCAACAGACCGGTATCGCCATAACAGGGAAGCTTTCTTCCCAATGCACAACGCCTGATATATTCCGATGTGCTAAGTCCACTCTTTCTCGCCTTTGCTTCAATCTGTTCCTTATCCTCTGCCGAAATACGCATGGACATCAGAACCATGTTCTCTTTCTTTTTATCTGTATTTCTCATAAATTTCTCCATTCTGATACGCAAAGGAGCAGGCAATAAATACCTGCTCCCTCGTACCTACAAAATATAAATTGTTAATTGCCATTCCAATTGAATAATTAAACTGCCGGATACGGCAGATGGTTTTCCCCGATGCAAATTCTGCATCTCCCCTCCCGTGCATAGCCTCGCTCCCCTAAGGTCGCTCACCAATACGTTCGTTGCACTCACGGATATTTCCTTTAGAAGTCTGTTGCGGCTCGTTATATCTGCTCGCCGAATATATGGAAATGTGTCATACACCTGTCTTACAGAAATCTGCTAATCACATTCCTCATAAGAAATCCTGCGAAAGCCCTCGCATCATTTTCCATAAGAAATCTTCCTATCGCTGATGCGTGCCGACCTAAGTCGGCATAGGCTCCGGATACGTCGCATAAAATAGAGCAAGTTCCGCCCTGTATATACACGGGCAGGAACTTGTTGGGGATTTAGCATCCCCAAGCCCCACCTTCTTCCGCCTTATGGTCAAAAAAATAAAGCCTGCAAGCAGACTTTATTTTTTGCCAAAGGCTTGGCTGCCTTCGTAAGAATTTCGTATCACAGCTTTTTCCAAATAAAAAGAACTGTCTTACAGATAAGGTGTATTCCTCATACAAGGCACCTTTTTGTAAGACAGTCCGTCATACTGTGATATTTCATTTTCTTACTCATCATCCATATCAAACAAGCTTCCAAGCATATTTTTTGTGGCACTATCCATAGCTTTGGAAGTATCTGCGGCAAGCTCATTATCGGGAACTGTTGGCTCCGGCACATTAGTTGTTACAGTAGCTGGCATATTATTCGACATCATATTCTGCACAGCAACCGCCATACCATTAGGAACCACACCAGCCATC
Organism: Agathobacter sp.; assembly: GCA_036309425.1. Taxonomy (GTDB): domain Bacteria; phylum Bacillota; class Clostridia; order Lachnospirales; family Lachnospiraceae; genus Roseburia. Next base: position 3,345 of record JAXJTU010000122.1, read on the forward strand.
TGCATCGGAGCCATAGGAACAACTCCCATATTCATCTGCTGTGCCATTGCCCCCAGAACTCCGGCAAACATATTGTTAGCCACATTCTGTGAGGACTCCTGCACCACCTTAGTAAATTCCTCTGCCATGCTTTTGATTGCCTGCTCCATCCATTCTGTAATTTCCTTTTCCCGAATCCCCCTTTGCTCACTTTCCATAGCAGAAAGCAAAGCCTGCTTGATAAGCTCTGTCTGATTCAGATATCCCGGCTGGCTGGATTTCGCCTCCAGCCACGCAAGAATTTTTCTGTCATTTTCAGATTTCGGATTCAACCGAAAAGATATTGCATTTCCCATAAGAGCCTCCTATCCCAGATTTTCTGCAAGATAACGGTAGCCGATGGCATTGGCTTTCACATCCGTTACATACTGGATGTTTCTGCCCTGCGTTCTGCCAAAACGCTTCATCACACAGGCACCACCGCCCACATACACAATATTCTCATGCAGTAAATCCACCTTAATCTCCCGAAGCTTCGCTTCCACCTCGTCTGCATACTGCTGTAAGCCCTTCTCGATAAAAGGGATAAAGTCAGCATTTACATTGGACTGCTTTCCACGGATAACATCAACAATGTCATCCTCCGGAATTTCACACTTTAACTTGGGAAGGGCATCCTTTTTGATACGCTCAATGGTGGTAATCAGTCCAAGCTCATAGGTACAGGCATCCTTATCCATGGGAATTCTGTCACGGACGCTTAATATATCCAAGGTCCAAGAACCCAAGTCCACACAGCGAAGTCTGTCCATGTCTCCCATACGGTTCGCAATAGCTGCATAACACTGGGCATAAATCTTTACCTTATCCATGAAGAAAGAATAATGCACTCCCTCAAAGGTAAAAGAAATACGCTCCTTATGCCACAGATAATCACGGAACTCCTTACGCTCCGCACCAAACAGAGTAAGAGGTACACCTGCATATAATTCCACATGGGAAGCCGCTGTCTTACCCTGATACTGCAATTCCTTGGCAATCCCTGCAAGGGTCAGCAGAAAATATTTCTCATTCTCTGTCTTGGTTGCCTGCTTTCCAAGTCTGCCCTGTCCTACGATATACTTTCTACCCTTATACTCCAAAAGTCCGTTCTTGGTAAGAGGTTCATAATCCACCGGAACTATAGAAGTCTCCATAAAAGTATGCTCTCCCTTAATGGAACTCCAGCCGTGATCCAGTGCAATTTTAACAGACGCCATCGTTGTTTCAGTCATAAATAAATTTTCTCTCATAAAATCCTCTCTTTCTCCGGCATAATAACCGGTCTGCATATTATTTTTGTTCTGTGTTGCAGTCTGACCTGCATTAGTGATACTTGTAAACAATCTCTCCATAAATAACCTCCTCCGCAAGCTGTTTTGCCTGCTCTCTTAATTTCCATATTTCCATAGTGGAATGTGCATTCTCCGACTTATGCTTTGTCAGATACTTCTCTACAATCCTATCTAACATCTCATAAGCCTCCTCATTCACTTCCTTTGCCTTAATATGAAGCTGTCCCATTCTGACATGGTGACGATACCTGTCAGAGTGGTTTTCCTTCATATAAGAAATCCACAGATGACCGTATTTCCCTATATCAGTAGATGTCACAACCAAATCCATATCGGATTTCGTATCAGTATCATCCATACCGATATTCGGATACAAAATACCATCCACCTCTGTATAAGTACCTCCCAGCTTCTCAAACAATGAAATTTCATTACTCATAATCTTAACTCTCCTTCCATAATCGATTTGAATTTTTGATAATAAAAAGAGCCCACATACCTGCATTTCTACAAGTACATGGACTTATACTTTTATCATCCTCATCTGATGATTCCTATTCGTTTGTACTACACACTTTACTACACACTTTTTATGATAAACTACACACTTTTACGATAAGTTACGATACTTTTGCGATTTCTGTAAAAGTGCTGTAAGCCTTGTAAATACGGCATTTTTCGAGGTTTGGGAGAGTCTTCAAAACAGGACAGCCATAAACTCTATAAATTCTGACTTATATGCTTCCATTTATCTATACCTCCTAAAACTATGAGTTAAAACCTTATAAAATATCACTTTTATACTATCATAAGATTATATTGATTTCAATTAAGAAGCGTAGAAAAACTCTTGTTTATTTTATGCAATTTTGGTAATATGGTACTATACATGATTAAAAATTGGGAGGTATCTGTCGAGATGTTTACACAACTTTTTGGTAATTATTTACTTGAACAGGCCGTTATCACTGCAGACAAGCAACAGAGCTTGCTTGAACAAATGAAAAATATACGAGTTAGAATGGGTACTATTGCAGTTGCTGACGGTCTTCTTACTGAGGCGCAAGCTGACGAAATCAATCATGAGCAGACACAACAGGACCGAAGATTTGGAGATATCGCAGTGGAGAAGGGATATCTTACAGATACTCAGGTTAGCGAAATCCTTATCAAACAGGGTGATGCTGCTATGAAATATTTTCAGATGCTTACAGATGAAGTAGGACTTACTATGAGTGATATTGATGCACATCTTAGTGAATTCCAGAAGAAAAATGGCTTCACTGACGATGAGCTCAATGCTTTGAAAAAGGATGATATCGATTCAATCATTTCCCTTTTTGCTATTGTACGAGATACAAAAATCACAGACATGGCAAGCCTTGTAATGAGAAATATAACTCGTTTCCTTACAACGGATTTCTATTTTGAAAGAATGAAAAAAGTTACTGACTATTCTTATGCTATGTTAGCAGGCCAGAAAGCTGTTGGTGATTCCATGATTTATATTGGATTTTCTACAGTTGATGAATTAGAGGGAATTACTTCTCTTGCAAAGCTTTATGCTAAAGGCGTTACAATTTCAGGAAGTGATGAAATTTACGATGCCGTTTGCGAGTTCTCTAACTTGAATAACGGACTTTTTGCTTCTTCTATGAGCGAGAATGGAATTTACATTGATATGGAACCTCCAGGAGTATTCCTTAACCAGAAAATTTCAGGAACTGCATATGTGATGCCTATTGTTATTGAGGGCAAAAAGATTGATCTGATTATTTCTACTGACGAAGCTTTTACACCTGGTGAGAAGCCTCGTACAATTACAGTTGGTAAGAACGATCTTATTTCTTCAGGTTCTGATGCTACGAAGGTTATTGTAGTTGACGATTCTGCTCTTATTAGAAAGATTCTTATTAAGCTTCTTGTTGACAATGGATATGAGGTTGTTGGCGAAGCTGCTAATGGTCAGGAAGGTGTCGACCTTTATAAAGAGTTAAAGCCTGACCTTGTTACTCTTGATGTAACTATGCCTGTTATGGATGGTGTTGAGGCACTTCGCCAGATTATTGCTTTTGATTCTGGTGCTAAGGTTGCAATGATTACTGCTGCCGGTCAGAAGGAAAAGCTTATTGAGGCTTTAAAGATTGGTGCCGGACTTTTCATCACCAAGCCTTTCAATGAGGAGGACGTTCTTTCAAGTCTTGAAGAGCTTCTTAAGAAGTAATATAAGTACACATAAAAAACTCCATTTGAGAAAAATCTCAAATGGAGTTCTTTTTTGTTTAAATATTATTTTTTCTTCTTTTGAAAGCTCCAACTGTTACGCCTGCTGATAACATTAGGATTATTGTCCATAATGTTGTGGTATTTGTGTCTCCTGTTTTTGGGGCTCTTACAACTGATTTATTGTTGTTTGTTGGTGCTACATTTTCCGGGATTGCATTCGTGTTTGTATTTGTGTTTGTATTAGTATTAGTGTTGTGGTCCTGCGTAGCATTCTCAGAGACAGGCTTGTCTGTATATACAATTGCGTATGTGGAGAACTTGTCTGTCTGGAATGTAAAATTGCCTGTTGCTTTGTCGAAGTTTCCACTTAGTATATCTACAATGCTATTTCCAGTTTTTTCATCAATATGCAATCTTATAATCTTGTATTCACGCTCGATTGTGCTGGAATTATTTAGTAGGTCTGATGGTATTTTTATCGTTACATCAATGTTAATTCCTGGTTCTTTTAACTGTGTAGCTTTTCCATTTCCAACCTTCTTAAATAGGTCTGCATCAAAATATGTGATTACAGGATTATCTCCCATTACCGTCTTTGCAGCTTTTGTCATTTCTTCTTTGTCGTCTTCTGCTATCTTACTTTCGTCTGTCTTGCTTACTTCCATCCAGACTCTTGCTTCCTCTCCAGCTTCAATAGCTTCTTTTTCTTCTTTAGTAAAGATGTCTGAAGCATTAAGAAGCTCTGATTTTTTGTTATTGAGGGTCACTTCCTCTATCGGCGCTTCTGGCGCAACCTGTGCATCCTTCTCGAGTTTTCCATCATCAGGGTCTTCCTGTGTTCCGATGACCGGAATTGTTTCATGTTTTTTCTGACCGCATCCGTTTTTGCATTCCAGCTCTTTCTTTCCCTCATCTATTGTGGTTGCAAGCTTTGTTATTATCCATTGTCCTGACCAGTCATGTCCTTTTGCTGGAATAGTTGTCTGTGCTGTGATTACCTCGCCACATACAGAGCAGTGCTTTCCTTCTGTCTTTCCTGTCTCTGTACAGGTTGGTGCTACTGCAGCATCTGTAACGATTGTGTGTGTATGCACTTCTGGTGTTGGGTCTGGTGTTGGTGTTGGCTCTGGTGTTGGCTCTGGTGTTGGGTCTGGTATTGGTGTAGATTCTTCAGCAGCAGCATCTTCAAGATTCTCCAAATCTCCTACACCAAATAATGCTGAATATGACTTACTCTCACCCGCACCTAGTGTCTGATTGTTCCATGCGAAAGAATAACCACTATCTTCAAAACATTCTTCCTTTTCATTATAAAGACCTTCCTGCTTTAAATTTTTTTCAGTTACCAGCGCATTATCATCATCATCATCATATAACCAATAACCATTAATTCCATCTACAAAATAATTCTGGTACGCCCAATATTGATGATAATTTGAAGTTGATGCTGAGAGCGGAAAAACAGCAAAGCTAATTGTCTTATCACTATCATCATCTATATCATTTAAAGCAAATGCACTACCATTTTTAACTTCACCAACATTTACAATTGGGCAATCATCATTATCATTGAATTCAGCATCTGCAAATCCTGCAATAGAGTAATCAACCGCAATGCTTCCTTTATTTTCTACAGTATATGTAAGCTTAATCAACTGTCCATCAGATACAAAAGAAGGCGTCACGTTTACATATAACTCCACCCCATCTTTTATTGGTTTAGAACCATCTATTTTCTTAACAGGAATGATTTCATCATCTATTTTTATTATAACTGTATTTCCATTATTATCATATGTTGTACCTCTCCATTTACCTTCCACATAACCAATGATATCAATGCCATCAACAAACACATCATCATCACCATCATAAACATACGCCTCCTCAGAAGTATAACGATATGCCATTAATCCATTCTCATCTGTTGTATATCCATCAGGTACTGGAGCACTATCATTTACCTCAGCATATACCTCATTAGGCATCCCCACGCCTACAAGCATTGTCACGGTAAGTGCTGTACTTAACCAGCGCTTCCAAGTGCCTTTTTTCAAACAATTTGCTTTCATATAAATTCTCCTTTTCATTTTTTAATGTTACTATTGTACCATACCAATAGGGACAAATTGGGTACTAATGCACTATAAAATGAAATCAAAAAAATTTTTTCAATTTATGTAATACTATATAAAGTCTGAATTCATGGCAGAGTTCATTTCGTCAAATTTTTCCAAGTTAGACTTTTTACTCTTTCTATTTTTTACTTATAGAAGGTTCTATTTTTATACCCTAAGGGTAAATATTTTAATTACAAAAAGAAGGGATTCCATGAATTTCCTGATGAGTATATTCAAGAAAGACAGATTTCGTATAGTAGTGGATTAAAGCTTGCAAGTCTGTCACATATTACATATATATCGCTTGACGCCTTCAATTCTATGGGTCAGAATATAAGTACAGAACTTGATGCGTGACTTACATTCTTTAGCTGCACAGACGCGGAGCATATTGTCAGTCTGGTGCAGAAATATCCCAAGTTTCTGGAATATTATAAAGATATAGCCGTGTTTAGGACCAGACCGAAGGAGTTGATATATATGTTCTCAGAAGCATTGGAAATCCTCGACAGGAATACTGGTCACTTAAGGCCCGGATTCAAGCTCTTATGCAGGAAAAATAGCTATTGAATTTAATAACTCACAGAAAAAGAACTTCATTTGAGTATTATCCCAAATGAAGTTCTTTTTCGTGTCTATCTTGCGTTGTACTATTTATTATTTTGGGTTAGAGATGCATTTGTTATTTCTCCCCAGCTATAACGGTCTTTCTTTTTATTCATAAGTGAATCGTCAATCTTTTGACTGTCTAATCTGTAGTCAGGATTTATCTCACTTACAATCTTTTCAAAGTCTAAAATACAAATTAAATGATTTCCATCGTTTACAATTCCTGTAATTACACCAGTCTCAACATTGCTGATAATTCCATCCGGCTTTTTGATGTCAGACCAGCGATAGCGACTTATCGATGTTACGTTTTCAGCCAGAAATGCCATATCGAGTTCATTGAAGTTTGTTACAATGAAGATGTTTCGTTCATTTAATTCAACATCTTTATTGAATAAAACTCGATTTAAGTCAATTACAGATACTACCTTTTCTCGTAATGAAAACATTCCACGTACAGCATGATGTGATTCTGGCGATTCGGTTAATTCTCTTCCCTGGATAATCTCTGCAACCTTTGCTACATTGATTCCGTATCTCAGACCATTTACTTCAAACTCAAGAAGTTCAAGCTCATTATTTCCTGATTCTAATAAAATTCTACTCTCTTCTGCCATATCCATTCACCTTCTCTCTTAGTATTTATTCATGAACTGCCCCCACAAGTTCACTAATTGTACTTACCTTATATTTTCTCATGTAATCCTCAATACCAGCTACAATCTTTTGTGTAGCTGTTGGGTCAACAAAATTTGCTGTACCTACGGCAACCGCTGTTGCTCCGGCAAGAATCATTTCTATTGCATCATCTGCATTCATAATACCACCCATTCCAATAATAGGAATTTTAACTGCCTGAGCTGACTGATATACCATTCTTACTGCAACCGGATGTATTGCAGGACCAGACATTCCACCAGTTTTATTTGCTATTACAAATTTTCTTCTGTTAATATCAATCTTCATACCTGTGATTGTATTAATCATAGAAAGCGCATCTGCTCCTCCTGCTTCTGCTGCCTTTGCCATAACAGATATATCGGCTACATTCGGTGATAATTTCATAATTACAGGCTGTTTTGCTCTCTTTTTTATTTCGCGTGTTATTGCTTCAACAGCCTTTGGATCCTGACCAAATGCAATTCCACCTTCTTTTACATTAGGACATGAAATATTAATCTCCATCATGTCGATTGGCTCATCTGCAAGTCTTTCCACAACCTCGCAATACTCTTCTGTTGTGTGACCACATACATTTACGATAATTTTTGTATCGTACTTTTGAAGAAATGGAATGTCTCTTTTACAGAATAAATCAATACCTGGATTTTGAAGTCCTACTGCATTTAACATTCCACCATATACTTCTGCAACTCTTGGAGCCGGATTTCCTTTCCATGGAACATTTGCAACACCTTTTGTCACTACTGCTCCAAGGTTATTTAAATCTACGAATTCTGAAAATTCCTGACCTGAACCGAATGTTCCAGAGCATGTCATTACAGGATTCTTAAGTTTAACTCCACAAATATCTACGGATGTATCTATTTTAAAATTATCCATCTTATTCTCCATTTATGATTTATGATACTTTGTCCTTGTGCTATTCTACCACTCAATGTCCTTTGCATTAAATACCGGACCTTCTTTACAGATTCGCTTGTTATTTACATTTGTATGCTCATCCTTGTCCTTAGAGTTGCATACACATGCAAGACAGGCTCCAATTCCACATGCCATTCTCTCTTCCATTGATACAAAGCATTCCATCTGATTTGCCTCTGCATATTCTTTTAATGCTCTAAGCATTGGCATAGGACCGCATGCGTAAATTACTTCTGCTTCTAGCATGTTCTCCTTAATTGCATCAACTACTGTTCCCTTTGTTCCAACTGCACCATTGTCTGAAGACACAAAGCTTTGAGCCTCTTCTTTAAACTCGTCCAATAAAAATGTATTGTCATCTCGGTAGCCCATTATTACCTGCATTGGTGCAAGCTGATTCTTATTTATCTCTTTGGCAAGCTGAAGCATTGGTGGAACTCCGATACCTCCACCTACTAAGAATGCCTTCTTACCGGGGATTACTGTAAATCCGTTACCAAGTGGTCCGATAAGCCTTATCGTATCACCCACTTTTAACCTGGAAAATTCTTCTGTTCCAGTTCCTTCTCCAGTCACTCTGTAGACCAGACGGATTGTTCCTTTTTCTTTGTCAAATCCGCAAAGACTAATTGGTCTTGGAAGAAGCTTTGAAGGATCATTGCTGTATACTGAAACAAACTGTCCGGCTACTGCTTCATTTGCAATTGCATTTGCTTCAAGTGTTAAATCAAATATGCCATCACCAATCTGTTTTTGTGAAACTACTGTTGCGTTTTCCTGATGTTTCTGCATCTGTTTTCGCTCCCTATATTTTAATCTGCATCTGTTCATGGTCACCGTATCTGGTGCTATGAATAATTAAATTATTATCTGTTCTGTAATGCTGACGCGATATCTGCAATCATATCCTCAACTGCTGCACGAGAAGCATCAGCAAAGTTTTCAGGTGTGATTCCCATCTCTTTATACTTATCCTGCTGGTATGCTGCAATGATTCCTCTTGAAGAGTTGATGATTGCTCCAAGTCCATCCTCATTGAAGAAGTGAACGAGGTCAGCACCTTTTCCTCCCTGTGCTCCGTATCCTGGTACAAGGATGAAGGACTTTGGCATTACCTTACGAAGAATCTTGCCCTGCTCCGGATATGTTGCTCCTACAACAGCACCTACATAGCTGTAAGAATCTCCCATACACTCGCTTCCCCACTCAGCTACCTTCTGACCAACCATCTCATATAATGGCTTGCCATCCACAAGCTGGTCCTGGAATTCTCCACTTGATGGATTAGATGTCTTAACAAGGATAAAGATTCCCTTCTTCTCTTCCTTACATACATCTACGAATGGCTTGATTCCATCTGTTCCAAGGTATGGGTTAACTGTTGCAAAATCCTCAGCAAATGTTGAGTAACTCTTACTTCCAATTGTAACCTTTCCAAGATGACCTGTAGCATATGCTGCTGATGTAGAGCCAATATCTCCTCTTTTTACATCTCCAATTACTACAAGGTCTTTCTCATGACAATAATCTACAGTCTTCTGGAATGCTTTAACACCTTCTACACCAAACTGTTCATACATAGCAATCTGTGGCTTAACAGCAGGGATTAAATCATATGTTGCATCTACGATTGCCTTATTGTACTGCCAGATTGCTTCTGCTGCTCCTGCCGGAGTCTCTCCAAATTGCTCAAATGCAGCCTTCTTTATATGCTCTGGAACATATGAAAGCATTGGGTCAAGTCCAACTACGATAGGAGCGTTTGTTTTCTGAATCTTTGCTACAAGTTTATTAATCATAAAATATACCTCTCTGTATAATTATTTGCTTTTTAATCTAGTTATTTATTCCATGGTGAGCCATTGGTGAAGTCTTATCCATTGGAAGGAATGTGTATCCGTTTGCAAGTCCCCACTGAATTATCTCCTCCACAGCTTCTACTGAAAACTGCTTAATATCATGCTGTAAAACAACAGATACCTTGTGATTTTTCATTCCTTCAATTACATTTGCTGCAACCTGAGAAGAACTTGTTGTTTCCCCGGCATCTCCACTACTGACATTCCAGTCACTGTACTGGTATCCCATAAGACCAACCGACTGTGAAAGACTTGTCATAATTCCCGGACAGTATTTCTTACTTGTTGTATTTGATGAACCACCTGGGAATCTTAAAATATCCGGTTTAACACCCGTCTGAGCGGCACATACATCTGCCATTGCCTGAATATCCTGGAAAAAGGCATCTTCACTTGAATAAATCTGATCGTATTTGTGAGAGTAAGTATGTATTGCTACTGTATGCCCTCTCTTATACTCCTCACCGATTAAGTACTGATAGTCTGGATACTGATTTGTAACGAAAAATGTTACTTTTACTCCATATTTATCAAGGATATCCAAAAGCTGCTGGGTGTACTTGTATGGACCATCATCGAATGTAAGATATACTACCTTATCGCCTGGATCTATGGTTGTAACATCACTCTGTTTATCATATACGTACACAATTCTTTGTGCATTTGCCTGATTCCCAGATGAATCGGTTACTGAGTATACTACTGAGTAAACGCCAATCTTTGAAGTATCAACATTGTTTGTCACAGTCATTTTTGAAGTAAGATCACCATCTATCTCGTCGTAGGCGCTTGCTCCATCATCAGTATATTTTTCTCCAACTTTTATTGTAATCTTAGCATCATTGTTCATTGTAATAACAGGCGGATTAAAGTCTTTAACATGCACGATTCTTGTAACTACTGTTTCGTTATCATATGAATCCTTTACCTTGTATGTAAGCTTGTAGTCACCATATTTTGACGAATCAACTTTTCCCTCAACTGTTACTTTTGATGTTAAATCTCCATCAAGTTCATCTGTTGCAGTGTATCCTAATTCACTGTAAGTCTCGTTGATTCCAAGATCAATTTCAGCATTTCCATTAAGAACAATAACAGGTGCCTCTCTGTCCTCATAAACAATCGGTCTTTCAACCTTTGCCTCGTTTCCAAAGCTGTCCGTTACTGTATATGTTATTACGTTGTCCTTTTCCTGTCGAACTACTTTAGCTGTAACATCGCCATCATAGTTATCAATTGCAGAAAAACCTTCCTCGATATATTTCTCACCCGGCTTTGTATAATAGTCCGGGTTGTCAACGAGAGTTATGACCGGAGCGGTATTATCTTCAACCTTATATGTTCTTGTAATCCGGGCTGTCTTATTTTTATATTCACAAGAATATGTCACCACATACTCGCCTAATGCATTAATATCATAATCGCCTTCTTTAGTTACTTTAAGGTCCTTATTCATGAATTTTAATATGCTTGCTGTATATGTTGCTGTAATCTGTGGTTCATTGCATCCAATTCCATATTCAACCACAACTGTTTCATTATCCTCAACATTAAACTTTATAGAAAAACGATTAATACATAATAAAATTAATGGGATGATTACAAATATTACTGCAAGAACAATAGCTGCAATCAATATATACTTTTTAGCTCTTTTGTGTCTAAGTTTTTCCTTTAGCGAGTTTCCTTTTTTATTCAATATTGACATTATATATTCCTTTATCTTCTAGTATATTAACAAGACTGGTAAACTATTCTGCCTCCACATATTGTTGTTATTACTTTTCCTGTAACTTCCCATCCATCAAATGGAGTATTTTTTCCTTTTGATTCAAATGTGTTTACATCAATCTTGTATGTCTCTTTAGGATCAAAAACCACAACATCTGCAATATGTTCCGGAGAAATATCTCCTCTTCCAAGCTTTGCGATGTTTGACGGATTGTAACTCATCACTTTTGCCATCTGCATAGGAGTAAGGTAGCCGCCTAAAACAAGTTCTGTATGTGTAAGACATGCGGCTGTCTCAAGCCCTACTATTCCAAATGGTGCAGCCTCCATGGTGTTGTTTTTTTCATCAAAGCTGTGTGGTGCATGGTCTGTAGAAATAACTTCCATAACTCCGTCTCTGAGTCCATTCTTTAATGCTTCAACATCCTTTGCAGTTCTAAGTGGTGGATTCATCTTGTAGTTACTGTCTACCCCAAGGCCATCAGTTCTTGTCTTTATATCATCTGATGTAAGGATAAAATGATGAGGACAAACCTCTGCTGAAACATTTACTCCACCTTCTTTTGCCTCTCTTACCATTCTGACTGAATCAGCTGTAGAACAGTGACAAAGATGAAGCTGTGCTCCTAAATCCTTTGCAAGCAGAATATCTCTTGCTACGATTACATCTTCCACAGAATTGGAAATTCCCGGCATTCCAAGCTCCTTTGAACGTTCATCCAGGTTCATTACTCCTCCATGAACAAGATTTATGTCCTCACAATGTGCAAGCACCGGAATTCCAAGTCTCGCTGCCTCTTTCATTCCTTCTTTGTAGAGATAAGAATCCATTACTGATTTGCCATCTTCGCTTATAGCAGGGATTCCGGCTTTTACCATTCCTTCTATGTCTGCAAGCTCTTTTCCCTGCTGACCTTTTGTAACGGCACCAACCTGGAATACATTTATGCAGTTTCCTGACCTTGCTTTATTATATACATAATTTACCACATCAGGATTATCAACAACCGGCTTTGTGTTTGGCATACATAAAACTGATGTGTATCCTCCATGAGCTGCGGCCTTCATTCCTGTGTAGATATCTTCCTTGTACTCAAGGCCAGGATCTCTGAAATGTACATGCAAATCTACAAAACCAGGCATTACATAACAGCCTGCTGCATCTACTGTTTCGTCTGTTTTTACATCAATATTTTCATCTATTCTTACAACCTTATCATTTTCAATGAGTAAGTCTGCAACCATATCCATATCAGTTGCCGGATTAATGATTCTTCCGCCCTTAATTAAAATTGACATATATCCCTCCAAAAATTATTTTGCTGCGATTACGTCTGCCATATCGTACATTCCAGCCGGCTTTCCAGCTAAAAACTTGGCAGCTTCAACTGCTCCCTTTGCAAATACAGCTTTTGAATATGCTGTGTGCTTAAATTCAATCACCTCATCCTGTCCACAGAAGAATACCTCATGCTCTCCTACAATATTTCCACCTCTTACGGCTGAAATACCAATTTCCATTTTCTCTCTCTGTTTTCTCTCCTGGCTTCTGTCATACTTATACTCGTATGCATTATCAAGTGCCTCGTTCATTGAATCCGCAAGTGCAATTGCTGTACCACTTGGTGCATCTAATTTTAAGTTGTGATGCTTCTCAACGATTTCCATGTCGTATCCGGCTGGTGCAAAAACGAGTGCTGCCTTCTTAAGAAGCTCAATTAATGTATTAATTCCAAGTGACATATTTGCAGACTTTAAAATTGCAACATTATTACTTACCTGGTCAATTCTTTTGAGCTGTTCTTCTGAAAGACCAGTTGTACATAATACTACCGGTACTTTTTGGGACTCACAAAAATCAAGTAAAGCATCTACTGCTGTAGCTGTCGAAAAATCTATAATAACATCTGCCTCAACATTACATTCTGCAAGACTTTTAAAAACCGGATAATCGTTCTTAATCCCATCATAAGTATCAATTCCTGCAACTATCTCAACATCGGCATCCGCTTTGCAGATTCCTGTAATACACTGCCCCATTTTTCCATTGCATCCATTCATTATAACCTTTGTCATCGTTAGTCTCCTTTGTATGTTTACAGAACATAATGTCTGCATATTAAACTATAATTATTCAGAATCTATTATACTATATTTCGACAGCAAATACAAAGAAAAACGCATAGCAATATTACTCAAAAATATTGCTATGCGTCATATTTCTCTTATAGATTATGCTAACTTTAATCCGTATGCTTTCATAACCTCAGCAAGCTTTGCAGCATTTGCTTCTGTCATCTCTGTCATTGGGCTTCTAAGTGGTCCAACCTCAAGTCCCATAAGGTTTAATGCTTTCTTTACAGGTATTGGGTTTACCTCTGAGAATAATGCGTCTACTAACGGTAATGCTTCCTTTTGAAGTTTACGAGCTGTCTCGATATCTCCTTTGAAGAAGCTGTCACAAAGCGCATGAACCTTTGCTGGTGCAATATTACTCCATACAGAGATAACACCTACAGCGCCGATTGACATAAGTGGAAGTACAAGTCCATCCTCTCCAGAATACAAATCAAGCTTACCATCTGTAAGATACATAGTTTTAGATGCCTGTGCCATGTTTCCTGTTGCTTCCTTAAGACCAACGATGTTGTCATATTTATCAAAAAGTGCAGCAACTGTTTCCGGAAGAAGATTACATCCTGTTCTGCCTGGTACGTTGTACATGATAATTGGGCACTTTGTATTTTCTGCAATCTGTGAGTAGTGACTGATAAGTCCCCCCTGAGTTGCCTTATTGTAATAAGGAGTTACGATAAGAAGTCCATCAGCTCCTGCTTCTTCTGCCTCCTTTGAAAGCTGGATTGCTGTTTTTGTACAGTTTGAACCTGTTCCTGCTATAACCGGTACTCTCTTTTTTGTAAATTCAATTGCAGCCTTGATTACATCTGCATGCTCCTCCATTGAAAGACAAGCACTTTCTCCTGTAGTTCCTGCAATGATTATTGCATCAGTTCCTTCATCAATCTGAATGTTGATGAGTTCTTCGAGCTTATCGTAATTAATCTCCTCGTTAGCCTTCATTGGTGTAACAATTGCAACACCAGCACCCTTAAAAATTGCCATTAAAAAATCCTCCTGTCAAAATATTTAAAATAAAATCCAAATAAAAGCTTTCGTTTATTACATATGTAAAAAGACCAGCTAAAGAGCTGGTCTTAATGTTTTCACATATATGATAGCCCTCCATCTTGCGATGACAGTCTTAAAATTATTCATCTTAAGCCCAAGATAAAAAAGTGCAGATACTTAAATATCTTTCGGCGCTAATCCTTTCCTTTGTCTTCTTATGCTCTGCCGCATCCAACAAAGTACTCTTACTTCGCGCAACCTCTATCTGATTTTTAATTCATTAAGCTAATAATATCACTATGGCTAAAGGTTGTCAACGCACTATTCGTATCTTAATGCATCAATTACTTCCATTTTTGATGCCTTGTTGGCTGGATAGTATCCAAAGAATACGCCTGTGAGCATGGAGAATACTACAGAAAGTACAATTGCTGTTGCTGATGGATGAACTGAAATAATAATATAATCAGCCATATCTGCATAGTTGCTTGTAATGATATTTGCGGCAAATGATCCTATTGCCATTCCACCTGCAAGACCTAGTAATATTCCGATGATTCCACCAATAAGGCAAAGAACAATTGCTTCAATTACAAACTGGGTTCGAATTGTTTTTCTCTTTGCACCTAATGCCATTCGTACACCAATTTCCCTTGTTCTTTCTGTTATTGATACTAACATAATATTCATAACACCAACGCCGCCAACAATCAAGGAAATTGCTGCAATTCCAGATATTGCCACAGTAATTACATTTAGTACTGTATCAATAACTGTAAGGTTTGATGACAGGTTAAATGTTGTAATATGGAACTTCTTATTATCCGCATAATACTTGTTAAGATATTCTGATATGTGCATTTCTGCGACTGATGAATCAGCTGTATTCGTTAAAAGTATATCAAAATATTCATAACCACTTGTTTCATTTCCTGACATTTTAAAGCTTGTAAGGTATGGTATAAAGACATTTGTTACTCTGTCTTTTTTAGGTGTTTTTGTATCTACTTTTCCAAAAAGAGTTTCATTGTCTTCGTACACTCCAACAATTACAAGATCATGTACCATTCCATCAGATGCATCTACGGATATTGTTTTTCCTATTGGATTTTCATCACCAAAATAGTTTTCTACCATGGCGTCGCAGACTATGGCTACGCCTTTTGCTTTGTCACAATCCTGCTGGGTGATACTTCTTCCGTTTACCATGTTTAGTTTTAGTTGCTTTAAATACTCTGCCGTAACGCCTTGTACAGATACGTTTGCATACTTTTCACTGTCCTTTTTTATCTTTCCATCACAAAGATAATTTGTTGATATTATTCCCTGGATTTCTTCAGGATACTCTTCTATCAGTCCATCAACCATCTCCTGGGTGATGTAATCTTCTTCCTCCATTTCCGGGGCTTCCCAGGTATCCCAGTCCTCATCATTTTCAGGATAATATGGTTCTAAATATACTGAAATACTGTTTCCGCCTAAGGAATTGAGTGTCGCACTTAATGTACTTCGAATTGAGCTTCCTATTGTTGTAATAAGGATTACAGAGCTTATTCCTATGATAATTCCAAGCATCGTAAGAATGGAACGCATTTTGTTGCTTATTATACTGGCGAATGCTTCTTTTATATTCTCTATCAACATAAACTGGCACCTCCTATCCCGGCATCCGTGTCTGGAATAATCAGCCCGTTGTCACTAACAATAGAACCATCGCTTATTTTTACTATACGCTGTGTTTCTGCTGCAAGTTCATTGGAATGTGTAATTAGGACAATTGTTTTTCCCTGCTCTTCGTGAAGTTTGTGAAAAAGATCCATTACCATATGACCTGTTTTACTGTCAAGCGCTCCGGTTGGCTCATCGGCAAGTATTATTGCCGGGTCATTTATCATTGCTCTTGCAATTGCCACTCTTTGTTTTTGCCCTCCTGAGAGCTCGTTCGGTCTGTGGTTTGCACGGTCTTCCATTCCAACCATTTTAAGCATTTCCCTTGCTCGTTCTTTCTTTTCTTTGATTTTTTTCTCTCCATACATAAGCGGAACCATTACATTTTTCAGGGCATTTGCTCTTGGAAGCAGGTTAAAATTCTGGAATACAAAACCTATTCTTTGATTTCGCACGCGGCTTCTGATATCGTCTGATAGCAGGTTTACATCATGTCCTTCAAGATAATATTCGCCTTCGGTCTGACGGTCTAAAACTCCTATTATGTTCATAAGAGTACTTTTTCCCGAACCTGATTCTCCAACAATTGATACAAATTCACCTTTGTTTACCTCAAGGTTTATTCCGTTTAGTATCTGAAGTTCGTTTGGTTTTCCAATATAATAACGCTTTATTATATTATTCATTTTAATTACAGGACTACTCACAATTATTCCTCCAAACCATCTGATAATAACTGGTCTGACAATAACTCATCGGAAACAAATGTATCACCAGCTTCGATTGTTTCATCATATACAATCTTGTCTCCTTCTTTTAGACCTTTCTTTATCTCTGTGTAATAATCAACTTCTTCTCCCAGCTCTACATCGCATCTTGTTGCAATGCTCTTTCCTTGTTCTTCTTTGCTTTCTTTTGCTAAAAGAACATAAGGCTTATCTTTATCATCATACCGGATGCTGTCATATGGCACTGCTAATTGCACGCCTCTGTCTGCTATGACTATCTTTACTTTTGCGGACATTCCTATAAGTACATTAGGATTTGAAATTGTAACCTCTACTGTATATCCTGATTCGCCGTTCTGGTCTGCGGGACCTTTTACTTTAACAACTCTTGATACTGTTCCTGCTATCTGCTCATCACCTGTTGCTGTAGTTGTTACAGTTGCAGGCATTCCTTCCTGGAGCAGGTTAATTTTTGACTCATCAACTGATACCGTTATCTTAAGACTGCTTGTATCCTCAATTGTTACTAATGCAGCTCCTGGTGTATTTGTATCTCCTACTTTTACGTTTACAGCTGTTACCACACCTGAGCCTGGTGCTTTTACTGTACAATCCTCAAGCTGCTTATTTAAGTCATCTAATGTTGCCTGTGAATTTGATTCAGTTGTCTGATATGATGCCATCTCAATAGAATTTTTTGCATCTGCAACTGCTCGTTCACCAGCTGTTTTTGTCTGATCATATGCACTTTTTGCCTCGTCTATTGCCGCCTGGGCTGCCGAAAGTGCCTGCTTATCGGCTGCAATTTTCTCGTCATATGCGGCCTTTGTTGTTTCATAATCTATAGCATTTGGATCTAAGGCATCTAGGGCAGCCTGGTCGTTTTTAAGCTGTGTGCTTGCCTCATTATATGTACCATTTGCTCTGTCTATTGCTGACTGGGCATTTGAAAGATTAGAGTCCAAATCTGCCTGCGCATTTTCTAATGCAGTCTGATTTTGTTTGCTTGTCATGGAAGCTAAATTATTTTCATTTGATATTGCTTTTTCCACCTGCTCAATCTGTCTTGAAATTTCTGTTGAATCAAGTGTGCAAATAACATCGCCTTCATTGACATAATCTCCTACTGCAACGTTTACTGCGGTGATTTCTGCTGCTGCACTTGAATTAATATTTGTCTCACTAATTCCATCTGCTAAGCCGCTTACTGCAATTGTATCTGATAAATCATGCTTTTCTACTTCAACAACAGATACCATGTTCATTGCCATTTCCATTGCCTGACCAAAACTACTTACTGCCTTGCCTATAAGAATACCTATCACTATCAATACTGCAAGGACAATCGCTGTAATCCTAAACCCTTTCGATTTAAAAATTTTCTTCAACTTTTCCATTCTCTCTCTCCATTCTATTTTATGTTACGTTTTTAAATTACACATATGCTTTGTATAAGCTCAAAATGATGTATAAAAAAACCACCAGCGTTATTGTAGCATATAATACTGCAAATTCTGGTGGTTTATAGCTATTCTTAAGCATTATTAAGAATAACTTAAGCTTATTATTTTTTATAATTCTTCCTCAACCATGTTCTTTTCGCGATTAAAGGCGTCATAGAGACATGGGATTACAATAAGTGTAAGGATTGTTCCGTAAATTAGACCTCCTATAATAGCGATTGCCATTGGCTTCATCATTTCTGAGCCTTCGCCTAATCCTATTGCCGATGTCGACATTGCAAGAATTGTTGTAAGGGCTGTCATTAAGATTGGTCTTACTCTTGTATTTCCGGCATCTACGATGGCATCTTTTTTACTCATGCCTTCTTTTCTTTTCTGATTGATATAGTCGATTAATACAATACCATTATTTACGATTAGTCCTGCAAGCATGATAAATCCAAGCATTGAGATTACATCCAGCTCTACTCCTGTTATAAATAATGCAATGAATCCGCCTGTGAAAGCCAGAGGTATACAGAACATTATTATAAATGGAGATAACAATGACTGGAACTGGGCTACCATTATGAGGTAAATGAAGATTATTGCAAGAACAAGCATTAATACAAGCTGACCCATTGCCTCATTAATCGTCTCGTCCTCTCCCTTCATCTCTACGGAATAACCTTCCGGAATGTCCATATTGTCAATTTTCTTTTTTATCTCATTACTTAATAAAGTTATATTATGATTTTCGTCAATTTTTCCTGATACTGTTAAGTAGCGTGACTGTGCATCTCGGCTAATTGTACTTAAGGTTGTGGTCTCCTGGATAGTTGCAATATCAGAAAGAGCGACCTCTTCTGAGTTGCCTTCTTTATCGGTATAGGTAAATGTAAGATTTTTAATGTCATCCACTGAAACTTTTTCCTGTTCCTTTGTCTGGATATATACATCATAGTCTTTGATGTCTGTTCTTACTGTTGTAGCACTCTTTTCTGTTGCCATCTTCTGATATATTATCTGGAAAACCTGTGCTACTGTTTGTCCTTTCTTAGCTGCTTTTTCTTTGTCCACTGATACTCTAAGCTCTGGAGTGACATCATCAAGACCGTCTTTAACATTGATAATACCCTTTGTGTCTTCGAGTGTGGCTGCAACTTCTTTTGCTAATTCCTGAAGTTTATCCAAATCACGGCCTTTTATCTGAACGGATATTCCCGAGCCAAATACAGCTGTAAAGTCCATCGATGAAGAGTCTGCTTTTATTTTGCAGTCTAAATCTTTTGTCCTTTCTTTTATCTGGTCAGTGATTTCTTTTGCACTTACTCCGCTGTCCATATCCATTATGATATACATGCTTACAGAATCACTTCCGCCTCCCATGAGACTTGTTGTACTGTTTCCTCCTGCTGTTGCACCGATTGTCTTGATTCCTTTGATATCGGAAATTCGCTCAATCACTTCATCAGAAAAGGCTGTAAGCTCGTCGAATTTGAGTTTCTGGTCCTGCTTTGCCGAAATGGTTACTGATATCTGGTCTGACACCATATCCATGTTCATAAAGCCCATTCCTTTTGATAAACATAAAGCAGCACTTCCTGCAAGTAATACAATTGATACAATAAATACTATTGCTTTATGTCTTAGACATACTTTAAGCATATGTGCATATATTTCTTTGAAGCGGTCGAAAAATGGTGTTTTTACTTCCTTGGTCTTCTTTAATATTGCAGAAGAAACCGCTGGCACGAAGGTGATTGCTACAAACAAACTGGCAGATAGTGTGAATGCAATTGTCAGTGACAGGTCAACAAACAACTGCTTTGTTATTCCGTCTGTAAAAATGATTGGTGCATATACGCTTACTGTTGTTAGTGTTGAAGCAAAAATTGCTCCTGTTACCTGCTTAGAGCCTTCTACGGCTGCTTTTTTTACAGAATATCCTTCGCCTCGTAATCGGTAGATATTTTCAATTACTACGATTGAGTTATCTACAAGCATTCCTATTCCTAATACCAGACCTGACATTGAAATAATATTTAAGGTTATTCCGGTAAAATACATTAGTACTATTGCTGTAACTACTGAAAGAGGAATTGAACATGCAATTACTATTGTTGGCTTGAAGTCTTTTAAGAATAAGAAAAGTACAAAGATTGCAAGCACTGCCCCTATGAGCATATTCTGCATTACACTGTCTACTACGATATCAATGTATACTCCCTGATCCATAAGTGTTGCAAGTTTTAAATCTTCGTTTTCTTTTTCTAATAGTTTAAACTTGTCTAATACTCTGTCTGTAACCTCACCTGTTGAATATCCTGTCTGTTTTTCCATTGAAAGAATAACGCCCGGATTACCATTTACTACTGCATATGATTCTCCGGAATTATCAATAATTTCAACGTCTGCAACATCTGATAAACGGATTATTCCAATTTCATCCATTCCCATGTCGATAAGGACAAGGTTTTCTAATTCATCTACTGAATTTACACTATCGCCTACTTTTACGAGATACTGGGTATCATCTGCCCCATTTACATAGCCTGCAGGCATATTAAAGTTTTGGGCAACTAAGATTCCTGATAATGTTTCTACTGATAAAATTGCGTTTGCATCCGCTGCATTTAAGGCTTCTTCTTTTGTCGATTCTAATGTTCCCTTTGCTGATTCAAGTGCTGAAGCTGCTACCGCAAGCTGGGCAGCCCCTGGTCCCATCTGTACTGCGGCAATTGCTACACTGCTGTTTATGGTATCTAAGGCATCACTGATTGATATTTCTCCCGCATCAATTTGTGCAAGTCCCTCTTCCATTGTAACTAGTCCGGCGTTTACCTGCACAAGAAGCTCATTTACTTTCTTTGAGGCTTCAGGTAAGTCTTCTTTTGATTCGACCTTGATTCCCATTGCACTTAAGCCTTCAAAGAGCTGTGCATACATCTGCTTATTAGCTTCTTCATAGGCGGCCTGTATTGTCTCCTGTGTTTTGCTTCCGTCCTGACCAAGACTGGCTACTATGGTTTTTATCTGTTCTTCGCTTAATCCATAGCCCTTTAACATTTCCATTAACTGTGAATAATCCTGATTATTGTCTACAGGAATGTTAATTTCTGGCGTTGTATTGGCACTGGCTGCAGAGTTTAGCATGGATGCAATAAGGTTTAGACTAGTCTGCTGTTCTTTTAGTTTTGCATATTGCTCTTCTAACTCTTTACGTGTCTTAATCAGCTGGCTTTTTTGGTTTATAAGCTCTGATACTGTTGCCCCAGTCTCTGCAAGCTGCTGTGATGCACTGTCCATCTGGGCCTGGCCCTGTTCAATCTGGGAAGATCCGCTATCAATCTCCGCCTGCGCATCATCAAATTTTTTGTTAATTGCTCCCTGGATTCTCTCATTTAATGCATCAATTTTTTCCTGATTGAGAGTTACCTGAACACTTTCTTTTATTTTTCCAGTTGCCGATACTGATGCTACTCCTTCAACACTTTCGATTTGTGGAATCAGTTCTTTATCTACATAATCAGCAAGTTCTGAACGGTTTAATCCTTTTACATCTACTGCCGCCATAAGAACCGGAAGCATGTCAGGATTAATTTTCATAATTACCGGAGAGCCTACACTGTCATCCCAGCCTGCTTTTAGAGCATCAAGTTCCTGCTGGATTTCTATTACTACTGAATCCATGTTGGCGTTCTGCTCATACTCACAAGTGACTATTGAATAACTGTTGTATGAAATAGAGCCTACATTTTTGATATTTGATGTTGTGGCGATTGCTGCCTCAATTGGAGCCGTCACGTCAGTCTCTACTTCCTCCGGGCTTGCGCCTATATCCGTTGTAATTATGAGTGCGTACTGAAAACTCATATCTGGCAATAGGTCCATTGTCATATTCATAAGCGATACTACACTTAATACTATTACAAGGATTACTCCAACAAGCACAGTATATGGCTTCTTAACGCTATACCTTGAGAACATATTTTTCCTCCTAATTTATATTGTTTTACTAATGAAACTATAAATATTATAAACAGCCTCATTAATCTTTCAAGATTTATCATTAATTGTTTATATTTTTTTAATCTATATAAGCTTTATGGCAAAAAAAAGAGAACCTATATGGTTCCCTCTTCCTCAGCTTCTTCTTCCTCATCCGTTATTGCCGCAACGGAAGTTACTACCGATGCTACTACTGCTACTACCGTAACTATTATTACAAGCAATATCAATATGAAAAACCAAAATAAAAAACCTGCCTCAGTCATTTATATTCATCTCCATTCTCTCTAGTTCCTCAATTAGTATAATTTTATCATAAGGGTTTCTTATTTACAAGTGTTTGTCAGTCTGCTATCTGTTTTCCTGTAACATCCATGTGGTAGTCTTTTTTGATTATAAGTTCTGATATTGGTACAAGTTCATATCCTTTTTCTTTTAGCTTTGTTAATAGTTCATCTAAGGCATCTGCTGTGTATTTTGCACCGTTATGACACAGTATTATTGAGCCTGGTCCTAAGTCTTTGTGTTCGGTTACGGTTTTTATTATGGATTCTGCACCGTAATCCTTCCAGTCTAAAGAATCAACGTTCCATTCTATCGGAAAATAGTCACAGTCATATGCCACATTTATTACATTATTATCGTAGGCACCGTATGGCGGACGAAACAGTTCCATTTCATATCCGGTTAGTTGTTTTACACTTTCATGCACATCCATTATTTCTTTTTTCATCTCTTCTTGTGAGATGGTTGTCATATCATAATGATGTTCACTATGATTGCCCAAATCATGACCTTTATCCACAAGAGTTTTAACACATTCCGGATTATCATTTACCCAGTTTCCTGTCATAAAAAAAGTAGCTTTTACTTTGTGTTTATCTAGTATTTCCATTATTCTGTCAAAATCTTCTGCGCCCCAGGCTGCGTCAAAACTTATTGCTATTTTTTTCTCTTTTGTGTCTACTGAATAAATCGGAAGTTCTCGTCCACCAAAATTATGCGAAGTATATAAAACTGCCATTGTCTGTATTTTTTTTGCCCCCTTTTTTATGCTTGTTTCAACTTCATCATAACTTAGTTTCTCCTGCGATATTCCAGCATACACAGCAAGCGAGACAACCAGCATCAATATTAATCCTCTATGATGTCTTTTCTTTTTCCTTTTATCCTTCTTTCCATTTTGCTCACTTAAATATTCTCTATAATTTCCCATATTACATGTTATTCAGGCACAATATGGAATATTCATAAAAAGGTCCGGGAAATAGTAGTTATTTCTCAGACCTTTCATATTCACACATTTGGAAGTTTAATTTCGTCAGCTCTTGATATAAATTCTAAAATTATCTCAATTGCCTGCTCTGCTGCTTTTTCAGCAAATGTCTGGTAATCAACCGCGCCTCCTTCTCCATCAGAAATTGCACGCATTACGGCAAATGGCACATTGTTTACAAAACAAACATGTCCTATGCTTCCACCTTCCATCTCTGTTGCAATAGCATTGAATTTAGAACGAATACTATATTTTTTCTTCTTTGACTCAACAAACTGATCACCTGTGGCTATAGTTCCTGTCAAATATTTAATGCCTTTTTTGCTTAAGCAATCGCAAAGCAATGCTGTTACACTCGAATCTGTGTGAAGAAAAATTGTATCAATTCCTGATAATAATCCGATTGGATCTCCTAATGGCGAAGTATCCATATCATGTTGCATTACCTTATCAGCTACAGCAACATCAAGAACATCCAAATCACGGGTGAGTGTTCCACCAACTCCAATATTAATGATTAAATCAACATCAAATTTTAAAATCATAGCTTCTGCGCAAATTGCTGCAAAGACTTTTCCTACTCCGCATTTTGCTACAATGACATCGACATCATTAATTTTTCCTATTACATAATCAACTCCACTATATGTCTCAATTTTTGCAGTGCTCATGGAATCTTTTAGACCATCGACCTCCATCTGCATTGCTCCAATTACTCCTATAACCATATTAATCCTCCTTCGGATAAGAAAATTCCAGATTAGTCTGCGATTTAAGAACTTCCAGATATTTACTGCATTCTTCCTTCGCTTCTTCTAAGGATAGATTCTCATAATGTCCACACTCAATCGCAGAAGCTCCAAATACAGGGCCTTCATAATCAAGTATCTGTTCTAATATCTTTTTTGTTATATTAAAAACTTTTACGGGTTCTTCTTCTTTTACAAGCAGATAAAATCCTGTCTGACATCCCATTGGTCCAAAATATACCACATTTTCTGATATCTCTGAATTTCTCACGCAGGTTGCAAACATATGCTCAACTGAGTGCATTGCTGAATTACTCATGTAATCTCCCATGTTTGGTCTTCTTGTTCTCATATCATATGTGATTATATCTCCATCAACTCTTGAAATATAAAATCCTGGCATTAAGATGTTATGGTTAATCTCAAAACTCTTTATTCGTTCCATTTTATTCTCCGTTTTTCCTGCTTATTTTGCAACTGATTCCATCGTTGTTGAAATACTGTTTATATCAGTTAATAGTGCATTCATATCCTTTAATGCTGATACAGCCTGTTCGCTTATCGAAATAGAAGTATCGGATGCAGCTGCAACCTCCTGGCTCGTTGCAGAAAGGTTTGTTATACTATCCATAATAGCACTACTTGCCTGAATAATATTATCAACAGAGTTATTTACATGCACAATTCCTGAACTTAAGGCATCTGTTTCTGTTTTTATTGCTTCTAGCTTTTCTCCTGTTTTCTCAATAAGAACATTTTCTTTTTCCGCAACTTCAGCTGAATGTGTCATACTTACTGCTGCTCTTTCTGCATCCTCTGTAAGTCTTGATATAATCTGTCCAATCT
Organism: Agathobacter sp.; assembly: GCA_036309425.1. Taxonomy (GTDB): domain Bacteria; phylum Bacillota; class Clostridia; order Lachnospirales; family Lachnospiraceae; genus Roseburia. Next base: position 28,657 of record JAXJTU010000122.1, read on the forward strand.
GTTCTGTTGCTTTTCTTGTGTCTTCTGCAAGATTTCTAATCTCGTCAGCAACAACAGCAAATCCCTTTCCTGCCTCACCAGCTCTTGCGGCCTCAATAGAAGCATTTAGCGCAAGTAAATTTGTCTGACTGGAGATTCCAAGAATAGTATCTGTAATTGCCTGTACATCCTGAATGCTTGTGTTAAGTTCTTCTGTTATCTGTTTTGTCTCGGTATTGATTTTTGCAACCTCACATGCCTGATTCTTAAGCCTTTTTATTAACTCAACGCCTTCATTTACAGTGATATTTGTTTTTTGGGAAATTTCTTCCATGTTACTTGCTTCTTCACCAACTGCCTGAATGCTTTCCTGAATTTCTGCTGTCTGAGAAGTCTGCACATCAAGAGCCTCTGCATTTACTCTGGTTCCCTCTGCAATCTCAGAAACCGAATTATGACTTGTCACTACAGACTCATTTAACGCTTCCGCAACTGATCTTGCTGAGACAAATGTTTCATTTAACTCATTTGCAAGGTCGATAATTTTTCCAGAAGTCGAAAGCTGTGCATCCGACACATTCTGAACCTCCAGCAGGTTTTCCTTCGCCTGTTTTATCTGAAGGGAAATTGTACTTGATGCAATTACACATACAACAATACCAAAAATAACAGATACTACGCACTCTCCAGCGTATGTATAACCTTTAACATAACAGAAAATAGCCAGACCAATTACTCCAATAATAGCAACACAGCTACCAGCTATCATTAAAAATCTATCAGAATAAAGCATTACCATTATAGTAATAGGATACATGATTGCATACATGTACATTGCTTTTGAAGTACAAAGTACTGTTAGAAACAGTAATATCATAGACGAACAACAGCAATGTATATATATCTCTTCCACCTTATATTTGCTAAATGTTACTAAATTAAAACCAATAATAGCAAAACATATTGCAATTCTTATCAATCCAGAAACCGTGACTCCTGCAACCAAATTCAATAACGATATTATAACCGTAAAGGTTGTCAAAAATAAGGCTGCTCTGTTTCCTACAATGTTTTTTTCCAAACGATGTTTAGTTTTTAAATCCATAAAAAATCCCTCCCCTGGATATACATTATTTTAATCAACTGAAAAATAATCTAAAACTTCTTCAAAAACTTCTAGTGCTTTATCAATCGGTTCAACTTTTGCCATATCAACACCTGCTGACCTTAGCAACTCTATTGGATCTTTTGATGAACCTCCACATAAGAAATTGTTTATATATGAATCTACTGCTTTTTGCCCATCATTAAGTATTTTCTTTGAAAACGTCACCGCTGCGGAATAGCCTGTAGCATATTGATATACATAATATGGTGAATAAAAATGTGGTATTCTCATCCATTCATATGCAATTTCTTCATCTATTCTCATATCCTTGCCATAATACATTACATTTAAATCATAATATATATGGTTCAAATCTTCCTGTGTAAGTGTTTCTCCACTAAATATTTTATCGTGAACTATGTGTTCAAACTCCGCAAACATTGTTTGTCTGAATAATGTGGTTCTAAAACTCTCAAGATAGTGATTTATAAGGTACGCTTTCTCTGCTTCATCCTCACAATTTTCAAGCATATAATGCGTTAATAGCGATTCGTTGCATGTAGATGCAACTTCTGCTACGAATATCTTATAATCGCTGTATGTAATGGGTTGTTTTTTCTGCGAATAATATGTATGCATCGCATGCCCCATCTCATGTGCAAGTGTAAATACACTGTCCAAATTATCCTGATAATTTAATAATACATATGGATGTGTACCGTATGCTCCCCATGAATAAGCTCCACTTCTCTTATTCTCATTCTCGTATACATCAATCCATCCGCTATTCATTCCTTCAACCAGAGTCGAAACATAATCCTCTCCCATCGGTTCCATCGCTTTTTGTACTAAAAGCTTTGCATCCTCAAATGAATATTTCTTGTGCGGGCAATTCACTATTGGTGTGTAAATATCGTACATATGCAGATGTTCTACACCAAGTTTTTCTTTTCTTATTGCCATGTACCTGTGAAGTGCAGGCAAGTGTCTATGAACAACTTCGATTAAATTGTCATATACCTCTTGCGGAATATTACTTCCGCTAAGATACATCTGTCTTGGACTTTCGTATTTTCTAACTTTTGCATAAAAGCAGTCTCTCTTTAATTGACCAATATATGTTGCCGAGATAGTGTTTCCCCATTTCTTGTACAAACTGTATACATCTCGAAAAACTTGTTTTCTTAAGCTTCTGTCGTTGCTATTCAATAATTCAATAAAATTTCCATGTGTAATTTGAATCCTATTTCCTTCTACATCAGTGTAATAAGGGAATTTCAAATCAGCATTATTAAACATATCAAAAACATTTTTGGGTATTTGCGCCATCTCTCCTGTGGCTGCTAAAATGTTTTCTTCGGCAGAACTTAATGTATGTTCTTTTGCCCTCAATATTTCTTCAATTTTTCTTCTGTATTTTTCAAGCTTTGGTTCTTTGCTGAAAAATTCCTCAAGCTTCTTATCATCTATACTAAGAACTTCAGGTTCTACAAATGAAGTTGCCTGTGCTGCCATATTTGCTAACATTGCAGCTTTTGACGAGTATCCCTGATATATTGCATTCGCGGTATCTTCATGATGACGTTGATTTGCATATACATACACCCTTTGCAAATGATAGTCGAGCTCATCAAGTCTGTCGAAAAACTCAAGAAGTATTTTTTCATTTTCAGCTAATCTATCCTGATATTGAGCAACTTCCTCTGTCATATCAGATACTAGTTCAGCTTCAGTCTGCCATTTCTTGTCAGACTCAAACATGTCTTCTAATTTCCATTTAAATTCGACAGGCACTTCATTTCTTCTGCGGAGTTTTTTATCGCCCATATAATCATGCCTTCCTATTATTTTTTAATGAGTGTTCCCATTCCTCCTACAATCTGTTCCTCATCCTTATTTAGTTTTGTGATGAGTACCGAACGAACAGCTGACTCGTCAATAAAATTAATCGCTGCTTCGATTTTTGGAGCCATGGTTCCAATCTCAAATTCTCCTTCTTCAAGGTATTTCTTTGCTTCAGCAACTGTCATTGAATCAAGTCCTTTTTGCTCGTCAGTTCCAAAGTTAAGGTATACCTTATCGACACTTGTTAGAATTACAAGCATATCTGCATCAACAAGTTCTGCAAGTTTTCCTGCTGCAAGGTCCTTCTCTATTACAGCACTTGCTCCCTTTAAATTATTATCCTGTGAAAGAACCGGAATTCCTCCTCCACCACAAGCTATTACTACCTGGTCTGCTTCAACTAATGTCTTTATGGCATCAATCTCAATGATATCCATTGGCTTTGGTGCTGCTACGACTCTTCTGAATCCACCGGCAACCTCTATCACATGGTTACCCTTCTTCTCTTCCTCGTCAGCTTCTTCTTTTGTCATTATTCTGCCAATCTTTTTTGATGGGTCATAAAATGCCTCATCATATGGATCTACTACAACCTGTGTAAGTATTGTAGATACCGTCTTGTAAATTCCTCTGTTAAAAAGCTCTGTTCTGATTGCGTTCTGAAGATCGTATCCTATATATCCCTGACTCATTGCTGAGCAAACTGATGTTGGTGTAGCTGTATACTCAGGATACAATTTACAAAACTCAGACATTGCTGTATGAATCATTCCTACCTGTGGTCCATTACTATGTGTAATTATTACCTGATAATCATCTCTTATAAAATCAGCAACTGCCTTTGCTGTGCGCTTTGTTGCTGCCTGCTGTTCTGGTAATGTTGTACCAAGTGCCTCGTGTCCTAATGCAATAACGATTTTCTTTTTTTTCATGACATCCTCCTTATAGGCATAGCATGCCGTATATTAATTATTATGAAATATTGATATGTTTTTGTCAATGAAATATAAGGCTATTTTTAGGAAAAATGTCCCATATATAAAAAAACTCCCTCATGGACTTTACTTTGTATCCATAAAGGGAGTTTTTGATTTAATTATTTAAGTTCATCTGCTGATGAAAGGGTAACCTCAACCTCTGCTTCCTGATATCCTCTGCCCTGCTGTCTTTGTATTGTCACCTTAATTGTATCTCCTGCTGAGCATTTTGATAAATATGACTGAAGTTCTGACATTGTTGATATTGGTGTTTTATCAATTTTTGTAATTATGTCGCCTTCCTGAATTCCTGCATTGGCAGCTCCTGATCCATCATATACCGATGTTACATATACACCTGTTGGAATGTTATATGCAGCCATCTCGCTTGACACATCAAGTCCCTGAATTCCAAGGTAAGCTGACTGTGTGTTTGTATACTCACCATCATTTATTATTGTCTCTAAAATTGGAAGTGCATCTGTTATTGGTATGGCATATCCAATTCCTTCAACTTCTGTTGATGCATATTTTACAGAATTAATTCCTATTACTTTACCATTACTATTAAGCAATGCCCCTCCTGAATTTCCAGGATTAATTGCTGCATCAGTCTGAATAAGGTTACTGTTTGTTACTGTCTGACCGCTTGATGAATCAGATGTTGTAACAGATCTTCCTAATGCACTTATTACTCCTGTTGTCACTGACTGACCATATCCTAATGCATTTCCGATTGCAATTGCTGCTGAACCTACTGAGATTTCATCCTCATTTGCAATTGTTGCTACCTTTATTGCACTTAAAGTATCTTCTGGAATATCCTTTACCTTAACCTGAACTACTGCAAGATCATCTGCCGGATCAGTTCCTCTTATCTCAGCTTCGACTACCTGCTCATCAACAAACTGCACTGTAAGACTCTCCGCATCTGCTACAACATGGTTGTTTGTAGCGATATAGATGTAGTCTTCTGTCTGGTCAATTATAAATCCAGAGCCACAGCTTTGGGCATCCTCTGAATAAGTTTGTCCCCAAAAACTTCTGTATGTTACTTTAGCTGTATTTGTAATAGCAACAACGCTTGGCATTACCTCATTTACTATAGCAGATACATCTGTTAAGTCTGTTGCATTTCCAGATACTGTCTGTGAAAGCTGTCCATCTGTTGGATTATACTCTACTTCTTTATTGGTTTCTTCTTTCTTTGATGTTGAATTTCTACTGTCTGATTCTACAGAATTATTATCAAACAATAAATTTCCTGCCGCATTTATTCCTGTAAATACAGTTCCCGATACAAGTCCAAATGTCAAAGCAATTGCAGCCGTTTTGGCTAATGTCACCCCAAACGAGCCTTTCTTTTTATTTTTTGTATTTTGAGGCATTCCATTGTTGGGCATTCCATTGTGAGGCATATAGCCCTGGTTCATATGATTCTGATTTATGTTACTCTGATTAATGTTGTTTGAGTTCATATTGTTTGCATTCATATTGTCTGCATTCATATTGTATGACTTCTGGTAAATTGTTCCGTAAGGATTTGTCTGTGGGGCATCTGTCTGTTCAACCTTATTTTCTGAACCTGTGTCCACAGTGTTCTCCTCAGTTTTCTTTCCATCATCTCCGTTACCATATATATTATTCCAACTATTGAATTGTTCTTCCATCTCTATATAATCTCCTTCCCAATAGATATCTTTCTCTTTTTGACAATCAAATAATAATACCAGTTTGTGATAAAAATGTGTCTAAAATTCAAAAAAAATGTTAAAAGGCGCCAACCTAAAAGTTGGAGCCTTTTAATATAACTTACTATTCAACTGTAACTGATTTTGCAAGATTACGTGGCTTATCCACATCAAGCCCCTTTGCAACAGATACATAATATCCTAATAGTTGGAGTGGTATCACTGCCAAACTTCCAATAAAGTGATTATCAACCTTTGGAATGTATACCGCAAAATCACATGTATCTTCAACTTCATAGTGTCCGGCAGATGTAAGTCCCATTAAATAAGCACCTCTTGCCTGGCACTCTACCATGTTAGATACTGTTTTCTCATATAATTCATTCTGAGTCAGAATACCTATTACAAGTGTTCCATCCTCAACAAGGGAAATTGTTCCATGCTTAAGTTCGCCAGCTGCATATGCCTCTGAATGAATATATGAAATTTCTTTCATCTTAAGGCTTCCCTCTAATCCGATAGCATAATCAATTCCTCTTCCAATAAAGAAAACATCATGTGCGTTTGCATACTTAGATGCAAACCACTGGATTCTATCATTATTCTCAAGAATTTTCTCAATTTTCTCAGGAATTGTTAGCATCTCGCTTATATAATGCTTATATGTATCCTCATCAATTTCGCCACGAACCAGACCAAACTGAGTAGCTAATGCGTATGCCGCAACAAGCTGTGTGCTATAAGCTTTTGTTGTTGCAACAGATATTTCAGGGCCTGCCAATGTATAAAATACATTATCTGCTTCTCTTGCAATCGATGACCCAACCACATTAACGATACCAAGAGTTTTTACGCCCTTGCTCTTTGCCTCACGAAGCGCAGCAAGCGAATCAGCAGTTTCTCCAGACTGACTCACAATTACTACTAAACCATCCTTATCAAGAAGAGGTTTTCTATATCTGAATTCTGAAGCAAGTTCAACTCTTACAGGAATTTTGGCAATATCCTCGAATACATACTGTGCTGCCATTCCTACATGCCATGCCGAGCCACATGCAACGATATAAATCTGGGAAATTTTATTAATCTCTTCATCTGATAATCCAACTTCAGATAAGTCAATCTTTCCATTTTTAATAACAGAGTTAAGTGTATCTGCTATTGCTCTTGGCTGCTCATGAATCTCCTTCATCATAAAATGCTCATAGCCGCCTTTTTCTGCTGCTTCAGCGTCCCACTTAATTTCAACAAGTTCTTTCTGAACTTCATCTCCATCAAGGTTGTAGAATTTTGCCTCTCCCCCCTTAAGGCAGGCCATCTCAAGATTTCCAATGTAATAAACCTGTCTTGTATAATTTAAAATTGCAGGAACATCTGACGCAATGTATGATTCATTTTCTCCCAAACCTATTATCATAGGACTGTCCTTACGGGCAACCCATATCTCACCTGGATGGTCCTCAAACATTACAGCTAATGCATATGAGCCTCTTACTCGAACCATAGTTTTTGCAATCGCATCAATTGGTCCAATATTATATTTCTTATAATAATAATCAACAAGCTTAACTACAACCTCTGTGTCAGTTTGACTATAAAATGTATAATCATGTCTGATAAGCTTATCTCTCAGTTCCTGATAATTCTCTATGATTCCATTATGTACACCTACTACATTAGAATCCTCCATACAAGAACCTGAAACATGTGGATGTGCATTAACCTCACTAGGTTCACCGTGAGTAGCCCAGCGTGTATGTCCAATACCACATGTACCTTTTAACGCATTACCTGCATCAATCTTGTCTGAAAGAATGCTAAGACGCCCCTTTGCCTTTACTACCTCAGCCTCATTTGCGCCATCTCTTACAGCAATTCCAGCCGAATCATATCCTCTGTATTCTAGCTTAGACAAGCCGTCAAGAAGTATAGGTGCAGCCTGTTTTTCACCAATATAGCCAACGATTCCACACATTTTGCAGTGCTCCTCTCTTACTTATTAAATCTCAATTCCATTCTTCTTAAGAAGTGCTCTTGCTGATTCTACTGAATCAACTCCTGTAGCGTTCTTTACAGGTGCAAACTCTTTTTCACGATCTACTTCGAATGAAAGACAGTTATCCATCATATATACCATGTCAAGAATAAGTGTTTCAAACTTATATGCGTTTGGAGTCTCTGGTTTTACCATATTTCCATCCTCATCAAGGTGTGGAACTTTCTTCTCAACAATGTGAAGTGGAAGTCTCTTCTCAGCAATTTCAAAAAGCTTATCTACTCTGAAAATGTAGTTTAAGATTACTCCAAATCCATAAAGCAATGAGCCCTTCTCGTCTGTTGCTTCTGCCATCTCTGGTGTAAGCTCATAATATTCAACAATAGAAGGCTTTCCATCCTCTAAACAAAGTGCTCCAACTCTCTCATATGGATCAACCTTTCTTACAACCTTTGAACCACTTACACGTCCTGACTCAATTGTAGCTCCAACGAAAACAGGATCAGCAATCTGCTGAAGAACGTTGTCTACTGCAAATACGTTAAGCCATTCTATACCTTTTTCCTTAATATCCTTGTCAAGACCGGCATTAATCATTGATTTAAACCATCCACCATTTCCGTTTGGTGACATAGCAAGTGAATCCTCAGCCTCAACTAATACATTTCCATCAAAGTCTACTGCTGGAACCATCTCCTGAACGAAGAACTTAATATAATCCTTGTTATATCCAAAATAGTTATGCTCCTCAAAGAATTCTCTTGTCTGAGCATCATTCTTTTCACTTGTCATTATATAAAAAGGTACCCATGCATCAGCTGCTGTTGTTACCTTCTTAAGGTTCTCAACCAACTGTTCAAATATGTATAACTCTTTTGTCTCTCCAATGTTATACATTCCCTTTGCCTTATCAAAGCCAAGTCTTGTTCCCTGTCCACCAGCTAAAAGAATTGCTCCAACTTTACAAGCCTTAATTGCTTCGATTCCCTTTGCGTAGAAATCAGCTTTCTTTGCTTCAATCTCTGGAATTTCCATTGCTCCAAGTGGAGAAAACTCGCCTCTTTTCTGCTCCTTATCATTAATAAGATCAATATATGACCAATCCATTGTCTCAAGCTGATTCTCAAGTCTTGCTGGAATGTCCTTGTCAATTAATTTGCTTAAATATTTCTGGTTCTTTGAAACAATTTTTTCTCTAATTTCTGGCTTCATAAAATTATCCTCCTTATATAATAACAGCTATGGGCTAACCTTATTGTCAGCCCATAGTATGCTTACTCTTCATCTGATTTGTTTGAATCTTTATTCTTATCTTTATTCTTATCTTTATTTTGTTTCTTTGTTGCCTCAGTTCCCTGTGCACCAACAGTCTCATTAAACTGGGTTAAATCATATGTCTCTGTTGAAGTAGTAACTCCGGTCTTATCAACAATGCTTTCACTGATTGTTTTAACAGAATCTGATACCTCATATTGTTCTGCCGCAAACATATACTCATGTAGCTTTTGAACATTTGTAGCCAGATCTGCTGGAATAATTGTATCTCCCGTCTTAGATAAATTCATTGTTATAAGCTCATACGGGAATCCTGTTGTAGATACAATATTATATTCAGCAACATGAGATGCAAGTGCAATTATTTCGTTAACCTTTAAGCTTGTGCTTATCTGTCCAAAAATGCTACTGCACATCTCTGTTAGTTCAGATAGATTTGACGATTTTGCCTTATCAAGCATAGCCTGAAGGACAATTCTCTGTCTTGAAGCTCTAAGGAAATCATCTCCAGCTGTACTTCTAATTCTTGCATAAGCGCAAGCCTGTGTTCCATTAAGTGTCATTTTACCTGTACCTGAAATTCTATCAGTTCTATATCCAGTTGTCCCATCAATCTCTGGTAATAAGTAATTAATCTCATCCACTTCCGCTTTTGTAACTTCAATTTCTACACCGCCAAGTGCATCAATCGCATCAACAACAGCTTTCCAATCAACACATATATATTCTTTAATATCCAAATCCAGATTTGAATTTAACATCTGAACAGTTTGCTTTGCTCCGCCATTTGCATACGCTGCATTTGCCTTTCTAAACTTACCATTTCCCACGCTCAAATAAGTATCTCTATATATAGAAATTAATTGAACATCTTTTGTCTCATTATTTATACTTGCAACAATAATAGTATCAGAATTACCGGCTTCCCATGTACCATTGCTTCTATTATCCAATCCCATAAGAGCAATATTGGTATATCCCTCTAATAAAGTCAAATCAGCGTCTTTATTTATACCAGCCTCCGAATCATTCATTTTATCCTGATAAGTAATCTGACCAAAGGTTTTATTATATAAATATAAGCCTACAAGTAAAATAGCTAAGAGTAATAATTCAAAAATGAACAGAATAAGCTTATTACGTCCCCCTCTTCTCCTCTTTCTTCTTCTCTTTCGATTTGTAGCCATAAAAATTATCCTTTATTCTTGTGAATAAACATCCATGCCTGTGAATAATCATCACGCTGTTTGTCATTCATCTGTGTGTATTTGGAAAATTCCAAATTTGTA
>JAXJTU010000123.1:0-3431 GCA_036309425.1 Agathobacter sp.
CCATCCCTGTATGATCATACCTACATCCCCGAACCAGTCCTTTACCTTGTCCCAGGTTGTAGTGGCTGTCGCATCTTCTACATACTGCAACAGCTTCTGTTTTGCGCTGTCTGAAAAATCTCTTAACATTTGGTTCCCTTTTCTTAACTAACTTTCCTCTATATTTTTGATATCTATTCTATCCACCTGTACCAACTAATGCTATTTGACTTCTGTAATAATCCTTCCTAATAATTATCCAGCTTATATAGGAGCTGCCTATTTCTGCCAAATACAATATAAGAAATGGATATGTGCATGCCTTATGACCCACTATAATCGTTCCCTCAAAAGTAAAAAAATGTACCATATAATTTGACCCTCTTTAAAGAACTCAGACACACATCTACTTATGTAACTGATTCTTCTTAAAGTAATAATACATTACCCCTGCATCAACCCACATGGAAGTAAATACTGCCAACACAAAAAAACAAACTGACATACCTATACATATTTCATTATGTTCTACATTATCAAATACATTTCGCCTTGCCATCATACGCAGTATTGCAACAGTTATTATTGCTACCGCCGCTGCTAACTCAGAACCATATGATGCCTTCCTGCATTTATTTTCATACCATCCAATTCTTATGCGCTTTTTTACCAAAAACACTCGTCCACAGTAACAAAGTACAACAAGTACTGTTCCTAATATACTGATTATCCATTCTTTCTGGTAACCTTGCATTATAAAAATTACACACCAACCATCTATCACAAAAATATAGCACCATATTATTCCATGGATAAAACTGCAAAATACACTACCAAATGGTTTTGACTGCATCATTGAACATATTATTAACATTACTGCTTCTATACATATGCATCCTATAAAAATTTTGCGAGATACTAAAATTGGAAAAAATGTAAATATAAGTGTTACTGCAAAAAAGGCAATTTGATTGTCCCACATCTTGGCCTCATATTGTTTTTTCATATCAAGAAATTGATTTATATTATTCATTCTATACTTTCTCCATATTATTTGTACAAAACCTATCTAATTGTAGAAGTTAACAATCTCATATAACTAAAAAAGACAAAATAAACATATATAATTTAATTCCCTTTTCTTCCTATTATTTTTTCCCTTTATGTGCTTTAATATAATTTAAAACTAAAATACCAACACTAAAAATTATACAAAGGATTCCTGCAATTAATATACTTCTTCCTCCCTCAACAAATGTATATCTGCAATTCAAACAATATATTATGATTAAAATTAAACCACTCATTATAAAACTAACAATTATATCAATTTTTGTATTACGCATCTTTTAGCCTCTCTATTTTTATCTATTTAATATATAACACTATAATAAATATCCATTATTGCAAAAATGACCAACGGTATAAACAATATTAAAAAAATAATTTTACTTAGTCTTTTCGTTCTTTTTTCGCTCTCATATAGTTCAGCCCATGCTCTCATTCCTTCATCAGAGCTATTTTTATAGCGATTAATAAAATTAATTCTATCTTGTTCGCTGATTATTGAAGCTCCATTTTTTTTGTACCATCGAAATAATATGAACAACATGATGAACGGACTTAACTTTCGAAAAATAAAATCAATAATTGTACATAAAATAGTTATAATCATTTTTCGTCTCCTTTCAATGCATGCATACCCTCTTCATATTTTTTTGTTATATGAGTACCAATTAAATTGTCATACAACAAATCTTTTGCTGTAGAACTTGAAGTATTTAAAGATGTCTCTATATATTTTACAAATCCTGTGGCTATTTTTGCATAAATATCCTCTCCCAAAATATTATTACCGATAAATCCGTCTAAATCTCCTGTTACAACTTTATTAACAGTATTAATATTTCCATGTGTTATTCCTCCAAATACTTTACCTAAAATCTTTCCTGTAACTGCCTGTATTCCACCATTAACTAATGAATCAAAAAACACTACATCCATTCTCTTATCTGGTTCGTCTAGCTTTGTTGTTACGATATTTCCAACAGTACCACCTATAAAATTTGCCATGGGAATAGCAGCCTCTCCCAATACTGGTATTGGAAGTGCGGTAACACCTCCTACAATTGCTCCATTAACAGCTCCGCCAACATAACCATTTGCAAATGTTCCACCTTTCATCATATTAGATACACCTCCAGTTACAGCTCCTGCGGCAGCTCCCACCGCTATTCCTCCAAGAACAACTCCTGCAACCCCTCCTGTAGCTACAGCCAATGCCCCTACTCCCAAATATCCTGCTGTTGTTAAAATAATCTTTCCCTCATCAGAATTAGCCCAATTCTTTGCAGCATGAGTAATGTTAGAAGCTGTATCCTTGATTCCTTGTGCTGTATCTTTAGCAACATCTGAAACTTTATCTGCTGCTTTAGATACTTTATCTGCTGCAGATGATGCTAACTTCTGTGCACCCTTTCCAATATCACTCAAACTAGGCCACATACCATTCAAATCCACCAGATCCATAGGTCTGTTCCAGCAGTAGTTATAATGGTTCATTGTGTATGGCACTGCTATGTGTCCCTTTATGAAGTCTTCACTTGTGAAGCGGCCTGCCTCTGCATCATATCTTCTTGCCTGGGCGAAGTACAGTCCTCCTGCTTCATCCATCTGGTAGCCTGTAAAGCCGAAGCTCTGCATTGGGCTTTTGAAGATGTCATGGGCTGTTCGGATGTCCTGACCTGTTCGGATGTCGTTTCCGAATTCATCGAAGCCGTAGATTTCCTCACTTCTTCCTGCTTCATCTGCAAGTCTCATTGGGCTTCCAAGGTCATCCTGGAAGTAGAAGTGGTTTCTTCCCTCTTCTTCCATTCCTGTTACGTTTCCGTCCCAGTAGTAGGTCTGATTTGCACTGTTTCCAACTGTTGCCATGCCTGTCGTTTTCTGTAAGAGGTTATGGTACTGGCGGGTAAGGTCAAGGGTATAGCTTATTGTACTGGCGGGATGATTGTTTCCTGTTGCAATGCTCTGTCCCATTCTGTGGCCTAAGCCGTTATACTCATAGGTTGCTTTCTTTACATTTCCGTCTGTCAGTCCCATTGAACTTGTCATCTGGTTTGCGGCATCAAATCCATATTATTCTGACTTTTTTTCTAATTCTGCTAATGTATCTTGTATAAATCTAACTGCATCTACCATGTTTATGGACATATAAAACAGTTGTTCATTTTGTTTATTCAAAAAACTATACCTAATTTGATTCTGGTCGGTTACAATTTTGTCTACTTCCTGTCTGTCAATTACTTTCTTCTTGCCAAGGAAATTGCAGATAATAATTTCTTTTTCTGTAACTATTCAGAACCCCCATTAGCCCAATATGACTTCGGTATTACCGTTTAGTGCTTCTCGGATAGTTGTGAATGCATTAATTCCATGCTTTCTGGCTGTTC
>JAXJTU010000124.1:0-50431 GCA_036309425.1 Agathobacter sp.
GTATTAGCAGTCATTTCTAACTGTTATCCCCCTGTATGAGGCAGGTTACCCACGCGTTACTCACCCGTCCGCCACTCAGTCAACTCTCTGTCCGAAAACTTTGAGCCGCTTCGTTCGACTTGCATGTGTTAGGCACGCCGCCAGCGTTCATCCTGAGCCAGGATCAAACTCTCATGTTAAAGTTTATCCCAGTTCAAAACTTAGCTTGGCTAGTTTTAAACCGTTCTACTGTTGTTTTTAGGTTTTGTTCTGAATGTTCTCATTCATGGCCAATACCTTAGGCCATTTTTATAAGAATTTTCAGGGTTTTACATACTGTTCAGTTTTCAAGGTTCTTTGCTGTTTTGCGACAGCCAGATTACTATATCATAGCTTTTTCTGTTTGTCAACAACTTTTTTCAACTTTTTTCGAAGTTTTTTTAACTTCGTTTCAGTCGAACGCAGAAGGAGGGATTTGAACCCTCGCGCCGGTCACCCGACCTATACCCTTAGCAGGGGCACCTCTTCGACCTCTTGAGTACTTCTGCATTTTGTTGTTCACTTCCGTGAGCAAGTAATATAATACTAACATTATTTAATTTTGTCAATAGATTTTTTAAATTTTTTCTGCAATTTTTTCATATAAATTATTTCCATCATTATCTATTACAACTATTGCTGGAAAATCTTCTACATAAATCTTTCTTATCGCCTCTGCTCCTAAATCGTCATAGCATATTACTTCTGATTCTTTTATACATTTTGATAATAATGCTCCTGCTCCGCCTACTGCTGCAAGATATACTCCTTTATTGCGTATTATTGCGTCTATTACTTCTTTTGATCTTTTTCCTTTTCCAATCATTGCTTTCTGACCTAAATCTAAAAGCTTTGGAGCATATTTATCCATTCTTGTTGCTGTTGTTGGTCCGGCTGACCCTATTGGTCTTCCTTCTCTTGCCGGTGATGGTCCCATATAATATATTGTTGCATCTTTTATATCTATTGGTAATTCTTTTCCTTCTTCTAGAGTTTCTATCATTCTTTTATGTGCTGCATCTCTTGCTACATACATATAACCTGTGATATATACATAGTCTCCACTTCGAAGTTCTTTCGTTACTTCTTCAGTTATTGGTGTATTTATCTTTTTTTCCATTTTTTACCTCTCTTATACTTCCCTTACTACATGTCTGTTTACATGACAACATATATTTATTGCTACAGGAAGTCCTGCAATATGTGTTGGATATGTATTGATATTTACTGCTAGTGCTGTTGTACTTCCGCCTAATCCACCTGGTCCTATTCCAAGGCTGTTGATTTTATCAATCATTTCTTCTTCCATTTCTGCTACATATTCTATTTCACTATGTTCACCTGCTGGGCGTGTTAATGCTTTTTTTGCTAAAACTGCACATTTTTCAAATGTTCCACCTATGCCTACTCCTACTACCATTGGTGGGCATGCATTTGGACCTGCATCTTTTACTGCTGTTAGAATTGCTTTTTTTACACCTTCTATTCCATCTGCAGGTTTAAGCATAAATACTCTGCTCATATTTTCGCTTCCAAATCCTTTTGGTGCAAATGTAAGCTTTACCTTATCACCTTCTACAATGCTATAGTGGATAACTGCTGGTGTATTATCTTTTGTGTTGATTCTTTCTATTGGGTCTGATACTACTGATTTTCTTAAAAATCCGTCAGTGTATCCCTGTCGTACTCCTTCATTTATTGCATTTTCAATTAAGTCGCCTGTAAAGTGTACATCCTGTCCTACTTCTACAAAAAATACTGCCATTCCTGTGTCCTGGCATATTGGTATCATTTCTTCACCGGCTATTTTTAAATTTTCCTGAAGCTGGTCTAATATTTTTTTTCCTATCTCTGACGTTTCTTCTTTTGTTGCTTTCTTCAGAACTTCATCCATATCTTTTGATAAGAAATGATTTGCTTCTATACACATTTCTTTTACTACTTTTGTTATTTCTGATGTATTTATCTCTCTAATCATTTTTCTCACTTTTCCACTATTTCTGTTTTATTTTATTATTTTATCCACATTTATTTTATAAAATTGTGGGAATACAAGTATTTATTCTGTTTATTACTTGTCACATATTTTCTATTCTTTAACTATATATTTTTCATCTTTTCACTATAGTTAAAAAGGCTGTCATAAATGACAGCCTTGGGTTTTATTCGGAATCTGTTGACTCTTCTTCTGTTACTTCAGGTGGTATCAGTGTCTTGTCTTCTACAACTTTTGCTACACTTGCTACACTTATTCCTTCGTCTAAGTTAATAAGTTTTACTCCTGATGTTACTCTTCCTAATAATGTTGTATCACTTACCTGAATTCTTATAATAATTCCTTCAGTTGTGATAAGCATTATTTCGTCTTCTTTTTCTACAGATTTTACTCCTACTACATTTCCAGATTTCTCAGTTATCTTGTAACATTTTACTCCTTTACCTCCACGATTCTGTGTTGTAAATTCGTCTATTAATGTACATTTTCCGAGTCCCTTATCTGATACTATTAGTACAGATTCGCCCATTGATGCTGTCTGCATTGCAATTATCATATCATCACGGTCGATGTTCATACCAATTACACCCATTGTAGTTCTTCCAGTTGATCTTACATCTGACTCATTAAATCTGATACATTTTCCGTATTTTGTGAATAACATTATATCTTCAGAATTATCTGTTACTTTTACTTCGATTAATGTATCATCTTCTCTAAGATTAATTGCTGCAAGACCATTCTTTCTGACATTTTCATAATCTTTTATAGGTGTTTTCTTTACCATACCCTTTGCTGTTGCCATAAATAAATATTTGCCATCTTCATATTCCTTAATTGGAATCATAGCTGTTATCTTTTCGTCTGGCTGCAGAGGTATTATGTTAATAAGAGCTGTTCCTCTTGATGTTCTGCTTGCTTCGGGTATCTCGTATGCTTTGATTCGATATACTCTTCCTGCATTTGTGAAGAACATTAAGTAATGGTGAGAGGTTGTCATAAGCATTTCTACAATAAAGTCATCCTCTATTGTTTCCATTCCCTTTATTCCTTTTCCACCACGATGCTGAGCTTTGAAATTATCTGTGCTCATTCTCTTGATATATCCAACTTTTGTCATTGTTATGACTGTATTTGTCTCTGGAATGAGATCTTCCATTGACATATCATACTCGTCAAATCCTATCTGTGTTCTTCTTTCATCACCATATTTATTTGAAATTACCAGAATCTCTTCTCTTATAACTCCAAGAAGTTTTTTCTCATCAGCAAGAATTGCTCTTAATTCTGCAATCTGCTCCATTAATGCCTTGTATTCAGCTTCTAACTTTTCTCTTTCGAGACCTGTAAGAGCCTTAAGACGCATATCTACAATTGCCTGTGACTGAGCGTCTGATAACTCAAATCTCTCCATGAGTCTTGTCTTTGCTTCAGCTGTTGTCTGGCTTGATCTTATTATATTTATTACTTCATCAATATTGTCCTGGGCAATTATTAATCCCTGTACAATATGTGCTCTTTCTTCTGCTTTATTAAGATCGTATTGTGTTCTTCTTGTAACTACATCTTTCTGATGAATTAAATAGTAATTTAGTAACTCAAAAAGATTGAGTACCTTTGGTTCTCCATTTACAAGGGCTAGATTAATTACTCCAAATGTATCCTGAAGCTGAGTATGTTTGTAAAGCAGATTGAGAATTACGCTTGGATTTACGTCTCTTCTTAATTCTATTACAACTCTCATTCCTTCACGGTCTGATTCATCTCTTAATGCTGTTATTCCATCAATCTTTTTGTCTTTATGTAATTCTGCAATTTTCTCTATTAATTTTGCTTTATTTACAAGATATGGAAGCTCTGTTACTACGATTCTATTCTTGCCGTTATCCATTGGTTCAATATCTGTAACGGCTCTTACCCTGATTTTTCCTCTTCCTGTTCTGTATGCTTCGTTAATTCCTGCAGTTCCAAGGATTATTCCTCCTGTTGGAAAGTCTGGTCCTTTTACTACTTCCATTAACTCATCTATTGTTGTTTCTTTTTCTGCTATTTCATTATCAATTAATTTTACAACTGCACCAATTACTTCTCTTAAGTTATGTGGTGGTATATTTGTTGCCATACCTACGGCAATTCCTGTTGTTCCATTAACTAAAAGATTTGGAAATCTTGCTGGTAATACTTCTGGCTCTTTCTCTGTCTCATCATAGTTAGGCATGAATTTTACTGTATTCTTACCTAAATCTTCAATCATGTGTGATGAAATTTTTGAAAGTCTTGCTTCTGTGTATCGCATTGCGGCTGCGCCGTCTCCATCCACAGAACCAAAGTTACCATGGCCATCAACAAGTGTATATCTCATTGACCATGGCTGGGCCATGTTGACAAGTGCTCCATAAATTGAGCTGTCACCATGTGGGTGATATTTACCCATTGTATCTCCTACGATACGTGCACATTTCTTATGTGGCTTATCGTAAGTATTGTTCATCTCATTCATTGAGAATAAAATTCTTCTTTGAACTGGTTTTAATCCATCCCTAACATCTGGCAATGCTCTACTTGCAATAACACTCATGGCATAGTCAATATAGGAAGTTTCCATTGTTTTTTTCAGATCTACCTGTTGTATCTGATCAAATATTTTGTCATCCACTTAAAACTTCCTCCTTAAATGTCAAGATTTTGTACGTATTTTGCGTTTTCTTCAATAAATTCTCTTCTTGGCTCTACTTTATCACCCATTAATGTGGTAAATGTTACATCAAGCTCTGAAGTATTTTCATCATCAATATAGACTCTCTTTAAGATTCTCTTTTCTGGGTCCATTGTTGTCTCCCATAGCTGGTCGGCATCCATTTCTCCAAGTCCTTTGTATCGCTGAATCTTATTATTCTGATCTCTTCCAATTTCTGTAAGAATTTTGTTCAATTCTTCATCACTGTATGCATACCATACTCCTTTTCCTCTTTCTACTTTGTAAAGAGGTGGTGTAGCGAGATATACATGTCCCTGCTTTATTAATTCAGGCATAAATCTGTACAGGAATGTAAGCATTAGTGTTGCAATATGAGCTCCATCAACATCGGCATCTGTCATGATGATAATCTTATCATAACGTAATTTTTCAATGTTGAAGTCTTCATGTATTCCTGTTCCAAATGCTGTAATCATTGATCTGATTTCCGCATTATCATATATTCTGTCAAGTCTTGCTTTTTCTACATTAAGAATTTTTCCACGAAGTGGAAGTATCGCTTGTGTTGCACGACTTCTTGCTGTCTTTGCTGATCCTCCCGCAGAGTCTCCCTCTACGATAAATATTTCACAATTCTTTGGATCTTTATCCGAACAGTCTGCAAGCTTTCCTGGAAGTGAAGTTCCCTCAAGTGCAGTTTTTCTTCTTGTTAAATCTCTGGCTTTTCGCGCTGCTTCTCTTGCTCTTTGCGCTAAAAGTGATTTTTCACAAATATTCTTTGCTACATCAGGATTCTGCTCCAGAAAATATGTAAGCTTTTCACTTACTACTGAATCTACAGCTCCTCTTGCCTCACTATTTCCAAGCTTCTGCTTTGTCTGACCTTCAAACTGTGGCTCTTCTATCTTGATACTTATTATTGCTGTAATTCCTTCTCTTATGTCGTCACCTGTTAAGGCTGCATCTGAGTCTTTTATTATTTTATTTTCTCTTGCATATGCGTTGAATGTCTTTGTTAATGCATTTCTGAATCCTGCAAGATGTGTTCCACCTTCTGGAGTAATTACGTTATTTACAAAACTGAATGTAGAGTCATTGAATGAGTCATTATGCTGCATTGCAACTTCTACATATACTCCGTTCTGTGTTCCTTCACAATAAATTACATCATGATAAAGTGGCTCTTTTCCACGATTTAAGTACTGAACAAATTCTTTAATTCCACCTTCATACATAAATTCATGGTTATGGATACTATTTTCTCTTGTGTCTTTTATTATGATTCTTAATCCCTTTGTGAGGAATGCTGTTTCTCTTAATCTCTGTTTTAATGTTTCATAGCAGTATACTGTGTCTTCAAATATTGTATCATCCGGTAAAAAATGAATTTTTGTTCCGTGTAACTGAGGATCACAATCTCTTACTACTTTTACTTCATCGTCAGCTTTTCCGCGTTTATAACTCTGAGAATATACTTTTCCATCTTTATATACTTCTACTGTAAGCCATGTGGAAAGTGCATTAACTACAGATGCACCTACTCCGTGAAGTCCACCTGACACTTTGTATCCTCCACCTCCGAATTTTCCTCCGGCATGAAGCACTGTAAATACTACTTCGAGTGCTGATTTTCCTGCTTTATGATTCATTCCTACTGGAATTCCTCGTCCATCATCCTGTACAGTTATAGAATTATCTGGCTCGATTGTTACAGTAATATTTTTACAATAACCTGCTAATGCCTCATCTACAGAGTTATCCACAATCTCGTATACAAGATGGTGTAAACCTCTTGATGATGTACTTCCTATGTACATTCCAGGTCTTTTGCGCACAGCTTCAAGACCCTCTAAAATCTGGATCTGATCTGCTCCATATTCCTGATTTTTCTTTAATTCTTCACTCATGAAAGAACCTCCTGCTGCCAAAATGCATTTCTATATATCTGTTACAGATTCCTTTTCAAATACTTCTCCATTTATAACTTGAAAAATTTTGTTAATTTGAAATCTGTTCTTAACAAACTCTTCTAATCCTGTACAAGTTATTATTGTCTGTATATCACTTATACTGTTTAACAAATAGTTTTGTCTATTACTGTCTAATTCAGAAAGTACATCATCTAAAAGTAATACCGGTGTATTATTTATTGATTTTCTTACCAAATCAATCTCTGATAATTTAAGAGATAATGCTGATGTCCTCTGTTGTCCCTGAGAACCATATTTTCTGATATCTATTCCATTTACTGAAAAAAGCATATCATCTCTATGAGGTCCTACTGTTGTCTGACAAAGCTTTAAATCCTTCTGTCTTACTTTTAATATCTCATCTTCAAAAAAAATATCATCAATACTTGGCTCATATTTTAGTATAAGCTGTTCTTTTCCACCTGATATTTTGTGATGTATCTCACCTATTATATTATTTAATTCTTCTATGAATTCTTTTCTCTTTTTTATAATATTTCTGCCATATTCAATGAGCTGCATATCCCAAATTGGCAATGTTTCTCTTAGTTCTGGCTTATAATTTATATCTTTTAACAGCTTATTTCTTTGAATAAGCGTTTTATTGTATTTAGATAAATCTGATAAATACAATTTATCTAACTGACATAACTCTGTATCTATAAATCTTCTTCGCTCAGCTGGACCATTTTTGATTATATTTAAATCCTCTGGTGAGAAAAAAACTATATTTAGTATCCCAAAAAGTTCACTGGCTCTTTTTATGGGAATTTTATTAATTGCTACTCCCTTTGAGCCAACCTTTCTTAAATGCATGTCAATCTGATAATCTTTATTATTCTTAGAAACAATAGTTCTTATGTGACTTTCATCACCTTCAAATCTTATCATTTCCTTGTCTTTGCTGCCCTTATGAGACTTAGTAGTTCCACTTAAATAGGCAGCTTCAAGTATATTTGTTTTTCCCTGAGCATTATCACCATAAAGAATATTGGTTCCATAATCAAAATTTATATGCAAATTTTCATAATTTCTAAAATTACTCAGTTCAATTGACTTAATTATCATTTACAAATCTTGATTGTTTCTCCATTGTAAGAAACAATATCTCCATCACGAAGCTTTTTTCCTCTTTGTAATTCTTTTTCACCGTTTACTTCAACAAGTCCGTCTAAAATAACCATTTTAGCGTCCACTCCTGAATCAACAAGTCCGGCCTTTTTTAATGCCTGTCCAAGCTTTATATATTCTTCTTCTGCTCTAATTGATACTTCTATCATACAAAACTCCTAATTTGATGCTGTGTTAAAGTTAACAGGAAGAATAAGATAAACAAATTTTCCTTCATCATCCTTTATATAACATGGTGCTTTTGGGCTTACCATGTAAATACTTATTGTCTCTTCATCAATTACACGAAGGGCATCAATAAAGAATTTTGGATTAAATCCTATCATGATATCTTTTCCTTCTTTTTCGATATCAATGTCTTCGTTCATTGATCCAATAAATGAATTAATCTTTAATTCCATATTTCCATCTGTAATTGTCATGATAATTGGCTTCTTGTCTCCTTCTTTTACAAGAAGAGTTGAACGGTCTATACATTCAAGAAGCTCTTTTTTATTAATCTTAACCTTTGTCTCATAATCTGATGATAACATCTGGTCAATCTTAAAATATTCACCTTCAATTAATCTTGAAACTACTGTTGTTGTATCAAAATCAAATACTACATGGTTATCTGTAAAATAGATAAGCACATCTTCGTCTGCATTACCTGGAATAATTTTACTGATTTCCTGCAGAGTTTTACCAGGAACAACCACCTTTTTGTTTTCATAATGGTTCTTCATCTCAATATTTCTGATAGAAATACGATGTCCATCAAGAGAAACTACCTTAAGTTCATTATCATTTATTTCAAATAATTCACCAGTCATGAGTTTGTTATTGTCATTGTCTGCTATTGAAAAAATTGTCTGTCTTACTAATTCTTTTAATGTAAATTGTGAAAGAACAATTGATTCATTCTTCTCAATGTAAGGAATATAAGAGAAATCTTCTCCAGATTTTCCTATAATGTTAAATTTAGCTTTCTCACATGTAATAACTGTCTTAAATGAACTATCTGTTTCGATTGTTACATCACTATCAGGAAGTTTACGTACAATCTCAGAAAAAATCTTTGCATCTAATGCTACAATTCCTCTTTCAGCTATTTCTCCTTCAATTCTTGTTTCAATACCTAATTCCATATCATTAGCCATTAACTTAATCTCATTAGTAGATGCATCTATTAAGATACATTCAAGAATAGCCATTGTTGTTCTTGTAGGTACTGCTTTAGAAACAATGTTTACTCCTTTTAGTAAGTTTGATTTTGAACAGATAAGTTTCATCGGTAAACTCCTTCCTGGTTTATATAAATATAAAAGATATAAGTAATATTATTCTTAGGGGTTGTTTAAAAGTTTATAACCCTGTTTTTTGTTTAAAAATCAATAGTTTAAGAGGTTGGATAACATCTTAATAAATACGTTAGTTTAACCTTAATAATTTGGATAAAAATGTTAATAAAAAAGTTATCATTTTTATTAACATGATTTTTATTTTTATAAACGTTAATATGTTGATATAAAAAAGATTATTTTAATTCTATATTATAATAGGAAGAAACTAGTTTGGATTAATCTTTTTCTTTATTGTTTCAATGAGATCTCTTGTTGATTCATTGCTTTCATATTCGTCAGTTACACTTCTTATACCGTGGATAATTGTTGAGTGATCTCTTCCTCCTAACAATTGTCCAATAGCATCAAGTGGACTAGATGTCATATTCTTGCAAAGGTACATGGCAATCTGTCTTGGTTTTGCAATATCCCTGCTTCTGTTTTTAGAAATCATCTGGTCTACTGAAATGTGGAAATGCTCTGATACTACCTCAATAATTAACTGAGGAGTTATCTCTCTTGGCTTGTCCGGTGTAATTATGTTGGCAAGCTCTCTTTCAGCTATATCCATTGTAATAGGAATATTTTCCAAATTATTAAATGCAAGGAGTTTATTTAAGGCTCCTTCAAGTTCTCTTACATTTGATTTTATATTTGTTGCTATATAATTTAAAATATCATCATCAATTTCAAATTTGTCTGATTCTGCTTTTTTTCTAAGGATTGCCATTCTTGTTTCATAATCTGGAACCCCAATGTCAGCCATTAATCCCCATTCGAATCTTGAACGAATTCTTTCTTCAAGTGTTTCCATTTCTTTTGGTGGTTTATCTGAAGTAAGAATAATTTGTTTTCCTTGTGTTTGCAGGGCATTAAAGGTGTGGAAAAATTCTTCCTGAGTACTTTCTTTTCCAATTATAAATTGAATATCATCAATCATTAGCACATCTACTGTTCTGTATTTGTCTCTGAATTTTGTCATAGATGATGCGTTTCCATTACGGATTGATTCAATTACTTCATTTGTAAATTCTTCTGAAGTTACATATATTACTTTTGTATTTGGATTTTGTTCTAAAATAAAATGTCCAATTGAATGCATAAGATGGGTTTTTCCTAATCCAGGACCACCGTATATATAAAGAGGGTTATATGCCTCTCCAGGAGATTCTGCTACTGCTAATGAAGCAGACTGTGCAAATCTATTATTGTTTCCTACTACAAATGTTTCAAATGTGTAGTTTGGATTAAGATTTGAATTATCATTTTTAATTGGATTTATTTTATTTGGTAAATCACTTTTCTTCTTATTTTTAAAGGAAAGGTTTTTTGCTTGATCTGGTAGAAGAAATTCAATTTCATATTCCTTTCCTATTATTTCTGCTACCGCTACTTTGAGTGGTAGATAATATTTTTTCGAAATGTAACTTAGTCCCATCTGCTCTGAAGGAACTAAAATATATAATTTATTATCCTCAACGGCAAATACTTCTAAAGGTCTGATCCATGCATCAAATGAAACATCTGTTAATTCATGTTCTTCCTTTACGGTTTTAAGTATTTCATTCCACTTTTCTAATATCTTATCCATCGAGTTTCTCCATATCTAATATATAAAATAGGATAGTTATCCATAATCCTACAAATTATATAGTACACTATTTTATGCTTTTAATCAACGATTTAAAGGTGTTTAAAAGCAATAAAAGTTATACACGTGAAGTTATAAAGGCTCACAGGTGTTTTGAACAATTTGTCCATATTTTGTGTACACTTTATCCACATCTTATCCACAAAAAGGGGATAACTTTTTTGGTGAATTTATTAAATATATTATTAAAACCTATTGACAACAGTCAGTTTTTTGTTATAATTTATCTGATGTTTTTTAACGTAGAGGAGGTGGAAAAAAATGAAGATGACATTCCAACCAAAGAAAAGACAGAGATCTAAGGTTCACGGCTTTAGACAGAGAATGAAGACAGCAGGTGGAAGAAAAGTTTTAGCTGCTAGAAGATTAAAAGGAAGAAAAAAATTATCAGCATAGGCCACATATTTGTGGTCTTTTCTTCTTTTTTGGTCATTTTTTGAAGGAGTAAAATCCTATGAAATTTTCAGAATCTTTGAAGAAAAATAAAGATTTTCAATTTGTATATAATAATGGTAAGTCTTTTGCAAATAGATTTCTTGTTATGTATATTGTTGAAAATAAATCAGAAAAAAATTATTTAGGTATATCAGTTAGTAAAAAAGTTGGAAATAGTGTTATTAGACATCACATAACCCGTTTAATTCGTGAGGGTTATAGACTACATGAAGACATGTTTAATAGTGGTTTAGACATTGTAGTCATCGCAAGGGTAAATGCAAAAAATGCAAGCTATCATGATATTGAAAGTGCACTTTTACACCTTGGAGGTCTTCATAAAATAATTCATCAAGAAAATAACTAAAACTTAGAAAGAAGATGGAATCATATTGAAAAAAATTTTAATTTTTCTAATTAAATTTTATAAGAAATATATTTCTCCGATGAAATCTACTAAATGCCCATATTGTCCAAGTTGTTCAACATATGGACTTGAAGCTGTGGAAAAGTATGGAGCAATTAAGGGTGGAGCGTTGGCAACGTGGAGAATATTGAGATGTAATCCTTTTTCGCATGGAGGATATGATCCGGTTCCATAATGGAGGTTTTTATGTCGAATATTTTATTAACGGCATCTTCCGGACAAATTCTTGGTCCTATAGCAAAATTTTTAGGATGGATAATGAATGCAATTTACATGTTTGTGTATAATGTGTTCGGAATTGAAAGTGTAGTATTAAGTATTGTAATTGTTACTTTTTTGATTTATCTTTGTATGTTGCCACTTACAATTAAGCAGCAGAAGTTTTCTAAGTTGTCTCAGTTGATGCAGCCAGAGCTTCAGGCAGTTGTAGCAAAATACAAAGGAAAGAGAGATCAGGCTTCTATTGAGGCTATGAATTCTGAGCAACAGCTTATTTATGAAAAGTATGGTGTAAATCCAATGGGTACTTGTTTACCAATGTTGATTCAGATGCCTATTTGGTTAGCACTTTACAGAGTTTTTTATAATATTCCTGCTTATATTACTAGTGTTAAGGGAAATTTCCTTGGTCTTGTTACTGAGATTCAGAATACTAGTGGATATAAGGCTTCTCTTGCAAAACTTCTGGAAGATTATAATTATTCTACATCAAGTGGATTAATGGCAAATAATGTTAAACAAGCTTTAGATGGTGCTAGTGGTAATGATTTAAGTAATTATATTGTTGATATTCTTTATAAATTACCATCTACTGGCTGGGAAAAATTATCAGATGTTTTTCCAAATGCTACTTCACAGATTGAAGTTACATTTGAACATATGCAGAATTTTAATTTTTTCCTTGGACTTAATATCTCAGATACTCCTCTTGCAATTATAAAGAGTAATTTTGCTGCCCATGCATATGGTTTTGTTTTACTTGCATTATTAGTTCCTGTGTTATCTTATCTTTCACAGTTACTTAATTTGAAATTAATGCCACAGGCAAACAATGGGCAGAATGATCAGATGGCTCAGCAGATGAAAACAATGAATTTCATGATGCCACTTATGATGTTTATTTTCTCATTTACAGTACCTGTAGGTCTTGTTATTTACTGGATATGTAGTTCACTCGTAAGAGGTGGACAGCAAATCATTGTTAATAAGTATTTTGAAAAAATTGATTTGGATGATATTATTAAGAAAAATCAAGAAAAGGCAAGAAAGAGAAAAGAAAAGCTTGGTATTTCCGAAAATCAGATTAGAGATGCTGCAAATATTAAGACAAAGTCTATTGAGAGCAGAGCAAATAAAATGACTTCTGCTGAAAGAGAACTTGAGCTTGAAAGAGCTGCGGCTAAGAAGGCTAATGCAAAAAGTGGAAGTATGGCTGCAAAAGCTAATAGAGTAAAAGAATTTAACGAAAGAAATTCTAAATAGGGGGATTAATTAATGGATTTTATCGAAGTATCCGCAAAAACTGTTGATGATGCTTTGACAGAAGCATCTGTTAAACTTGGAACAACAAGTGACAAATTAGAATATGAAGTTATTGAAAAGGGAAGTTCTGGTTTCTTAGGTATTGGTAGTAGAAATGCTGTTATCAGGGTTAAAGTAAAGGCTTCAGTAGAAGATGAAGTAAGAAAATTCCTTGGTCAGGTATTTTCAGCTATGGAAATGGAAGTTGAGATTCTTATTAAGGTTAAAGAGGAAGATAAGTTTATTGATGTTGAACTTAAAGGACCAGATATGGGAGTTCTTATTGGAAAAAGAGGACAGACTCTTGATTCCCTTCAGTATTTAACAAATCTTGCTATTAATAAACATTCTGAGAATTATTATAAGGTAAAGATTGATACTGAAGATTATCGCAATCGCAGAAAGGAAACGCTTGAGAACCTTGCAAAAAATATTGCTTATAAGGTTAAGAGAACAAAGAGAGCGTATCCATTAGAACCAATGAATCCTTTTGAGAGAAGAATTATTCATTCAGCATTGCAGAATGATAAATATGTAACAACTCATAGCGAAGGTGATGAACCTTACAGACATGTTGTTGTTACCTTGAAAAAATAGTTATTTTTGGGGTATCCTTATAGGATACCCTTTTTTTACGACTTTTTTTGTTGTATATTATATGAGGAGGTGCTATATGAATTCAGATACAATAGCTGCTATAGCAACAGCAATGACTTCGTCAGGAATTGGAATTGTTAGAATAAGTGGAAAAGATGCCCTGACAATTATTGATAAGATTTATAAATCAAAATCAGGAAAAAAGAAAATTAGTGAATGTAATAGTCATACAATTCATTATGGGTATATTTATGATGGTGAAGAAGTAGTAGATGAAGTTATGATTTTACTTATGAAAGCACCTAATACTTATACAAGAGAAGATACAATTGAAATAGATTGTCATGGTGGAGTATATGTTATGAAGCGTATACTTGAAACTGTTATTAAAAATGGTGCAAGACCTGCTGAACCAGGTGAGTTTACAAAAAGAGCTTTTCTAAATGGAAGGATTGATCTTTCGCAGGCAGAATCTGTAATTGATGTTATTAATTCAAAAAATGAATTTGCACTTAAAAGTTCTCTTAGTCAATTAAAAGGTTCAATATTAGATAAAATTAGAGAGATTAGATCAGTTGTTTTACATGAGATTGCTTTTATTGAATCAGCTTTAGATGATCCTGAGCATATTTCACTCGATGGTTATCCACAAACTTTAAACAATATTGTGGATAAAGAGATAAAAAATATTGATAATCTGTTGAAAACTTCAGATAATGGAAGAATTTTGAAAGAAGGAATTAACACTGTTATTGTTGGTAAACCTAATGCTGGTAAGTCTTCTTTATTAAATGTTCTTGTTGGTTCTGATAGAGCAATAGTTACTGATATTGCAGGAACAACACGAGATATTTTAGAAGAACAGATTAATTTGAATGGTGTTACACTTAATCTGGTTGATACGGCAGGAATCAGGGATACAGAAGATATTGTTGAAAAGATTGGCGTCAGTAAAGCAAAAGAGTATGCTACTTTGGCAGATTTAATAATTTATGTTATTGATTCATCAACTAAATTAGATGAAAGTGATTACGAAATAATTGAATTATTAAAAGGAAAGAATTCAATTATTTTGTTGAATAAATCTGATTTGAATGTTGTTACAGAAGAAAGTGAAGTTAAAGAACTAATTGATAGTAAAATAATTTCAATTTCTGCTAAACGTAATATTGGTATTGATGAACTTGAAAATACTATTAAAGATATGTTTTTTAATGGTGAAGTTTCATTTAATGATGAAATTTATATTACTAATATTAGACATAAAAATTTGTTAAATCAAAGTATAATTAGTTTGAAACATGTTTTAAATAGTATATCTGATGGTATGCCTGAAGATTTTTATTCTATTGATTTAATGAGTGCTTATGAATCTCTTGGATTAATAATCGGAGAATCTGTTGAAGATGATTTAGTAGAAGAAATATTTAGTAAATTTTGTATGGGAAAATAAAATGAAAGAGGATATAAATGTCTGGAATAAGTAATTTAGAATTCAATTATGATGTGGTAGTTGTTGGTGCTGGTCATGCTGGTTGTGAGGCAGCTTTAGCTTCTGCGAGGTTAGGTCTTAAAACTATAGTTTTTACTGTAAGTGTTGATAGTATTGCTCTTATGCCTTGTAATCCAAATATTGGAGGAAGTTCAAAAGGACATCTTGTAAGAGAAATTGATGCTTTGGGCGGTGAGATGGGTAAAAATATTGATAAAACTTTTATTCAATCAAAAATGCTTAATAAATCAAAAGGTCCAGCTGTTCATTCTTTACGCGCACAGGCAGATAAAGCGGAATATAGTGCCGAAATGAGAAAAACGTTAGAAAATACAAAGAATCTAACAATAAGACAAGCCGAAGTTTCTGAAATTGTTACTGATGATAGTAATACTATTATTGGTTGTAAAACTGTCTCAGGTACATTTTATAATTGCAAAGCTATTGTACTTTGTACAGGTACATATTTGAGAGCAAGATGTTTGACTGGTGAGATGATTACACATACTGGGCCAAATGGTTTATCTGCAGCTAATCATTTGACTGATTCATTAATAGAGCATGGTGTTGAAATGTATCGATTTAAAACTGGTACTCCTGCTAGAATAGACAAGAGAACTATCGATTTTTCAAAAATGGAGGAACAGTTTGGAGATGAGAGAGTAGTGCCATTTTCATTCACTACTAATCCAGATGATGTTCAGATTGATCAGGTTTCATGCTGGCTTACATATACAAATTCTAAAACTCATGAAATTATAAGAAATAATTTAGATAGATCTCCAATTTATGCTGGAATCATAGAAGGTACAGGTCCTAGATATTGTCCTTCAATCGAAGATAAAGTTGTAAAATTTGCAGAAAGAGACAGACATCAGATTTTTATTGAACCTGAAGGATTATATACTAATGAAATGTATGTCGGTGGAATGTCTTCATCGTTACCAGAAGATGTTCAGTATCAAATGTATAGAACATTACCTGGTCTTGAAAATGCAGAAATTGTAAGAAATGCTTATGCAATTGAATATGATTGTATCAACGCTAATCAGTTATATGCTTCATTGGAATTTAAAAATATTCATGGATTATTTAGTGGTGGACAATTTAATGGTAGTTCAGGATATGAAGAAGCTGCTTGTCAGGGTTTGATAGCAGGAATTAATGCTTCAATGAAAATTTTAGGGAAAGAACCATTAGTTCTTGATAGATCTGAGGCTTATATAGGTGTTCTTATTGACGATTTAGTTACAAAAGAAACTCATGAACCTTACCGCATGATGACTTCACGAGCGGAATATCGTCTCCTTTTACGTCAGGATAATGCTGATTTGCGCCTTACAAAAAAAGGATATGAAATTGGACTAATTTCTGAAGATAGATATAAATGGGTTTGTAAGAAAGAATTATTAATTAAAGAAGAAATTGAGAGAGTATCAAATGTTAATATAGGTGCTAATAAGGAAGTACAGGATTTATTAGAGAGTTATGGTAGCATTCCACTTACAAATGGAGTTAAATTATCAGAGCTTATTAGAAGACCTGAACTTGATTATGACAAATTAGCGCCAATTGATAAGAATAGACCGGAATTACCTTATGATGTTAGAGAACAAGTTAGTATTCTTATTAAATATGATGGATATATTTCAAGACAAATAAAACAGGTTGAAGCTTTTAAAAAGCTTGAAAAAAAATTGCTTCCACATAATTTTGATTATAAAGATGTATCTGGACTTAGAATAGAGGCTCAACAAAAACTTAATAAATATCAACCACTTAATATTGGTCAGGCTTCTAGAATTTCTGGTGTTTCTCCTGCAGATATTTCAGTTTTATTAGTTTATTTGGAACAATTAAAATACTCAAATCCAGATTTATTTTTTGAATTAAATACTAATAATACAACTAATAGAGAGGAATAATATGCCATATAACTTAGATAATTTTATTAAACAATTACAAAATATTAATATTG
The DNA here is from genome assembly GCA_036309425.1 of Agathobacter sp. Lineage (GTDB taxonomy): Bacteria > Bacillota > Clostridia > Lachnospirales > Lachnospiraceae > Roseburia. Next base: position 17,237 of record JAXJTU010000124.1, read on the forward strand.
AGCTTACTAATGAACAATTAGATCAGTTTATTCGATATTATGAGTTGTTAATCGAAAAGAATAAGGTTATGAATTTAACTGCAATTACAGATTTTGATGAAGTAATCGAAAAACACTTTATAGATAGCTTGAATTTGTGCCGCTTTATAGATTTAAAAGCGGATTATTCGCTGATAGATGTTGGTACAGGTGCTGGTTTTCCTGGCATTCCATTAAAAATTGTGTTTCCAAATATAAAAATTACATTAGCTGATTCATTAAATAAAAGAATTCTTTTTCTTGATGATATAATTAGACAATTACAACTTGAGAATATTGATACAGTTCACGGTAGAGCAGAAGATTTAGCTCATAATGTAGAGTTTAGAGAAAAGTATGATCTTGTTGTTTCTAGAGCTGTGGCTAATTTATCAACATTATGTGAGTATTCATTACCTTTCATAAAAATTGGTGGTAGATTTGTTTCATATAAATCTGGAGAATGTGATGATGAGATAACTAATGCTAAATCTGCAATATTTTTGTTAGGTGGAAAGCTTAATTGTGTAGAAAAGTTTGAATTAGGAGATGCTGGAAGGGCATTTGTTATTATTGATAAAATTAATGGTACTTCAAAAAAATACCCTAGAAAAGCTGGTTTGCCATCAAAAAAGCCTTTATAAATATAGAAAGAAAAAAATGCCGCTCTATATAAAATAGAGTGGCATTTTTTGTTGTTTATAGATTTTTTTCTATTAATTTAAGCATTTTTTCAGGTATTTCTAGTTGTGGATATAGGTTTGCTCCAGATATATGTGTTATTTCAAAATTAGAATTCATCTTTTTATATTGTTCTAATGTACTAAGATTATTCTTTAATTCCCTACTTCCAATAATGAATATTGGTTTATCAATTTTTTTAATTGCGTGATTTACATTTAAATTAATATAATTAGATAAAATACTTGAAAATAAATATTTACCATTGCTGTGATTGAGGTGTGCAGCCTCATAATAGCAATTCTTAAGTTTAGATGTAATTAATTGATTTTTTAAAATATACCTGTTTTTGAATGCTAAATCTATTTTAATTGGTGTATTCAATCTGTTATATATGAATGTTCCAATTAATGGTGTACTGATAAGTAATTGTTTGAGTTCACATAGCTTATTAGGAATTGACTCTAATTTTGATAAAGAAATTGGATTAATAAATATAATTTTCTTAAAAAGATTATTGTCAAGTGTGTTAGCCATTATTATGAATGATGTAGACAAATTCGTAGCAATTACGTTACAAGGTGAACCAATAACATCTTTAATAAATGATGTGATAAGTTGAACATACATATAGTTTGTATATTTTAATGCAGGTTTATCGGATCTACCACATCCTAGTAAATCAACAGTATAAACAGTATAATTTTTTGAAAGTTTTTTATTAATTTTACTCCATTCAGTACCTGATGATCTTGGATCTGTATCATGAATTAAAAGTAATGGCGCACCAGATCCGTTTTTGGTATAAAATACTTTTCCTTCTTTCCATTGATAGAATTCTCCATCATCAGTTTTGAGAAGATTTTTATTTGTTGCATTTGTTTCAACAATTTTGTTATATACATACATTCCAACTATTGCTGCGGCCGATAAAAAAATAATTTTTTTAGTATTTTTTTTCATAGAAAACCTCCCTATTTTTATAAATTTATTATAGACATTTTTATTGTATTATACAAATTATTTTTATTTTTTGCTTTTATTTCATAGTAAAATCATATATAATAAAGTGGTACTTTAGTAATATAAAAACAGAACATTTGTTCAGGTGAGTTTATGATTGTAGAATATTTAGAAAAAACAAAAGAAGACTTTGTTAATCAAAAGGATTCTCTTTTATCTGAACTTAATGAATATGAAAATAGGTATAAAGAAAATATTAAAATGATTCAATTGTTGGAAGAAAAGATGGATACTAGTTATGAGTCATTTACACCTAGAGAAGTTAATTCATATAATAAAGATAAGATAAAAGAGCTATCAGAAGAGCAAAAGAAGATAGATGTTATTATTCAAGAAAAAAGAAAAGATATTTCAGATATAGAAGCAAAAATTGATGAAATTTCTAGTGTTATTAAAGTAGCATCAGAAGGTAATTCTCTTACTTCAAATAATGAAGAAGTAAAAGATATTGCAGATGTTAATATTATGTTGCTAGAAACAGTAGAGAGGGAAAGGCAGCGTATTGCCAGAGATCTTCATGATTCGACTGTTCAAAATCTTACTTCATTAGTTCATAAATCAGAGTTATGTATTAAATTGATGGATGCTGATCCTATTAGATGTAAGCTTGAATTATCTTCTATGAACAAAATTCTTAGAGATGTTATAAATAATGATAGGAAAATTATTTATGATCTTAGACCAATGTCTTTTGATGATATTGGATTTGATATTACAGTTGAACGATTATTGGATAAGATTAAACAGTCAAATGGAATTAGATGTAATTACAAAATTGTTGGTGAATCTTTTGTATTAAAGAGTGTTATTTCATTAACACTATTAAGAATTATTCAGGAATCATGTAGTAATTCAGTAAAACATGGACATGCAACATCTATAGATGTAATACTTGAATATACAGAAGATAAAATTATTTTAACAATACAAGATAATGGAGAAGGTTTTGATACTTCTTTAGTGCCGGAAACAATTAGAAAAGATAATTCTGGTTTTGGTATTTCAATGATGAAAGAAAGAGTATTTCTTTTATCTGGAAAAATAGACATTAAATCAAAAAAGGGAAATGGATGTATTACACAAGTAGAAATTCCAGTAAAAAAGGAGGATATGTAAGATGGCTATTAAAATTATGATTACTGATGATCACTCTATGATAAGAGAAGGACTTAAGAATCTTCTTGAGTTAGATGGTGATATTGAAGTTATCGCTGAGGCAGAGGATGGAGAAGATTGTTTGGAAAAATTAAAGACTGTTAAACCGGATGTTTTACTTCTTGATATTAATATGCCTAAGAAAACTGGACTTGATGTTCTTAGTGAACTAAAGGATAAAAAGTCAAAAATAAAAGTATTGGTTTTAACTGTTCATAATGAAACAGAATATTTAATGAAAGCAGTTGAGATTGGTATTAACGGATATGTTCTTAAAGACTCAGAATCAGCTGAATTAAAGAAAGCAATATTTACAATTGCTGAAGGAGAAAATTATATTCAGCCAAGTCTTATTCCAGCACTTAATTCAAAAATGATTGAAAAGAATGAAGACGAAATAAAAATTGAAAGTCTAACAAAGCGAGAGCTTCAGGTTCTTAAAGAGTTAGCAGTTGGAAAGTTTAATAGAGATATTGCAAAAGAAATGGAAATTAGTGAAAGAACTGTTAAAAATCATATTTCAAGTATTTTTAAGAAATTAGATGTTACTGATCGTACACAGGCTGCTGTTTTTGCAATTAGAAATAATTTGATTACTATTTAGTATTAAATCCTATATACAATTTGTATATAGGATTTTTTTATAACTTTATGTTCAAGGCACATCTAATACATTCACAAAAACTCACGATAAATCAATCGTGCTTTATCGCTACTTGGTATCTAATTTTGCTCATCTATGGATTGGTGAATTTATTTGAATTTTACGTTCCACTTTGGACGGTGTAAAATGAAATACACTAGATTTTGTAGAACCCTACGAATAAGATATGTTGCTTCTAACATGCAATCATGACGAATCTAGTTATCTTATTCTAAGGGTTCTTAATAGTTACAGTCTATGAATAAATTTGAAATGAATATAATGAAACTCCTTTATACATATTTAATACAAAGTTTTGTTTATTTATCTTGTAGAGAATTTCATTCATTTTAGTTTATGCAAACATTGTTTTCTTGAAATTTGTGTTTATTTTCTAATAAGATTATTTGTTATTTTGATTTAGTAGTTGAAAATTTGCTTTTTATTGTTATATTAATTTATGAAACTATTATTGTATTTTTTATTTTATACTAATTATTTTTAAATGTTTCACGTGAAACATCTATATAAAATAATTTTTTTAGGAAAAAATCCACAATATTTTGTCATGAAGCACAAATTATTGTACTAGATTTTGAAAAATAGGACAAAATGTTTCACGTGAAACAATTTTATAGGTGGAATATAAAAATAATAAGTGCTATAATGTAAAAGCACAAAATATCAAAAATTAATAAGTAAAAAGAGAGGGGAGCAAATGGGCAGAGTAATAGCTATTGCTAATCAGAAGGGTGGAGTTGGTAAAACAACAACATCAATAAATCTTGCTGCGTGTTTAGCAGAAAAAGGAAAGAAAGTTTTATCAATAGATTTAGATCCACAAGGAAATATGACAAGTGGTTTGGGTGTTGATAAAAATGAAGTATCAAATACTGTTTATGAATTAATGCTAGATGAATGTTCGATTAATGAAAGTATTCATGAAACAGTAGTAGAAAATTTAAAAGTTATTCCGTCAAATGTAGATTTAGCAGGAGCAGAAATTGAATTATTAGGAATAAATGATAAGGAATATATTTTAAAAACAGCAGTAGATTATATAAAGGATGACTATGATTTTATAATAATTGATTGTCCTCCTTCGTTAAATATGTTAACAGTTAATGCTATGACAACTGCTGATACAATTCTTGTTCCAATTCAATGCGAGTATTATGCACTTGAAGGATTAAGTCAGTTAATACATACAATAAATTTAGTACAGGAAAGACTTAATCCAAAGTTACAGATAGAAGGTATTGTATTTACAATGTATGATGTAAGAACAAATCTATCTAATCAGGTAGTTGAGACTGTAAAGGAAAATCTAGATTCAACAATATATAAGACAATGATTCCAAGAAATATTAGATTAGCTGAGGCTCCATCATATGGAATACCAATTAATATGTATGATACAAAATCAGCTGGAGCAGAGAGTTATAGAAATTTAGCAAAAGAAATTATAGATAGAAAGGATTTATAGAATGGCTACAGTAAAAAAGAAAGGTCTTGGAAAAGGTCTAGATTCTTTGATAACTGATAAAGTTACAAAATCAGATTCAACAAGTAGTGTCAAACCTAAAAGTGAGCATGCTGCAGATGCAGTAATGATGGAAATTTCAAAAGTAGAACCAAATAGAGAACAGCCAAGAAAGAAATTTGATGAAGATGCTTTATTAGAATTATCTGAATCAATAAAACAGTTTGGAGTATTACAACCATTATTAGTACAGGAAAGAGATGACTATTATGAAATAATTGCTGGTGAACGAAGATGGCGTGCAGCAAAATTGGCAAATGTTAAAGAAGTACCTGTAATAATTAAAAAATTAACAGAACAGGAAATAATGGAAATCTCTCTAATTGAGAATATTCAAAGAGAGGATTTAAATCCAATTGAAGAAGCTTTAGCATATAAGAGACTTCTTGAAGAATTTAATTTAAAACAAGATGAAGTAGCTGAAAGAGTTTCAAAAAGTAGAACAGCTGTAACTAATGCAATGAGATTATTAAAACTTAGTGATAAAGTTCAGCAAATGGTTATTGATGAAATGTTGACTACCGGACATGCGAGAGCCTTACTTGGAATATCTGATCAGGATCAGCAGTATGCCTTAGCTCAACAGATATTTGATAGTAAGTTAAGTGTACGAGATACAGAAAAGCTTGTTAAAAATATTCAAAATGAAAAGAATAATCCAAAAGAAGAAAAAAAACCAATCGATCCTAAACTGATTGCTATATACAAAGATTTGGAAGAACAAATGAAAAAGATTTTAGGAACAAAGGTTTTAATTAATTGTAAAAATGAAAAGACAGGAAAAATTGAGATAGAATATTATTCTCAAGATGAATTAGATAGAATTATCGATTTATTTCGTACAATTCAGTAAAAATAGGAGTATAAGACTATTTAAAAATTCATCAAAATGTCCGAAAATATATATAGGAGATTTTATATGATTTCAAAGTATTTAGGATTTGATTCTGATTTTGTAATTATTGGCTTAGTAGGATTTGTGATTATTTTACTAATAATTTTAATTATAAATATGATTCAGATTTCAAAATTAAAAAAGAAGTATAATGCATTTATGAGTGGAACGACAGCTAAATCATTAGAAGAAACATTACTAAAGAGATTAGAACAGGTTGATGATTTAATTGCATCGAATGCCACTAATGAAAATAATATTAACAAGTTATTTGATGGAATGAAATTTTCATTCAATAAAATTGGTCTTGTAAAATATGATGCCTTTAATGAGATGGGTGGAAAGTTAAGTTTTTCACTCGCAATGCTTAATGAGAATGAAGATGGATTTGTAATTAATGCGATGCATAGTAGAGAAGGTTGTTTTACATATATCAAGGAAATTATTGGTGGAAATTCCATCATTGTTTTAGCAGAGGAAGAGCAGGAAGCGTTGAAAAAAGCCAAGGAGGCCAACAAACCTGTATAGAGATAACAATGGAGTAAGTTGTGTATGAGAATCAGATCAGTTGAATGTTTATTAGGTGGGGAAATATTAGCTGAACCAGTATTAACTAGTGAAAATGATATTTTGATTCCAATTGGAACTGAGTTAAAGGAAGAATACATTCCTTTAATTCAGTCTTTGGGGGTTGAAACTCTTATGATAGAAGATCCATATGAAGATTATGAAAATCCAAATTCCATTATTACATCAAGTCAATTTGATAAATATGTGGAAAAAGTTCGTAAACTTATGGAGAGTCATATATATAAAAATTCTAGTAAATCGCTCAAAGAATTTGAAATAATTGCTACAGACATAGTAAGAGAAATTGATAAGATGTCTGGTGAAGAGCTAATTGATATTAAAGAAAGAAGTTCAAACTTATACGAGCATACAGTTTTTGTAACATTGTTATCTGTAATGATTGCAAAAAGACTTAAAATGGATTTTAAGAAAAAATATAATATCGCTATTGGATGTCTTTTGCATGATATTGGAATACGATACATAACTATTCCTTATCAGAATAGAAATTTCGATGAAGCCGATCCGACAGAAGTTTTTGAATTCAAAAAACATACTATTTTAGGATATTCTGCTTTAGATGACGAAAATTGGATTCCAACAATATCAAAGAAAATGATTTTGTCTCATCATGAAAATATTAGTGGAACTGGTTTTCCAATGAGACAAAAAAATAAAGAAATTGAATGTAAAATTATTCAAGCATGTGATGCATTTGATTGTTATATATCTGGTATGGAATGTAAAAGACTTTCTGTCCAGGATACTATATCAAAAATGATTGAAAAATCTGGCACACTATTTGAAAAGAAGATAGTAGACAATTTAGTTGCAATGATTGCAAAATATCCAGTTGGTACTACAGTTAAAACTTCACAGGAATCAAAAGGTGTTGTGATTTCACAAACTAATGATCCAGATAATCCTATTATTATGATTCTTGATACAGAATTATCAAATGAAGATGAGTATAGTAAACTAAATTTAATGTTAGAAAAGGATGTTTCAATTCTTCAAGTAGTGTGATACAATAGTACTATATTTTTGGAGGTACACTTTGCATAAGTTTCTCAAAGCAATAGGTTTTTCCGATTTTAGAAAGAAAGACTTGGAGATAGTAATAAATGATATAATTGAAAGACCTGAAATAATGAAGGTTACAAAAGATTCTGAGGGAAATGAATTTGCAGAACTTTCAAAATGTTTTGGAACTAATATTGGAATAATGGTTCGTGGAAATTATGACGAATCTGATAGTTTCATGATGGAGTATTATTACCCATATTATATTTCAGAGTATGATACAACTAATGAATTAATAGAAGTACAGAAACATTCAGAAAAAGAATCATATGCAGGAGTATGTGATGAGTCAAATGTTGGAGTAACATTAATATTTTATTTACAGAATGTTGCAGACTATTTATCTGAAAAAAGATTGGGTAATGGAGTTGAAATAGTTGGAGCAAAACTTGCGGCATTATCAGTTGAAGGTATGATTATTTTACCGGTAAATGAGCAAGAAGAAAAAGAAAAGATAAGTAATTATAAATATAAAGAACGTAGTCAATTGATTGCTCAGGCCAGGGAAGGGAACGAGGATGCAATTGAAAGTCTGACTATTGAAGATATGGATACATATTCTATGATATCGCGTAGAGTTATGCGAGAGGATATTCTTTCGATAGTAAATTCGTGTTTTATGCCTTATGGAATAGAAAGTGACCAATATAGTATCATTGGTAAAATTAATGATTTTAAAGAGGTAGAAAATAGTTTAACAAAAGAAACAATTATTTGCATGGAAATAGAATGCAATAATTTGTTTTTTAATATATGTATTAATAAAAAAGATTTAATAGGAGAGCCTGCAATCGGTAGAAGATTTAAAGGAAATATATGGATGCAGGGAACAGTATGCCTATAAATAATGTTTGCACCTATAGCTCAGTTGGATAGAGCGACCGCCTCCTAAGCGGTAGGCCGCTGGTTCGAATCCAGTTAGGTGCATTATGTCATTAAATAATTTGCGAGGAAAAATTCCAGGGAAGGAGAATCCGTTATGCAAAGGAAAAAGCAAAAAACAATAAAACTACAAATTATTTTTTCTGTGCTAATTTTAGCAGTCTTTCTTGTCGCAGAATTCTATGCGATGATAAATTATCCACAACAATATATAATAATTGCATTATTTGCTGTGTTTATACTTTTATGTATTTTTTTCATTGTTAAAGGTATTTTTGATATACAACAAATAAATGAAGAAGAAAAAAGAGAACAATATGAAAATCTTATTAAATCTCAAAAAGCATCATATCTTCTATTAAAGAAATATTTTGAGATGATTAATGATAAAGTTGATGTGCTTCAAGAAACATCTAAAGTTCCAACAGAAGAAATTGTTAGTGCTCAGAAAGGTGTTGCAAAAGTAATTATTAATAGAAGTCGTGAAAATGCAGAAGCTCTTATGAATTCTAATGATTTACTTATGGAGCAGTTTGAGGAATTTAATAATAGATTATATTCGATAAATCAAGATATTGTAAAGAATGTTAAAGAAATAAGTCAGGAAAATTATAATCAAACAATTATTAAGCAGCAAGATATTATTTCTGATATTAAGGACATGGAATTACATATAAATCAAGCTATAATGCAGACACAGCAAATTATTTCTTCTCAGCCGGTACAATTAACAGCAAATGTAGAAATTCCACAACAGGCAGTAGCTGTACCTGTATCGATTCCTCAGATGGCACCAATGCCAAATGTTAGTTCTGTACCAGAAACAAATAATGTTACTTCGTTTGAATCAAAACAAAATGTAGATTTTGAAAATGATATAAAGATGGAAGAAGCATCACCAATGCCAGAAGAACCAGTAGTGGAAGAAGTATTACCAATGCCAGAAGAACCGGTAATCGAAGAAATGCCTCCAATACCAGAAGAACCAGTAAAGGAAGAAGTACCACCAGCGCCAGAAATGACAGATCCAAATAAAAAAATGGATCCAGATGAAATAGCAGCATTAATAGCAAACATGAATGGAGGAACTGCAGAAGAAGTTGAGGCTCCAGTGGTTGAAGAACCAATACCAGAAGAACCAGTAAAGGAAGAAGTACCACCAGCGCCAGAAATGACAGATCCAAACAAAAAATTGGATCCAGATGAAATAGCAGCATTAATAGCAAACATGAATGGAGAAACTGCAGAAGAAGTTAAGGCACCAATAGTTGAGGAACCAATACCGGAAGAGCCAGTAAAGGAAGAAAAACCTCCAATGCCAGATATGTCAGATCCTAATAAGACAATGAGTCCGGATGAGATAGCGGCTTTAATTGCAAATATGTCATAATATGAAAATCCTCGATTAATTTCGAGGATTTTCTTAAGTTATTCTTAAAAAAGTGTTGATTTGGTAAAGATTTTATTATATAATAACTATTGCACTAAGAAGTGTAGAATTGAATATGCGCCACTAGCTCATTTGGTAGAGCACCTGACTCTTAATCAGGGTGTGCGGGGTTCGAGCCCCCGGTGGCGCACTTACAAAAGTACCGATTTTGCAGTTTTACCTGTGGGGTTGGTGCTTTTTTATATATAAAAGATAAAAAATATTTTAGATATTATATATTGAAATTTCGTTAAAATCAGTCTATACTAATAAATAGGAAAAAAGTAACAAAAGTATGTATTATGGGGAAAATATTATGAATAAAAAAGATAAGAAAGAGTTAGAGAGGCTAGCTGATGAGCAGCTTGAACTTGGCAAGAAATCTCTTTTAGATCATGATTATACACAGGCTGAGTTTTATGTTAAAGAGTCTTTGAAGAATCTTAAAGAAGCTGGCTACATAGAGAAATATGTTAAGACATTAAATATTTTGGGCATTGTTTATGCAATAGAAAGTGATGAAGGAAAGGCTTTTGATTGTTATTTAGAGAGTTTGGCAAATGCTGAGGTTATGGATAGTAAATATTTAAAAGCTATGACATATAGTAATATTGGATCGTGTTATCAAAAAATGGGCCGTACAGGTGAGGCAATGAAATATTATGAAGATGCAAAAAAAGAATTAGCAGACCCTACAGTCAAGGAGCAAGAAAGCTATGAAATATGGAACATGCTAAATTTGATAAATATAAAAGGTGCATCAGAACAAAAAGAATCTTCATCAGATGTAAAAATTGATAAGAATTCAGTTATATTAGTATAAAAAAGCTGCAGATATAAAGAACTGCAGCTTTTTTTGCTAATTATCGTGAAGCAATTAGCTTACATATTGGATTACCAATAGAAGAAAACTTCTCTTCATACTCTGTCATAACATTTCCCTGATTAAGAGCTGAATCATTGTGAAGATCTCTTGTAAATGCATCTAAATGCCAAACTTCAGATTCTTCAATTTCTTGGAGAGAAAAAGAAAATAAATCCTGATTATCAGTTTTAAATTCTATTCTTCCATTTGGAGAAAGAAACTGATCATATCTATTAAGAAAATCACTTGAAGTAAGTCTTCTACGAGCGTGGCGATCTTTTGGCCATGGATCTGAAAAATTAAGATAAATTCTATCAACCTCATCTTTTCCAAATATTTCAGGTAAAGTCGCAGCATCAATACACAAAAAATGAACATTATCTAATGGATTTTCATCCATTTTCTGAACAGCACGGAGTAATACACTTGTATATCTCTCTATTCCAATATAGTTAATATTTGGATTAAGAGTTGCAAGATCCATGATAAATCTTCCTTTTCCCATTCCAACTTCAATATGTATTGGATTATCATTTCCCAAAAAATTATGCCAATTATCTTTAAGATTTGTAGGATTTTGTATACAAAAGGCACTGTTTGATACTATTTCATCAGCACCAGGTATATTTCTAAGTCTCATAAAACTCCTTTCTTATAAAGCGCTATAATAAAGCAATATTACTAGGCTATTTTATTATAAATAAGATGGAAGGGCAAGTAAAAATGTATTATACTTAAATAGCTAATAAAAATATTTGGAGAAATAATATGATATACAAGAAAATAAAGAAATATACAGCAGGAATTATGGCTGTAGTAAGTATTTTTGGATGTACACTCGCTCAAACAATTCCTATAAAAGCAGAGGAAAAATGGCCTGAAGGTCCACAGATTAATTCCCCGTGTGCAATTGTAATGGAAGTAAATACAGGAACTGTATTGTATGAGAAAAACAGTCATGAAGTTCATTATCCTGCAAGTATAACGAAGATATTAACGACACTTTTAGCCATAGAAAACAGTAATTTAGAAGACATAGTTACATTTTCAGCTGACGCTGTGTATTTAAATGAAGGTGATACCTCTCATATTTCAAGAGATTTGAATGAGCAAATGACTATGGAAGAGTGTCTGTATGGTGTAATGCTAGAGTCTGCAAATGAATGTGCATATGCAGTTGCAGAACATGTAGGAAGTATAAAAGGCGGAGATTACAGTACTTTCATTGATTTAATGAATGAAAAAGCTGCTAGCCTTGGTTGTACGGATACACATTTTAACAACTGTAATGGATTACCAGATGAAGAGCATTATACAAGTGCATATGACATGGCACTCATTAGTAGTGAAGCATATAGAAATGAGACATTCAAAAGTATTACTGGAACAAAGACCTACACTATTCCACCAACAAATAAACATGCTGACCCAACATATTTGAATAATCATCATAAAATACTTCATTATTATAAAACTGGAAATTATGTTAATGAGTCATGTACAGGTGGAAAGACAGGATTTACAAAAGTTGCCAATAGCACTCTTGTAACATTTGCAGAAAGAAATGGTTTATCAATCTGTGTAGTAATTATGAATGCAAATGACCCAGATCATTTTGTGGACACAAATACATTGATAGAATATAGCTTTAGTAATTTTAGAGCATATAATATTATTGAAAATGAACAAAGTATTCAGGAAAGTAAAAATAAAAATCTAGGCGTATTGAATGCAAATGGTTCATTTGTAACATTAAATTCGGATGCATATATTGTATTACCAAACACAGTTGATTTTTCTGCAGCAACATTTGAATTAGATGAAAATACAAATGATGAATCTGTCGCAGCTTTGAGTTATACTTATGCAAACAGGACGGTAGGAAAGGTTGAAATAGTACCAACCGGAGCAAAAATAGAGCATGATTACTTTGAAAAGAAAGATGAAAAGACTCAAAATAAGATTGTAAAAGTAAAACCAATATATATTCTTCTAATCCTTGTATTTATAGTATTATTAGTAATTATTATATTAGGAATTAAGAAATTCTATGATAACTTCTATGTAATTCGCCATAATTTGGGTGTAAGGACAGAACAGAGGCGAAGATTCAGAGAAATCAAGAGAAGAAATCGTCGACCAAGACGAAAAGACAGATTATTTAAGTAAAAAAATATTAAAAAAATATAATTGCATAAGACAATAATTAAAGACAATAAATATAAAAAACGACAAAATTATTTACAAAATTTTGTCGTTTTTTGTATCTAGGACATTGATAAAAGATTTTTAAATTGTCAGACTATTTAGCAGTATCATAAGCTGGTTGCGGTTGTTAGTGTATATCATAATGCCATTAAAAGTTTCAATCATAGTAATAAACTTACCTTTGAAGGTTTCAGAATTAGAAATAGAATGAATTAGGTAAGATTTTAAATAATCTGGCACAGATAAGAATACAGACTCAGAATTTTCCATTGAATCTATAACTACATCTGCCTTTTTAAGTATATTTGTTATCTCATTTTCCTGTCCAAGCTGCTCAACGGTTTTATTAACAATAAAATAACCCTTCTCATCTTTAGGCATGTTTAATGCTTTTACAGCTCTTTGAACCTGTTTGGTTAGTGCATCGGATGCAGGGTACAATGATTCAAAATAATTCATAAAATCTGCAGCTGATCTAAAATGTTTATTAACACCACTTTGAAGGACTTCAGTCATAAGAATTCTTTTTATTGTTTTTTCACAGGTTTCTCTTGATGGGTTTTTTCTAATGATTTTTTCCATAATTTCCTCTTTTGTTAAATTTTAATTTAAATAATTAAACTCAATAATCATAAAAATTTCTTCAAATTTTATTGATAATTTAAAATAATATGGCTTATTTATACAATATCAATGAATTACAAAACGAAAAGACACGAAAAAATGTCAATTTATGTCTTTATGACAAGTATACGACAAAAAAATGTGCAAATCAAGACAAAAAAGACAATATTGACTGTCGTATTTATAAATAGTAAAATAAAATTAATACCACTATAATTTGATTGGAGCGGAAAAAATACTAATGAAATCAGAAGAAGTATTTCAGTTAATTGAAAAAGTATTAAATGAAAATAATGGAATAGTAAAAAAGGAACAGCTAACAAAGCTAGGAATAGACTCTAAGAGAATAATGACTCTTGTCAATGATGGTACTCTCGTAAGAATAAAGAATGGATATTATACAGACAGAATAGATCGATTTTCTGAGGAGGAATTAGTAGCTGCGCTTTTTCCGGATGGACTTCTTTGTATGGAAAGTGCATTATACGCATACGGATATATCAAAGAGAAACCATTTGCCTGGTCAATTGCAATAGATAAGAATACATCAAAATCAAGGTTTAAAATGGATTTTCCAAAAATACTTCCATATTATACTGAGCCAGAAGTATTGCAGATAGGAGCTAGTACGATTTCCCTTAATGGAATATCTTTTGGAATATATGATAAAGAAAGAATGATTTGTGACTGCTTAAAGTATGAATCAAAAATGGAAAGGGAAGATTTTAAGGCTGCAATTCAAGGATACATTAAAGATGAAGACAAGGACATTTCTCTTTTAATGGAGTATGCAAGAGAAAGAAAAGTTATTAAAAAGGTCCAGGGACTGATTGGAGTGTGGCTGTAGTGAATGTTGGTGAAAATTTAGCAACAAAACTTAAAGAGTTAAGTGAGAATACAAATACACCATTTGCTGATGTTTTATGGAAATATGCAGCACAGGATATTATTTATAGAATAAGTAAGTCAGGAAATATCGAGCATCTTTGGTTAGAAGATTACGAATATCCTATAAAGCTTGATTGCGTAAAGAAAAAAAATTCACAAAAAAATACCTTAAATAATCCTAAACTAAATCTGGTCTACTATAATGGCCGAAAGGAATTTAGTGAACTATTAGAAGAAATAATTTCACAGAAAACAGATATAGAATGGACAATAGTTGATGAGAGTGTGAAAGAAGATAATAGGTTATGCTGGATATTAAAAGGTTTATATTGCACATACGAAATACAGTTTCCTATTACAATAAAGATAATTCAAAAAGAAAGCTGGATTTTTCCAACAGCAGGAGAGATTGAGCCAATAAGGAAAAGATATATAAAGATAAAATATAATGCATTTTCTATAGAAAACATGTTAGGAAAGCAGGTTTTCGAGGTTATAAAAAAACTTGAACTCATAAACAGCATGAGTTCATATGCCATAATAAATGACTGCCTGAAGGAAAACTCAATAAGCGGTCGTCATATGATAGAAGAGCTTGAAAGTTTCATTGAAAAAGAACCAAAAGTTGCAAGAGAAAAGCGCATTGACCAGATTAAAGAATATAGAAATTATGCATATATGAAGAAGCGCTGGATTCAGTATTGCAAGAAAAATAATATAGATGAAAGCTGGGAAGAGGTTCTTGACAGAACGGTATCATTTATTGAACCACTATGGAGAGCACTATGTAATAATGAGATATTTTTTGACGATTGGATGCCAGGATTAGAAAGATTTTTGGGATAGAGGAAAAAAAGTGTTAGATAAAAAATTACTAGAATATTCAAAAACAGATATGTACCCATTTCATATGCCTGGACACAAACGGATAATGATAGAAGATTACAACCCATATCAGATAGATATAACAGAGATAGAAGGCTTTGATAATCTCCACAATGCATCAGAAATTTTGAAAAGTTCCCAACAAAGAGCAGCCGATTTATATGGTTCAAAACAGGCATACTACCTAATAAACGGAAGTACATGTGGAATACTTGCCGCCATAAGTGCTTCAACACAAAAAGGAGACAAAATTCTAGTAGCAAGAAATTGTCATAAAGCAGTATATAATGCTATTTTTTTGAGAGAATTATCACCAATCTATATTTATCCGGAAATTACAGATGTAAAAATTCAAGGTAAGATAGAAAGCCAAGAAGTAAAAAAGGCATTAGATAAAAATCCTGATGTAAAAGCAGTAATAATAACATCTCCTACATATGATGGAATTGTTTCAGATGTAGAAGAAATTTCAAAAATAGTACACAATTATGATATTCCGATTATTGTTGACCAGGCACATGGGGCACATTTTGGATTAGATGATAGAATGCCGGAAAGTGCAATAAAACTAGGAGCTGATGCAGTAATAGTCTCAGTTCATAAAACCTTGCCGGCTTTTACACAGACAGCATTACTTCATATTTGCAGCAATAGAATAAGCCAGAAAAAAATAAAAAAATATCTTGGAATATATGAAACAAGCTCACCTTCATATATATTGATGGCAGGAATAGAAAGCAGTATCAGGCATATATCTGAAAAAGGAGAAGAATTATTTGCTGAATTAGATAAAAAATTAGATGATTTTTATAATGGTGTAGAAAATCTAAAAAACATAAAAGTTCTAACAAAAAAAGACTTTACGAGTGACGAAGCATATGATTTTGACCGTACAAAAATAATTATGCTGACAGAAAAATGTGGAATAAGTGGAGAAGAACTATTAAGAATACTTCATAATGATTACCATATAGAGCTTGAGATGGCAGCGGGAAATTATGCGCTTGCACTTTCAACAATTATGGATACAAAAGAAGGATTTGAAAGGTTAATGCATGCACTTATAGAAATTGATGACAAATTAAGCTACAATGAAAATGATAGAAAGAAAAATAAAATACCAGATACTTCCATATACTATAGAAGCATGAAAAAAGAGTATGAAATCCACGAAGCAGGAGAAATGGAAGTAGAAAATGTGGATTATGATGCAGCAGTTGGAAAAGTGAGTGGAGAATTCATATATATCTACCCACCAGGCATTCCACTAATTGTTCCAGGGGAGGTCATAAGTGCTGATTTTATAAGGGATTTAAAGGCAGCAGTAAGTTATGAACTCGATGTTAAGGGTTTGACAGAGGACAATCGGATAATTATACTTAAAGGATAGTGAAAATGGGAAAAATTTTTTGTGTAATGGGTAAAAGTGCAACTGGAAAAGACACTATTTATCAAGAAATTTTAAAGCAAAAACAACTAAAACTCAAAAATATAATTCCATATACGACAAGACCAATACGAGATGGTGAAATTGAAGGTGAAAATTATTTTTTCTGTGATGAAAACAAAGTAGAAATGCTTGAAAAAGAGAATAAGATAATTGAGCTTAGAGCATATAATACAGTATATGGAGTGTGGAAATATTTTACAGCCGATGATGGTCAGATAAAACTTGATTGTGGGAACTACATATTAATAGGAACACTTGAGACATATTTAAAAATAAGAGATTACTTTGGAAGAGAAAAAGTAATTCCTATTTATATAGAAGTAGAAGATGGCGAAAGACTGCTTCGGGCAATCGGAAGAGAAAAACAGCAGGAAGTACCAAAGTATGAAGAAATGTGCAGAAGATTTATTGCAGATTCAGCTGATTTTTCAGAGGAAAATTTAAAAAAAGCACAAATAGACAAACGATTTGAGAACACGACACTTTATGATGTCGTAAATGAAATAACTGAGTATATAAAAGGAGAGATTGATGGCTGTCAGAATTAATGAAATTGGCCAGATAAATCAGGTATCAGAAACATCAAAACCTGTGGCAGGAGATGGTACATTTAAATTCACATTGTCAAGCGCCATCACTGATGCAGAACTTCAGGCAAAAGTAGATGCATTAATGGAGGACATTACTGCCCAGGGAAAAAGAATCGCCCAGCACATGGACATTCGTGATATGAAAAAATACAGAGGATTGATAAAAGAGTTTTTAAGTGAAGTAGTTTACAGATCTCATAAATTTTCGAGAGAGAACTTTTTGGATAGAAGAGGAAGGCACAGAGTATACGGAATAATAAAGCTGATAGATGAAAATCTTGATCAATTGGCAAGTGAACTTGTGTCAGATGAAAGTGATCACATTTCAATATTAAGTAAGATAGGTGAAATAGAGGGACTACTGTTAGATATCTTAACTTAGAAAAAACTTTGAACAAAGAAAATTTTCAGTAAGGAAAGGTGGGGTGAATATGGCAGGATTTAACGATATAGTCGGACACGAACAGATAAAAGAGCATTTACAAAACGCCATAAAAATGGAGAAGGTTTCGCATGCTTACATTATAAATGGACCAAAGCTTTCAGGAAAAATGATGCTAGCGGAAGCATTTGCTACAGCGCTTCAATGTGAAAATGGAGAACCATGCGGATGCATGCAATGTAAATCATGTAGGCAGGCAATAGACAGAAACCAGCCAGACATAATTTATGTTTCACATGAGAAACCAAACAATATATCAGTTGACGAGATAAGAGCGCAGCTTAATAATGACATTGCCATTAAGCCTTACAGTAGCAGATATAAAATTTATATAATAGACGAAGCTGAGAAAATGAATCAGCAGGCACAAAATGCATTACTTAAAACAATAGAAGAACCACCAGCATATGGAATTATTATGTTACTTACAACAAATGCTGATAGTTTTCTTCAGACAATAAGGTCAAGATGTATAACCCTTAACTTAAAATCAGTTAAGGATACAGTTATAAAAGACCACCTTATGAGTAAATACCAAATACCTGATTATCAGGCAGATGTATGTACTGCATTTGCGCAGGGAAATGTAGGAAAAGCCATACAGCTGGCATCGTCAGAAGACTTTAATGAATTGAAAAAAGAAGTACTTCAGCTTCTAAAAAGAATTGATGATATTGACATATCAGAGCTTAGTGCAGCAGTCAAGAGGATATCAGATTATAAATTGTCAATAAATGACTATTTTGATCTGATGATGGTCTGGTATAGAGATGTGTTGTACAATAAGGCAACAAATGATGTAAACAAGCTTATCTTTAAAGATGAAGTTTATGAAATAAAAAAACAGGCAGCAAAACATTCATATCAGGGAATTGAGGAAATAATCAAAGCGTTAGATACAGCTAAAGTAAGATTAAATGCAAATGTTAATTTTGATTTGACGATTGAACTATTATTGCTGACCATTAAGGAGAACTAGAATGACTAAAATAGTAGGAATCCGTTTTCGTAACGCAGGAAAGATATATTATTTTGACCCAGCAGGCTTCGAATTAGAAGTTCCAATGCATGTAATTGTAGAAACTGCACGAGGAATTGAGATGGGAACAGTACTTATTGCACCAAAGGAAGTTGAGGACGATAAAGTAGTACAGCCACTCAAGCCTGTAATCAGAATAGCAACAGACGAAGATGAGAAGACAGTAGAAAATAACAAAGAGAAAGAAAAAGAAGCCTTTAAAATATGTAAGGAAAAAATATTTAAGCATGAACTTGAAATGAAGCTTGTGGATGCAGAGTATACATTTGACGGAAATAAACTTCTTTTCTATTTTACAGCAGATGGAAGAATTGATTTTAGAGAATTAGTAAAGGACCTTGCAGCAGTATTCCGCACAAGAATTGAACTCAGACAGATAGGAGTAAGAGATGAGACAAAAATCCTTGGTGGAATCGGAATATGCGGAAGAGAGCTTTGCTGCAAAGCTTATTTATCCGATTTTGTGCCTGTATCAATAAAGATGGCGAAAGAGCAGAACTTATCACTAAACCCAACAAAAATCTCAGGTGCATGTGGAAGACTTATGTGCTGTCTAAAAAATGAACAGGAAACATATGAGTATTTAAACAGTCGTCTTCCAAATATCGGAGATAAAATTACAATGACAGACGGAGCTACTGGCGAAGTAAAGAGCGTAAGTGTATTAAGACAGCTGGTAAAAATCATTGTAGAAAATGGTGATGAAAAAGAATTAAGAGAATACTCGATAGATGACATTAAAAATAAGGGTTATCGCCGTAAAGATGTAAAGATTACAGAAGAAGAAATGGAAGAGTTAAAGGAGCTTGAAGACGATAACGACACAAACGACAACATTTATTCTGAAAATAACCAAAAAACATTAAAAAAAGACAAAAAACGAGACAATAGTGACATAAAAGGACAAAACTATAGCGATAATAATCAAGAAGAAAAAGAAAACAATCAGAATAATAATCAAGAAAATAAAGAAAACAATTATGAGAATAATTGTGATAACAAAGACAACAATAGATACAACAATCGAGACAATAACAGTGGAAAAAACAATCGAAAGAATAATCGAGACAACAAAGCACGTAACAACAGAAATTCTGAGGGTTGGGATAATCGCAGTAACAAAGAGAATAATAATGTAAAAGCTAGCGATAACAAACGCAATTTTAAAAATAAGCGTAACAGAAACAACAGAGGAAAACAGAATGGAAACAAACAGCAGTCTAATCCACAGTAATGAACGACTAGACAATCTAGAAAGAAATGGTTACTGCATTATACAGGATCCAAAGAAATTCTGTTTTGGAATGGATGCGGTGTTACTATCTGATTTTGCAAAAGTTAAAAAAGGTGAGAAGGCATTAGACCTAGGAACAGGAAATGGAATAATTCCGATTTTACTTGAAGCAAAGAATAGTGGTGAAAAGTATTTCGGGCTTGAGATTCAGGCCGAAAGTGCTGACCTTGCAAGAAGAAGCATAAAGTATAATAAACTTGAGGACAAGATATCAGTTGAAATAGGAGATATCTGTGAAGCATCAAAAATATTCGGAGTAGATTCAATGGATGTTGTAACTACTAATCCACCCTACATGATAGGACAGCATGGAGTACAGAATATTGCCGATGCAAAAACAATTGCAAGACATGAAGTTTTATGCACTTTAGATGACATAATGAGAGAAAGTGCAAAGCTGTTAAAGCCGGGTGGAAGATTTTACATGGTTCACAGGCCGTTTCGACTTGCAGAAATTTTTGCCGCCATGATTTCATACCATATTGAGCCAAAAAGAATGAGACTTGTATATCCATTTGTAGATAAGGAACCAAATATGGTCTTAATCGAAGGATTAAGAGGAGGCAAGTCTAGAATAACAGTTGAAAAACCATTAATTGTATACAAAGAGCAGAATGTCTACACGGATGAAATCCTGCAGATATATGGAATGCTTGATAAATAATCAATTAAGGAAGTAACTATTCAGGCTCCGCCCATAAATTTTAGGTAATGACTCTATTTAAGCAATCGTACAAATAGTTACAAAAGGAGAAAAAAATGTTTAATGATTTTCACATAGGTCCATTTACATTTCACATGTATGGACTGATGATAGCAATAGGATTTATATCCGCATTGTTTGTTGCATCGTATAGAGGAAAAAAGAGAGGTCTTAACGAGGACATCTTTTACGGATTATTCTATTGCGCCTTAATAGGAGGAATGCTTGGTTCAAGAATTCTGTTCTATATTGTCGATTTGCCATCAATTATAGAAGATCCATCAATCCTTTGGAATTTTAAGAACGGATATGTAGTATATGGAGGAATAATCGGAGGAATTTTAGCCTGCTATATTTATTGCAGAATTAAAAAGGTAGTATTCCTGGATTATTTCGACATGGTTATGCCTGAGGTATCCATGGCACAGGGCTTTGGAAGAATCGGATGTTTCTGTGCAGGTTGTTGTTATGGAAGACCAACAGATGCCTGGTATGGAATTACATTTACAAATTCAAAATTTGCACCAAATGGCATAAGCCTTATTCCAACGCAGTTAATTTCAGCAGCAGGTGATTTCCTTTTTGCAGGAATTTTAATGTTTTATGCATCAAAAAAACCAAAGAGGGGGCGCGTGGCCGCTGTTTATATGATGCTTTACGGAATTGGACGATTCTTCTTAGAATTTTTGCGTAATGATGCAAGAGGTAGTATCGGATTTTTATCAACATCACAGCTTATCTCGATTGTAATTGTTGCAATAGGAATAGCATTTTATGTTGTAGCAGGCAGGAAAAAAGAAAATGTGGAGAATGCATAGGAGGAAAAATGTCAGGAACGCTATATTTATGCGCAACTCCAATTGGAAATCTTGAGGATATAACCTTCAGAGTTTTAAGGACTCTGAAGGAAGTAGACTTAATTGCAGCAGAAGATACAAGAAATTCAATCAAACTATTAAATCATTTCGAAATAAAAACCCCAATGACAAGCTATCATGAATATAACAAAATAGAGAAGGCATACCAGCTTGTCGCAAAGTTAAAAGAAGGTAAAAATATTGCACTAATAACAGATGCAGGGACACCGGGAATTTCTGATCCAGGGGAAGATATTGTAAGAATCTGCTATGAGGAAGGAGTTCCGGTTACATCACTTCCGGGAGCAGCGGCATGCATAACAGCACTAACAATGTCGGGAAGACCAACAAGAAGATTTGCTTTTGAAGCCTTCTTACCAAGAGATAAAAAAGAAAGAGCATCAGTAATTGAAGAGCTAAAAAACGAAACTCGAACCATAATAATATATGAAGCCCCACATCACCTTGTAAAAACAGTAAACGAATTATTTGTCGTTTTAGGAGATAGAGACATTACTGTTTGTCGTGAGCTGACAAAACGACATGAAAGTAAGATGCAAACGACATTTTCTCAATTACTTGAATATTGCAAAGAAAATGAGCCGCGCGGAGAGTATGTACTAATTATATGTGGAAGAGACCGACAGGAAATAATAAAAGAGCAGCAGGAAAGCTGGGAAGCTATGACTTTGGAGGAACATATGGAATACTATGAATCTCAGGGACATGACCACAAAGCAGCCATGAAGCTTGTTGCAAAGGACAGGGGAATCAGCAAGCGAGATGTGTATCAGGCTTTATTACAGTAGAGGTACATGATGAAAATATTGGTATTATCAGATGCTCATGCAAATATATGGGCATTAAATAAAATACTGGAGACAGAAAAAAATTATGATAAGCTGGTATTTGCTGGCGATATGGTGGATTATGGAATTGCACCGCATGAAGTAATCGAAGCATTAAGAAATAATTCAAAGGCTACAATCGTATATGGGAATCATGACAGATATGCCATCGAGATAAGAAATACCGAAGATTACAGTATAATGCCGGATGGTTCATACAAATGGTTAAATCATAATCTTGCAATAATGACTGATGAGGAAATTAATTATCTTGACAGTCTGCCAAGGCAGCAGTACTTCTATGCAGATGGATATGCATATTTAATGCAGCATCAGTATATACTTGGAAAATACGATTGTATAGAAAATAGAAAACAATTCATGGATTTCTGGAAGGAATCAACTCCGGAAGAAATGTGGGATGCACCAAAGAAACGTATGATTTTCGGACACACCCACCGACAGTGCATTCATATTCTTGATGAAGGAATGGAGTGGATAAATCCAGGAAGTATTTCATACAGACGTCCTGACGACCCAGACAAAAGGGCTCATTATATGACCATTGAAGAGGGCGATATTAAAATGAAGCAGGTTGAATATAATAGGAAACCTCTGTATGATGAAGCAGTAAAGCAATATTATAAAGGGAAGATGAAGCTTACCGAGATTCAGGATTTTATGTTCTTCTTTGGAGATGCAAAGACATCGAGAGATGAAATAATATTATAGACTTAAAATTATATAGATATAGATATACATATTTATTAACGTAAAAAGCGATAAATTGTGGAGTTATCCACAGTTTATCGCTTTTTATTTGTATATAAGGTTATTTATTTTTAGCTTCCTTGTTGATAAGATCAACAATTGTTCCGATTGAATCCATCTGACCACTTTCAGACATTTTCTTTATGTAAGAATCACGATGGTCATAAACATGGTTTACTGCATCAAGAAGAGATTTATCTGTAAGATTTTCCTCCTCAATAACAAATGAAAATCCCTGTTTCTTAAAGGACTTAGCATTAAGAACCTGGTCTCCACGACTTGCCGCAGCAGAAAGTGGAATAAGAATATTTGGCTTGTGAAGAGCAAGAAGCTCGCAAATAGAATTTGCACCAGCTCTTGAAATAGCAATATCAGCAAGAGCAAACATATCAGTAAGCTCAGAGCTTGCATATTCAAACTGTGCATAACCAACAATTCCAGTAAGCTTATTATCAAGATTACCCTTTCCACAAAGATGAATAATGTAGAATTTTTCTAATAATTCAGGAAGAACCTTTCTAACTGCCTCATTAACAATCTTAGAACCAAGACTTCCACCAATAATAAGAAGAACCGGCTTATTGTGGTCAGGGAAATTACAAAGCTTAAGGGCATTGTCAGCGTTTCCACCGAAAAGCTCCTTTCTAATAGGAGAGCCTGTAAGTACTGCCTTGTCAGAAGGAAGATACTTAAGAGTCTCAGGGAAATTACAGCAAACTTTTTTGGCACCCTTTATTGCAATTTTATTGGCAAGACCAGGAGTAATATCTGACTCATGAATGATAGCAGGAATGTGACAGAATTTTGCTGCAAGAACAACAGGTACTGAAACAAATCCACCTTTAGAAAATACAACGTCAGGCTTGATTTTTCTCATAAGAGAAATTGCCTGGCCATAACCTTTAATAACTCTGAATGGATCAGAAAAGTTCTTAAGATCAAAATAACGGCGAAGCTTTCCAGAAGCAATTCCGTGATATTTAATGCCCTGAGCCTCAATGAGACCTTTCTCCATTCCATTGTATGAACCAATATATTCTATATCATATCCAGCCTCTTTGAGCGAAGGCATAAGTGCAATATTTGGAGTTACATGTCCGGCAGTACCACCACCAGTCATAACAATTTTCTTCATTATAAATACCTCTCTTTTATAGAAAAATTCAAGAATTTCTCAGTCAATAATTGTACTAACACTGAGAAAAATAATGTCTATTCTATATTATACTTACAAGTTAAAAAGTCAATACCAAAGAAATGAATGAAAAATATGTCGAAACTTGCGACCGAAAGTGGTTCTAACCTTCTTTTAGCAAAAGAGAAAATTGATTATAATAATATAGAAGAAACTATGAAAGAGGTGCAAAAAAATGGTACAAGCATATCTGGAATATATCGTCTGTGGAAGCATGTTTTTGGGCATATTTCTACTCATGATAATGACAATAATTCTAGGAATAGTTTCACGAAGGATAAGAGGAATTGAAATACGAATGAAAAAAATTTTAACAGAGGTTAATTGTTACATAAATCATGTAGTAGAATCAGAAGAAAAGTTACAAAAAGAAGAAAAAAAACAGAAAATCCGACAAGAAAAAGAGGAGCAAAATCGCTTAATAAATGCCGTTTTGGAGGAAATATTTGAATAAAAATTAAGAAAAATTTAAACAAAAGTTTGACAAAGCCAAAACATTATGATAATATCCGTGTTGTAACAAATTTGTAACATTTGAAACAAAATGTTTAAATTAGACACATAAGTGTAATAATTATAAAATATTATTACAACATATGGAGGTAAACAATGAAACTAAACAAAAAAGTAGTCGATAGCATGGCTAGAGCAGCATTAATTTTATCGATATCGATTACAGCGGTTACTAACAGAGAGATCACTGATGCAAAGACATTAGCGTCAGAAGAACAGATGATAGCAAACACTAGTTTAGAGTATGATGGAATTGCCGGTGTTACAGCAGCACTTAGTTATTATCAAAAGAATGCTGCAATGGATTTAGAGAACAAAATCTCTGTTATGAAGCAGGAAGAAACAATTGTAACTGCTTCGGAAGAGACAATTACAGAAGAGTCTCTAACAGAAGAGGAAAAAGCTTGGCAGAACAATTTAATGCCAAAAGTTGAAGACTATCTTAATGTACGTGAGTCAGCAGATGAGAACTCACAGGTTGTAGGAAAGTTATACAAAGGAAATCTTGCAACAATCGTTGAAGCTGGAGAACAGTGGACAAAGATAACATCAGGAAATGTCAATGGTTATGTAAGAAATGATTACTGTATGGTTGGTTTAGATGCATATGAATATGCAAAAGCAAACTGTCCAACAGTAGCAACAGTAAATACAGACGGCCTTAGAATTAGAGAAGGCCAGAGTCAGGATTCAGCAGTTATAAGCAGTGTTTCAACAGGAGATACACTTACAGTTGACACAGCAGCAGAAGTAACTGAGGGATGGGTAGCAGTAATCTACAAAGACTCAACAAGATATGTAAGTGCCGATTATGTGACAGTTGAAATTAAAACAACTGCAGGTGTAACAATCGAGGAAGAGCAGGCAGCAATTGCTGCAGCAAAAGCAAAGGCAGAAGAAGAAGCAAGAGCAGCAAAAGCTAATAAATCATCAGGCTCTTCTTCACAGTCAGCACAGACAACTACAGTACAGAACGAAGCTGTATCAGCAGATGTTGATGATGTAACACTTCTTGCAGCAATCATTCAGTGTGAAGCCGGTGGCGGATCATATGAAGGACAGGTAGCAGTAGGTGCTGTAGTATTAAACAGAGTAAGAAGCAGCTCTTATCCAAACACAATATCAGGTGTAATTTACCAGAGAGGACAGTTTGGACCAGCTTCATCAGGAAAGCTTGCAAGAAGACTTGCAAACGGAGTAAGTGATACAGCTTACGCAGCAGCTCAGGAAGCATTAAGCGGAGTAGATAATACAGGAGGATGCTTAAGCTTCAATTCATTATCATGCGGACACGCAGGAACTGCTATCGGAGATAATATTTTCTGGTAAAATTAAGATAAATCATACTCAAAGGAATCCCAGTACATAAGGGATTCCTTTTTTCTTGCAACAAAGCGGGAAAAGGAGTAAAATTACATCATTATGAAATCAGAAAGCTACAGGAGGAAAGAGCGATGGATTTAAAGGGACGTAATTTTTTAAAACTTATGGATTACACACCAGAGGAAATAACATACCTCATTGATTTGTCAGCAGAGCTTAAGGAGAAAAAGAAAAAAGGAATCAGACATGACGAGCTCGTTGGAAAAAATATAGCACTTATTTTTGAAAAGACAAGTACAAGAACAAGATGCTCTTTTGAAGTAGCAGCACATGACCTCGGAATGCATGTGACATATCTTGATCCAAGCGGTTCTCAGATTGGAAAGAAGGAAAGTATCGCAGATACAGCAAGAGTATTAGGAAGAATGTTCGACGGAATTGAGTACCGCGGATACGGACAGGAAATCGTAGAGGAGCTTGCAAAGTATGCAGGCGTACCTGTATGGAATGGACTTACAAATGAATTCCACCCAACACAGATGATAGCCGACATGCTTACAATCAGAGAGCACCTTGGAGAATTAAAAGGACTTAAATTCGTATACATGGGAGATGCCCGCTATAACATGGGTAACTCACTTATGATTACATGTGCAAAGCTTGGAATGAATTTCGTAGCCTGCACAAACAGCAAATTTTTCCCAGAGGATAAGCTTGTAGAATACGCAAAAGAAGAAGCCGCAAAGTCAGGCGGAAGTGTAACTCTTACAGAGGATGTTGCAGAGGGAACAAAGGATGCAGATGTAATATACACAGATGTATGGGTATCAATGGGAGAGCCGGAAGAAGTATGGGCAGAAAGAATAGAAGCATTAAAGCCATACCAGGTTAACGCAAACGCATTTGCAAATGCTAAAGATACAGCAATTTTCATGCACTGTCTCCCAGCCTTCCATGACTTAAAGACAACAATCGGTCAGCAGGTATATGAGAAGTTCGGACTTAGCGAGTTAGAGGTAACAGACGAAATATTTGAGAGCGAGCGCTCTGTAGTATTTGACGAAGCAGAGAATCGCATGCACTCAATCAAAGCAATCATGTACGCAACCCTCAAATAGGAGAATTTATGAAAAAAGAGATACTGCGCCTCCTGCGCCAGAGCGAAGGATATGTATCCGGACAGGAATTATGCAATAGATTCGGAGTATCAAGAACAGCAGTCTGGAAAGTAATCAACCAGCTAAAAGAAGCAGGATATGAAATCGAAGCACAATCGAATAAAGGATATCACATAGTATCCGCACCAGATGTCATGGATGAGGCTGAACTAAACAGCATACGAAAGACAAACTGGGCTGGATGTGAGATACAGTATTTTGACCAGATAGATTCAACAAATACGAAAGCAAAGGAACTTGCAGAAAAAGGCTATCCGTCAGGAACACTGGTAGTAGCCGATAAGCAGTCTGCAGGAAAAGGCCGAAGGGGCAGAAGCTGGGAATCTCCGTCAGGAAGTGGAATATTTATGACCCTTATGATAAAGCCGGAGATAAACCCAAACAACGCATCAATGCTTACACTTGTAGCAGCACTTGCAGTTGCCCGAGCAATCTCTGAAGTGACTAAGCTCAATGCACAGATAAAATGGCCAAATGATATCGTAATAAATGGAAAGAAAATCTGTGGAATCTTAACAGAGATGAGCGCACAGTTTGACTATATTAACCACATAGTAATTGGAATCGGAATAAATGTTCACAACGAAACATTCCCGGAAGAGATTAGCCATATAGCAAGCTCATTAATGCTCGAAAGTAATGGCGGACATTTTCACAGAGCAGACATAATTGAGAAAATACTTGAATATTTTGAAGTATATTACGAACAGTATTTAGAGACAGAAGACTTAAGCAAGCTGGTGCCAGAATACAATTCACTTCTTGTAAATATGCAAAAAGAAGTAAAAGTGTTAGACCCAAAAGATCCATTTGAAGGAAAAGCGATGGGAATAACCAAAAGCGGTGAGCTAATAGTCGACACATGGGAATCAAGAAAGCTGGTATCCAGCGGAGAAGTATCAGTAAGAGGTATATATGGATATGTCTAATATGGACAAAGAAACCCTATGCGTATCAAACGCATATCAGAAAAAATATTATTTAAATGAGCATTTTCAGGGACTTCCACAGGCGATAAAGGATGAACTAAAAATAATGTGTGTATTATACACAGAGGACGTAGGTGGAATACTTGAGTTATATTTTGATGAGGACGGCAATCTCGATTTTCAGACCTCATGCAATGAGAACGATTTTATGTATGATGAAATCGGAAGCGTGCTTAAGATAAAGCAGTACCAGAATGAGAGAAGAGAATTACTAGAATCTCTCGAGACATATTATAAACTCATGTTTTTAGGAGATTATTCTTAAGGAGGAGAAGGACGTGATATTAGCCCTTGATGTTGGAAATACTAATATAACATGTGGAGTGTTTAATGATGATGAATTGGTAGGAAACTTCAGAATAACAACAAAGATGCCAAGAACATCAGATGAATATGGAATGCTATTAAGTACACTTTTAGAGCAGAACGGATTAAAAACAAGCGATATTGCAGACGCAATAATATGCTCAGTAGTACCAAACATAATGCATTCCCTTTCCAGTGCCTTAATTAAATATTTCGATATAAAGCCAATAGTAGTTGAAGCAGGAATCAGGACAGGAATCAGAATTGCAACACCTAACCCACAGCAGATAGGTGCAGACAGAATCGTAGACGCAGTAGCCGCCTACGAGATATATGGTGGTCCTGTACTGGTAATTGATTTCGGAACAGCAACTACATATGACCTTGTAGATGAGACTGGAACCTTCCTCGGAGGAATAACAGCACCAGGAATCAGGATTTCAGCCAAAGCCCTCTGGGAAGATGCAGCAAAGCTTCCAGAGATAGAAATCAAGAAACCGGACAATATCCTTGGAAAAGACACTATCTCAAGTATGCAGTCAGGACTTGTATACGGACAGATTGGACAGACTGAGTACATCATCAAAAAGACAATAGAAGAAGCAGGACTATCAAATGTCAAGGTAGTAGTAACAGGTGGACTTGGAAGAATAATCGCAAGTGAGACCGACTATGTAGATGAGTACGATCCAAATCTTACTCTCAAGGGAATAAATATTGTCTATAAAAAGCAAAATAGAAAACAGAAATAAAATGGAAAAGAAAATAAACCAGTTAAAAATCGGCAATGTGACATTGCCCAATAATTTAATATTAGCACCCATGGCAGGAGTAACAGACCTGCCATTTCGCTTGTTATGCAAGGAACAGGGAGCAGGTCTGTTATGTATGGAAATGATAAGTGCCAAAGCGATTTTATATAAGAACCGCAATACAGCAAGCCTACTGGAGATAGACGAAAGAGAGAATCCTGTATCACTGCAGCTTTTTGGCTCAGACCCGGACATAATGGCACAGATAGCACATCAGATAGAAGACAGACCATTTGATATATTAGATATAAATATGGGATGCCCGGTACCAAAGATAGTAAATAACGGAGAAGGCTCTGCCTTAATGAAGAATCCGGACCTTGCCGGACAGATAATCGAGAAAATCGTAAAAACAATTGAAAAACCTGTAACAGTTAAAATAAGAAAAGGCTTTGATGATGACCATGTAAACGCAGTAGAGATGGCAAAGGTAGCCGAGCAGGCAGGAGCAAGCGCAATCGCAGTACACGGAAGAACAAGGGAACAGTATTACTCTGGCAAAGCAGATTGGGACATCATCCGACAGGTAAAAGAAGCAGTATCCATTCCGGTAATCGGAAATGGTGATATAAACACAGCGCAGGACGTTATTGCAATGTCAGAGCAGACCGGCTGTGACGGATTCATGATAGGACGAGGCGCACAGGGAAATCCATGGATTTTTAAGCAGGTGCTGCACTATTTTGAAACAGGAGAATATCTTCCAAAGCCGACAATGCAGGAGGTTGTAGAGATGATACTTCGACAGGCAAAGATGATGATGGAATTCAAAGGCGAGTACATCGGAATAAGGGAAATCCGAAAGCATGCCGCATGGTATACGACAGGATATCCAAATTCATCAAGGCTTAGAGAAACTATCAATACCGTAGAGACATTCAGCGACCTGGAGGCTCTCTTGACAACATGGTGCTAATTAGCTATAATACATTGGTTAAATTGTACCTATATTTAAACAAGAAAGTAACTATTCAGAATAATAGCTGGATTGGTATTAAACAGTTATAAGAATAGAAATAATAAAAAGAGAAGGGTGAAAAAATGGATAAGAAGAATATCTTAACTTATGAAGGACTTAAGAAACTTGAGGATGAATTAGATTATTTAAAGGTAGTAAAAAGAAAAGAGATTTCACAGAAGATTAAAGAAGCACGTGAGCAGGGAGACCTTTCAGAGAACGCTGAGTACGATGCAGCAAAGGATGAGCAGAGAGATATCGAAGCCCGTATTGAAGAAATCGAGAAAATCCTTAAGAATGCAGAAGTAGTATTAGAAGAAGAAGCAGATTCAGATAAAGTAAGCATCGGATGCCAGGTAAAGATTTTAGACTGCGAATACGATGAAGAATTAACATACAAGATCGTAGGATCAACAGAAGCAAACAGCTTAAGAGGAAAAATCTCAAACGAGTCACCAGTAGGTCACGCACTTATCGGTAAGAAGGTAGGAGACAGCGTAACAGTAGAGACTCAGATGGGAGAATTAACATACAAGATTCTTGAGATAACAAGAACAACTGCAGAATAATTACCACAAAGAAAGGGTATGAGATAATGGCTGAACAGAACAACCAGGATATTAACCAGCTTCTTAAGGTTCGCCGCGAGAAGTTACAGAATTTACAGGAAGCAGGTAATGACCCATTTGTCATTACAAAATATGACCAGACACATCATTCAGATGAAGTAAAGGAATTATATAACGCTCATGAGGAGAAGCTTCTTGCAGGAAGAGAAGCAGTAAATGTAGAAGGCTTAGACGAGGCAGCTGCAAGAGCAGCAATAAATGATGATTACAATGAGCGTCGTGAAATCATGGATGCACAACCAATCCATGTATCAATCGCAGGACGTATGATGTTCAAGCGTGTAATGGGTAAAGCATCATTCTGTAACATTCAGGACCTTAAGGGAAGAATTCAGGTATATGTTGCAAGAGATGTAATCGGAGAAGACGCATACGCAAGCTTCAAGAAAAGCGACATCGGTGATATCTACGGTGTAAAGGGATATGCATTCCGTACAAAGACAGGTGAGATATCAATTCACGCAGAAGAGATGACATTACTTTCAAAATCTCTTCAGATACTTCCAGAGAAGTTCCACGGATTAACAGACACAGACGTACGTTACCGTCAGAGATATATAGATCTTATCATGAACGAAGAGAGCAAGAATGTATTCGTTAAGAGATCACTTATGATGAAAGAAATCAGAAACTTCCTTGCATCACGTGATTTCATGGAAGTTGAGACACCAATGTTAGTATCTAATGCAGGTGGTGCAGCAGCAAGACCATTCGAGACACATTACAACGCACTCAACGAAGATGTAAAGCTTCGTATTTCACTTGAGCTTTACTTAAAGAGACTTATCGTAGGTGGACTTGAGAGAGTATACGAAATCGGAAGAGTATTCCGTAACGAAGGTGTAGATACAAGACATAACCCGGAGTTTACACTTATGGAGTTATATCAGGCATATACAGACTACGAAGGAATGATGGAGCTTACAGAGTCAATGTTCCGTTACCTTGCAGAAAAGGTAGTAGGTTCAACAAAGATTTCTTACAATGGAGTTGAAATTGACCTTGGAAAGCCATTTGCCCGCATGACAATGAACGAGGCAATTCTTAAGTACACAGGAATTGACTTTGATCAGGTAGAAGATGATGCAGCAGCAAAGAAGCTTGCAGACGAGCATCATATTGAATACGAGGATCGCCACAAGAAGGGTGATATCATTAACCTCTTCTTCGAGGAGTACTGTGAGAAAGAGCTTATCCAGCCAACATTCATTATGGATCACCCAATTGAAATCTCACCACTTACAAAGAAGAAGCCAGGAGATCCTTCAAAGGTAGAGCGTTTTGAGCTCTTCTGTAATACATGGGAGATGTGTAACGCATACTCAGAGCTTAACGACCCAATCGACCAGAGAGAGCGTTTCGCAGCACAGGATGCAAATGCAGCAGCAGGTGATGACGAGGCTGAGCATACAGATGAAGATTTCCTCTATGCTCTTGAGCTTGGTATGCCACCAACAGGAGGAATTGGATACGGACTTGACAGACTCTGTATGTTGCTTACAGATTCGCAGGCGATTAGAGATGTATTGTTGTTCCCGACGATGAAGTCTTTAGATAAATAAATCCAGTGTTTATGAGGGTTTGCGGACTTTGAAATTGTATGGTACGACAAGAGTACGACAAAATAACCTGTCTTAAAGGGTTAAAATAAACGATTTTAAATTAAAATCGAGTCAGTTCAAGTTAATATTTTGTACTATAAGGACATTTTTCTAAAAGAAATTTTAGAGAAGTGTCCTTTTTTGCGTTATTGTCAAAAAATTATGAAGTGGAGGAAAGGAACATGAATAGTACAGCGTTAGGAGCAGGAGCTGAAAAAGCCCAAGAAATCATTTTTATCAGTGAAGCACATGAGAAATTCTACTATGAGAAATTGAAAGAGGTACGGTATCAGGATGTGTACCAC
>JAXJTU010000125.1:0-6841 GCA_036309425.1 Agathobacter sp.
ATTAAGCTGAAATAAGGCTACGAGTATGTGCGGTTATGACTGAAATAATTTGCTGTCATTATCATTTCCGCACTTTATGACAGGGGATTTTGACTGAAATAATTTGCAGAAATCATCTGGAATAAAGTGCGGCTTAACAGGCAATTAATAAAACTAATATTTTTAAAATACTATCTAAAAAGAATCCCCCTACAATACAAATAGCAACAAGATATATAAAAAAAATATATACTTCTTTTATTATTTCTATGGTGGACTCTAATCTATATTGTCGTATTTTTTCTTCAATATACTCATCACTCAAATAATTATATGTTGCCATTATGTTGTAATGAATTATACAAATCATACCTAAGCATACTATATGAATGGCTGCACATATAGAATATTTTAAATTTGATAAATTGCCTGTCTGAACTATTAATCCATTAATAATCAATACACCAATTTGTATTAATCCAACTACTTTATACTTACTTGAAAAAAGAGTATTTATTGGATCAATCTCCTTGTACATTGATTCTATCCCAAGCATTAAAGATACTTGGTATAAACACAACAAGATAAATAGTATCACTCCCTCTTTTATTGAAAAATTCACCAAACTTTGATGCTTATAAACAATATCCCAAAACATAAAGCTTGATATAAAATATGTAATACTAAAAAGTAATCTCTGAATCATTAATACTTTAATTGATATTTTTTTATGTTTCATAGTCAATAAGTCTCCATTTTTTACGCGTCGAATTATTTACAGTTGCATCAAATCCTACTGGTAAATAATCTCCATCAATGTACTTAGATATATTGATGTGTTCAACATCTACTGATTCCATTTATATTCTGATTGACCTTGTAATTCATTCGGAATATCTTTCACATTTTCTTCTCGAAAAATCATCCCTATATTGTGTCCTGAAACTTTTTCCCCTTCTACTCCAGCACAATCAATAATCCATTCATCAGAAGACCATTCCTTACAAGACAATACATATACTCTAACAGAATCGTTATTTCCTTGACTTTCTGAATCATAATATCCAATGACTTTATTACACATAGAAACCGAGGCAGCACAATAAGGAACATATCTTTTGCCATCATACTCCAACGTTAAACAATCATACTCTTCGTAATCGCTTTGTGTAAAAATCATTGGATTGGATGGTAACTTCAAAGTAAGAGTTTTTATTCCACATCCAGCAAATAAAAAAAGAATCATGGAAATCATTATAAATATCTTATTGTTTTTTCAAAATAATGTCCTCTCTTATATTCGCCTCAATTATATATATCACTATACCTACTTGCAACAACAAACCCATGAACGACATTTTTTCGCCATGAACGACATTTTTTCCCCATAAAAATCAAAAGAGCATCTATGCAAAACTGCTAGACACTCTTTTATACTTCAAATATTTATTTCTACTTTAAACCACTTTTGATTACAACTTGACTCCAAAAATCCATCATATTTTTTAACTATGTCCTTTACAATTTTTGTCCCGAATCCATGATTTAATATATCAGTCTTTGTTGTTTCAATTTCATAGTTATTTGTTTCGATATCCTCATGTACCGTATTCTTTATTCTCAAAAACAAAGAATCATTATATATACCAACTTCTAAAAATATTAGACGCGTATCCCTATCTTCAATTTTTTTACATGCCTCTACAGCATTTTTTAATAAATTATATACCAATGAACATAAGTCATGTGCCAAAATATTTGTGTTTTGTGATATGCAGCCATTTACTCTGAAATCAATTCCAGCACCTTTTATATCATCTGCCATTAAATTTATTATTGAATCAACCTCAATGTTTCCAGTATATGTATTGATGTGTTCAACTGACGATTCCATTACAATGGAATCTAAGTATTCCTTCATCTTTTCGCAAGATAATTCCTGACTATATTGCTTTAACACATTCATGTGTGCATTAAAATCATGCCTAAATCTACGTATCTCTTTATCCTGTTTTATTAATTTAATGTAATACTGTTTCTGTAATTCCATTTGTTTTTCAATTAGCACCTTCTGCTCTCTTAACCTATATTCTCTATTATTTGAATAAATCTGCCATATTACTACTATCAACAACAAGATACAAGATAAGGATGCAGATAAACCTATTTCATTAATATATTTCTTATCTATATATTCTGACATGATTTGTATAGGTGAAAGTAAAAAGAACATACAAAAAACCAGTACAAATAAAACTATGTATTGACTATTGGTAATCTGTATTATCTCTTTATCTTTTTGTAATTTTTTTTGCCAAATTAATACTATTAGAAAAAATACAATTGGAATACATTGGCATATTAACACCATAATCTTGCCATCAACAATTTCATATTCAGGTATATCCAATAATATCGCTAAGAAAAAAGTAAATGATATATGAATAGCCGATGTTCCCATAGATACAAATGGATATAAAAATACTGTTCTCCACTTAAATTCCTGCAAAAGAAACAATGGGATTAATAGCATAGAAAACAGACTTATTCCTCTAGCACTTTCATCTCCCCAAATATTCCAAACTATAAAATGTAAAAGCAAAATCAAACCAATTATAGCAAACCATTTAAGTTTATTATGTGTAAATTTCTTCTTAAAAACAATTTTATATCCTAATGTATAATTTAATATTTCTGTCGCTAAATATAGTAAAAGCAACAATCCTTCGCATATCATATTCTATTTAATATCCTTCGTTTTGTGTAACAATAGTATCTTTTTTTTACTATTTTTGAATAGGCTCTGCCTATCGGGATTTTCTCATTGATATTATTAATCTCAATCATATCTGTAATCTTTCTAATATATTCGAGATTTATCATATATGATTTATGAACTCGTATTATAGGTGTCCCCTCAAGCATTTTTTCTATTTCCCCTAACTTTTTAGAGATAATGTGATATTCTCTATCAGCTCCATTCGACTTATTTATATACATATATGTATAACTACCATCTGCCTTAAAATATATAATATTTTCTAATTCTACTAAAACATAATCCCCATTTGAATCAGTAAACTCTAACTTTATATTACTATTAATTTCATCTATAGATGAAGACAAGACTTTAAATACTCTTTCTTTTAGTATTGGTTTTTCAATAAAACCCATAGTTTTTTTACTAAAAGCATCATATACAGCTTCTTTATGGCTTGTTACAAAAACAATTTTTTGAATATTATCACTTTGTAATAATATATCTTTGAGAGTAATTCCATCTATACCACCCATCTCCACATCCAAAAATAGCAGATCGATTTGCTTACTTTTATCTTCGCAAAATTTTATAACTTCCTCACCATTATTAAAGAATGTGTATAAATGTTTCATTTCAGATCTATCAAAATATTCTTCACATATATTATGCAATATTTTCTGATACTCTACTTCATCATCACATATTCCTATTCTTAATTCATTCATGAGTCTTTTCTCCTGATTTGTGTCATCAAGCATAAAAAGAAGAGACTATACAGTCTCTCTTTTAACCAGCGAAACTGGTAACACAACCTGCTTCTCAACTTCCTTTCCATTCGCAGCATCATGCAATAGCTCAATGGCCTTTCTCGCCATTTCCTTTACCGGCTGGTGAATTGTCGTAAGCTGTGGTGTAGTTACTGTTGCAATGATAACATCATCAAAACCAACGATCTTAAGCTGGTCAGGCACCGAAATGCCAATCTTTCTGCACACCTGAAGTGCCTGCGCTGCAATAACATCACTGCTTGCAAAAAGTCCATCAATATCCGGATGCTCAATGAACACCTTCTCAAGAAATTCTGAGTAAGTTATATCAACATAAGACAAGCTCTCTGTCTCCGCCTCAACTATTCCTACTCCGGTTTCATCACAAACTGACTTAAAGCCATCTCTTCTCTTATCTGCCGGCATATGGCTGCCTACCGGACCACCGATAAAAAGAAGCTTCTTACATCCAGCATCAATAAGTGTCTGTGCCGCAAGTCTTCCTCCTGCCTCGTTATCACACTCGACTGAAGCTGTACCCTCGTCAAGATATCTTTCCATTGTAATAACAGGAACATCTAAATCTTCAAAAGTAGATACCGATACAACTCCACTACAAAGAATTATTCCTGCAACCCTGTTGCTTGTACAAATATCGATATATTCACTAACTCGCTCCTTTGTACTCTGCGAGTTACAGAGAAGAATCTTATATCCCTTCTTATAAGCTTCGTTCTCTATATTACTAATCATCTCCGCGAAATATGGATGCCTGATATGAGGAACTATAAGTCCTATTGTATTTGTCTTCTTGTTATGAAGCGATCTCGCAACCTCATTGGGTCTGTAATTTAATTTCTTCATAGCCTCCGACACTCTGTTTCTTGCGTCCTCGCTTATATATCCTCTGTTATTAAGTACTCGAGAAACCGTTGTAACTGTAAGTCCGGCTTCCTTCGCTACATCTTTAAGTGTTGCCATTCCTAAATTGCCTCTCTCATATCCTATTATATTTGTAACTATTCGAGCCAGCTTGGAATAAGATAAACTGCTACTTACATGCAAGCATGACATATATGTTTATCGTATTCTAAGGATTTCTGAATAGTTACCTTATCTCATATATTTTAATTTCATCCCAGATTTGATTTTCCACATCAAATGAGACCTCTTTATTCTTAAGATCAAATGTGCCCATCATCTGTCCGTCATTGAAAAATACCTCAAGAATTCTATCATCAATAATCATTTTAAAGTTATCGCATCCTGCCAAAACAGAATACTGCTCTTGTCCTACTTTAAAAATTCCCTCTTTAGAAAAATATGCTACATCAGTGCCATTTATCTTCCAGCTTACTGTATCCCCTGTCACATTACTTCCTGACATTTCAACTACAAGAGCATTATCTGAAACCATGCACTCCCCTTTATGCGAATCAATTTCCACAGCACTTTCCATAAGCTCTTTTACTGGTTTCTGTATCAGATTATAGTTTGCATCACAGCTAAATTCAACCGGGATACCACATGCTCCCGTGAAAAATCTGCCATCATTCTCGTATCTTATCCATGGAATACTTATGCGTCTGTCTCCTGTATTTGAATAAGTCTGCGCAGCATATGGAATTTCATTCACATACGCTGGCCTCTTTGTTCCATCTGATTTAAACTTATAACCGTCAAACTCTCCGGTAAAGTAATATCCCTGTGCACACCAGAAGAACCACTTACTGCTTCCATCCGGTGCCTTAAGCTCGAACAAATCCGGGCACTCCCAGCCTCCATCAAGGTGGAATCTATCGGTTTCTTCCCAATTCTCCAAATCAGTTGAACGAAGCACTGCAAAATCCTGCTCTTCAATCCAGAGCACCATTACATATGCATTTGATTCTTCATGCCAGAATACTTTTGGATCCCTGTTATCAAATTTTATGGTAGGAACGCATGGCTTTTTAATCTTGACCAGGCTCTCTCCACCATCTGTACTATATGCAAGCTTTTGTGTGTACTGCTTGCCTTTGGTCCATTCCTTTACTTCTGCCGCAGTATAGAAAAATACAAGCGCATCCTCGGAGAGACCAAGCATTTTTCTATCGTTTACAATTGCACTTCCCGAGAACATATCACCGTCCTCATCCGGAAGCATTACAATATCCTTCTGCTCCCAATGTAGTAAATCCTTACTTACTGCGTGCCCCCAGCTCATATTATTCCATATGGTATTAACCGGATTATACTGGAAATACAGATGATAAACTCCATCCTTGTACACAAGTCCATTAGGATCATTTGTCCAGCCTGTTCCTGTTGTAAAGTGAATCTTAGGTCTTTTTGAATCAACTTCCACCTTCTCATCCGTGCAATACACAGCCTCTAAAAACGATTCTGACAAATCTCCTTTAATTATTAATTCCTTATTCTTAAACTTTTCAAATGGAATCTGTGCATAAAAATCACATTCGTATGCACCCTCCTGACTTTTATCAACAGGAATATTTAATTCTGTAAATTTCTCGCCCTCGATAAAAAACTCTGTGATATATTCCTCTTTCCCCATCTTTACCGGAATATTAATGTACTTTCCGTCAAGTAGAAATGTCTTCTCCATATTATGCCTCCTTGCGTTTATTACCCCATTTTTGTGTATTTTGATTCCAAATCATCTACTGTATTTTCATTTCTGACTACCCTGTGAGTTTTAATCACATGTCTTCTTCCTTTCATTTCAAGGAATCTGTATGCAGCTGCAAAAGTCGCATCATCAAAAGTAGTCATGAAATGATTATTTATTCTTTCAATTGTGTCATGTATTGTAAAAGTCTCACATTCGTCAGCATAATTAAAAATCTCATCAAACGAATGAGCCACTATATTCTCCTGAAGCTGTATATCAGAACTTATATCCTGAACCTTAAAAACATACAAATAAACTCTAAGCCATCCCGTTGGTCCCTGAAACCACTCATACATACTCTCGTATTTTCTGTCCATGGCCTCAACCTCTCGTCTCCATGTCTGCGACATATAGGATGAATTTACAATACTCTGAATCTGTGCATCTGTAAGACAAAGCTCATACTTCTCATTAAATTTTGCTACAATCTTGCGTCTCTTTACAGCTGATGACGGAAGCGAAGTTGCACCATATACAGCATCTCCTGTAAAATTCGGTCTTCCCTGTCCCTGCCCACGCGAATTAAATTTATCAGATGAACTCTGCTGTGCTGCCTGCTGCGTGCTTGTCTGCCATGCGCTTCCCTGCTGTGTGGTTCTCTGATATGACGCATTATAACCTGGCTGATCTTCTTTAAATTTTGTTTCATAAAA
Organism: Agathobacter sp.; assembly: GCA_036309425.1. GTDB lineage: Bacteria > Bacillota > Clostridia > Lachnospirales > Lachnospiraceae > Roseburia. The sequence continues at coordinate 6,835 of JAXJTU010000125.1, forward strand.
TCCATAC
>JAXJTU010000126.1:0-3364 GCA_036309425.1 Agathobacter sp.
CTCTTATGTATCACTTTTGTTTTCGCTATAAATTATTTGTTCTAATCTACCTGTAACGAATATGCACATCGAACCAGCCATTAATATACCTACCAAGGGAACAATCATATATAGCAATCTGGTTCTTACTGATGGAAATCCAATAATAAAGATAACGTATAGGAGAATCTCTAAGCCCACCATAGTAAGAGCCACATATAATCCTTCCTTTTTCTCAAGTCTTTCAGACAAAAGTGCGGCATCCAGCGCCAGCAATACCAAAATAAATTTAGCCAAGAAACTATAAATCTCTGCAATACCGCCTGTCTGCAACAAAGAAACCCTTATTGCTTCCAATAAAGCATAACTAATAACAAGACTTTTAAAGTATTTAGAATCTTTTTTGTTGAAATAATAAATTCCAAATAATATGGTTGCGAAACAAATGAATGCCTGTCCTCCATACACAATAAGTCTGTTTATGTTACTTACGAGATCTAAAGACTTAAAGATTCCAAATAACGATATGACCAATGCTCCCATCATTATCATCATTTGTAACAGAATCAAAATCCCTGTTTTCTTGGTTATCCCATACTTATCAATCATTTCTTTATTATTCATTTTTAACTCTCCCTCCTTTATGCAATCTTTTTAGAGAACAACCTTTCCTTATAATGAATCAGATGTTCTATGCGAATTATTGAATTATTATTTTACCCTTGCTGGAAGGACAAAATGTAGGACAAATAAAGCCTGTTTGAGAAATTTTTTTATTTTTTCCCAAACAGGCTCTGTTTATTTCATAAGTTCTTTTTTCCAGTGTAGTTTTGCCAGCGTTACTTCTGCCCAACTGTATTGTTTCATATATTCTCCCTGAAAACGATTCAACTCGTCAGGCGTAACATTTTCTTTTTCATACTCATAATAGTCGCAGAAAAAAGCATCCACGTCCACAGCATAACTGTTTAATCCGCGTTTCAATATCTTTTCTGCTCCGACACGTTCCAAAACATCCACTAATTCTTTCACTATTTTCGACAGGTAATCCTGTGTAGCTCTGGAATAGTCCCCTCTCTCAAACAATACGGTTGCCAATTCTTTTCTGGTTGCAGCTTTTCCCTGCTTGTCCACCAGATAAGCAAGCATCTCTTTCGACTTTGCTCTACCGAAAGAAACTTCTTCCCCATTTACTATCAGTTCAAAATTTCCAAAGGTATTCACAAAAATCCCCGTATCCTTCCATTTTACCGGGTTACGCAGGTTCTCCATTTCAATCAGAATCTTGTCCGGTGTTACCGGTTTGTATACATAACCACTTGCGTGAAGTGCAAATGCTTCATTTGCATACTGTGAATATCCTGTCACAAATACGATATTTACCTTCGGATATATTTCTTTTAATTTTCTCGCTAGTACAATACCACTCATTTCACGCATCTGTATATCCAAAAAAGCAATCTCACATTTTGTTTCTTTCATAAGTTCCAGTGCATCCAACGGATTGCGGAAGCCATGTACCGTAGCAAGGGGAACCGCTTCGCTAATAGCTCCCATTAATACATTCAATGCACTTTGTTCATCATCTGTTGCTATGATATGCATGTTTCATCTCTCCTTTTGGGGATAAAGATACAAGCCTTTGTCCCGATTCCTTTCTTACTTTCCATTTCCAATCTGGCATTTATCATCATATCTAATCGTTTCTTAATGTTTTCAATCCCAACATGTGTACCACCATCATCTGCATATTCGCCCTCTGTAAAACCAACACCATCATCTGTTACGCAAATGATATATTCATTTTCCGTTTCGGTTGTATGGATAGTGACCGTTCCTCCGCCTATCTTCTGACCAACGCCGTGCTTTACCGCATTTTCTACCAGCGGCTGTACAGACAATGCCGGAAGCATAAAGTCCCGTGCCTGAATATCATACACCACTTCCAATTCATCTTCAAATCGAAGCTTTTCCAATCGCAAATACTTTTCGATGTGTTCCAGTTCTATTCCAAATGATATCAGATTCTCTGTCTTTAAAGAAGATAAATTTCCTCGCAAATAATCCGCAAAGTCTGCAATAGCAGCTTTTGCCTGCTTAGGATTTCTATCACACAAATCCATTACACTAGTTAACGAATTATATAAAAAATGAGGTTGAATCTGACTTAACATTACCGTAATACGACTGTTCTCCAGTTCTGCCTTCATTTTCTTGTTTTTTATGGATGCCTGATGATCCATAACTACCTGTTTTACTCCTTGAAACAGGATAACAAGCAGCATCACCACAAAGGCTACTTTGAAACAAATACCGGAATAATACATATGGTAACCTACTCCTATAAAATCAAGTAAGATTACAATATGAATTAATATATATGTAATCAGTTCTGTTCCTTTTTTCTTCTCTTTTTTTAATTCTAAAAAACATAATGCTATAAGTATCAGGCTGACAATACACTGTGAACATTCCCAAAGCATTCTTGTATCATACAACAATGCTTTTCCGCTGATAGCAACTGCTATCACAAGCAAGTTTATAATACCTGATGTTCCTATCACCAACTCTGCTGCTTTTTTATATTTTTCTGTTATAGTATCACATACATTGAGCCCCAAGAAATAAACACCAAGCATCAGACACAACTGTGCGCCATACGTTCTTATGACTAACAATTCATCCGTAAAATATACCATCATTATGTCAAACACTGTATATCCGCCCGCAAACAATGTCATAATCCCTGTTTTGAACAAATGATTTGCCATTCTGCTTTTTAGTACAGCAGCATAAACGGAAGAACCCAGTAGCATTATCCCTATAATCAAAAGTCCTGTTCCTATTATTTCAAAAGGATTTGTATATGGTTTTAAATAACTCTCTAATACTGTTTTATCTAAAGGTGCTATAAGGCATGTCTTCAAAAATTCTTTATATGCCTCTTTATTTCCGTATTTATGATAATTAATAAAACGAAACTCTACCTCATCCTCCACAGTAATTTCAGGACAAAGTATCTGTGCCCAGCGTTTCCCGCACATGGAAGGCATTAAGTCTATTCCGTAGTTCTTAATCTCTGTGGGAGCATCCATATACACTTGCCCCCCATTCACATACATACTTACCCCGATATGATTACAATAGAAATTTAATATTGCTTCTTCCGGTATATCTACATCAAAATGCCCTTTTACTGTAACATCTCCGTCCAGTGCGGACATATCGCTGTCTTTATTGTATGGATACCAGTTATCTCCATCATAACTGTATTCTCCTGTAAATGTAAAATTCATCGGAACAGGCACACCTGCCTGATTATCATTTCTCACTACAAAAACAAGACAGATGACCGCTAACAGGATAGGCATTATAATTGCTATTA
>JAXJTU010000127.1:0-14148 GCA_036309425.1 Agathobacter sp.
AAACGAGCACGTATAAATTTGAAAAATTTGACAAAAAAATAAGCCATAAATGGCTTAAATACAATGGTTGAGGGAAAATATGTTGTTATGAAAGTGTCAAAGACCCGATAAAGTCATCTGCTCCTGATTTCATACATTTTATAATATCATCTGCACACAATGCTTTCGACATAATAATAACAGAACAGTTAAAATATTTTTTTAATTCTTCTATGTAATACTGATTCAAACTCTCACAATTCTCCATTAAAACTAAATCATATTTATGTTCACTATCCCTTGCTTCATCCAAATACTCTAAAGAAGTAACATAATAGCCTTTATCACATAATTGATATTTTACATTGTTTCTACAAATCTTGTCCTCGTCAATTACTAATATATTTGTCATTTATTAACTCTCCTAAAATACTTTTAGATGAATCACTACTATTCATCTAAAAGCATTGCTATATAATACATCCCATTTATCTTAACTCCTATGGAATCCATATTTGAATCCATTACTCTGTAAACATCTGTGTAAACCCAAATTGTTCTATTATTTTCCTCGCCCTTAGTTCCATCCCAGTCTATTTTTACATATTCTTCTCTTTCAAGTATCTTTTTTGTATCTGAATCAAATACAACATATTCCGAGATACTGGTTATATAGCCTTCTAGCCTCTCTCTGGAGATTTTTTCATCTGTTACCTGATACACTTTATCCTCCGCTATTAACTGCGTTGCATTATTTGGATTCACTGTTAGTTCTTTCGGTATCGTATCTTCTCCTGAATCAAACAGCCCCTCATCCACTACTTGCATTATGGCCTGTTCCTCTTTCATTTTCTCCTTCTTGACAGCTCTATAAAAACTATCATCTACTGCAACATTTATCATATCCTCATTTGTCTTATCTAAATATACCGTTGAAAACATAGCTCCTGAAATATTTTTATTTACATAGCCTACCCATGCTCCAACCATTTCCTTTGAAATTTGCTCTGACAACATCACATATTCATTGTTCTGATAAGTAATTGTAAATCTATCAGAAACAGCGATACCGCATTTTTCTTTATCATTAGAAAGAATTTTATTTGTTTTACATCCAGCACAAAACATACTTGTGACTACCAACAAAATTCCCACTATTTTTATCGTCGTCCTTTTACGTACCATAATTTTTTCTTCCCTCCCAGAATGTAAACCAACGGACAAAAAAAACCAAACAAACTATCTGTATTAGGATGCATATACTCCAAAATGTTCTATTTTCTATCAATATTCCCTCCCACAAGTCCTGTTTCCACTCCATAGGCCATGAAAAAGGTATAAATTTAAAAAAACCAGAAAGCTTAATATTGCTATATATCACAGCCTGCATACTTTCAAAGACGCCCCAGAATAATGACATTCCAATTCCATACCTTAGATTTAGAAAAAGATGAAATATATAAAAAAACAAACTAAAAGCTACCATTCCTACATATAATCCTACCAAATTATAAATCATCCTTCTTTGCAGACTACTAATAACCCCTATTCCGAAAGTAATAATCAGAAGACTAATGCTTCCCATTAACCATGTAAATAGTAATTTTTCACTTATCATCTTGCCTCTTCGTCTGACCGAAAGCATTCCGTATAGATTTGCAATCTGTTCTTCCTGCTTCACAAGATATGCTACGGATATGCTGCAAATAACCGGAAGAAGGGTTGCTATTATTTCAAAAATCATATAAATTCTTCTGTCCTCTGATTGTGTGTTATACATTCGATAATAACTTATAAAAAAGAACAAACATATCAAAGTGGTCCCAATCTGAAACATCCAATAAGAAGTATGCTTTAATTTCAATATTTCTATTTTAAAGCTTCTTAACAGACTCATTTATGTTCCCCTCCCTTTTCAAAAAGCTTTGCATCCAATTCTGTAAACACAAAAAACAAAATAATCGCCATGATGATAACAATAACATTACCAATACCTATACTCTCTACATGACTCTGTGCAACACCATTAATATTGATTCTTAGAAAGCTTTCCATTTCTTTTGCTGACCAACAGTACGGCCATATATACCAAAATGAAGTGTTTCCAATAAAAACGATGGTTATAAGCCCCATTAATGTATTGATAACGATAGGAACAAACATCCCCAACTTTTTCATCATGATAAAACAAAATGGTATCTGCCACATAGATGTGAAAACAATTACAATATTTCCTAATAACAATTCAGTAAATGTATAAACAACATAATCAGGAAAAAGTATTACCGCAACCGCCATCAGAAGAACAATAAGGACCATATGCGCGATTACTAACTTTCCAACCATAAGGAGATTTTTAGCAAATTTTATTTTTTTCAAATTAACAGGAAGAGAATAAACAATCTTTCCATTCCCAGATACTTCCTCAATTCTGACAGAAAAATAGCATAATACCGCTATCATTCCCTGCAAGATAAACATATACCACCAGTACATTCCAGTACTTTGAAAAATATTCAATCCTCCTGCTAAGAAAGCAAATAACACCGTTATTATTGGGGCAATTAATAGTAAATGATTAAGCATAGTATGCCTACATTTTAAATTTTCTGCCTTTATATACTGCATGCCACACTCCTCCTATTTTTTGCAATATTTAAAAATAATTCTTCTAGATTTACATTTTTGTCTATTTTGCTCTCATATTTTAGGCTACCCTCTGTAATAATACCAATATAATCTGCCACCTGCTGCACTTCACTTAAAATGTGACTTGATAAAATTACGGTAATTCCCTCGTCTGCAAAATGTCTCAGCAACATCCTTAATTCCTCAATTCCAAATGGATCCAATCCATTTGTAGGTTCATCTAAAATTAGCAACTTAGGATGATTCAAAAGTGCCAATGCGATGCCGAGACGTTGCTTCATTCCAAGCGAAAATTGTCCAGCTCTTTTTTTTCCAACATCTTGTAAACCCACAATATCTAACAATCTCTCAATATTATTGTCGTCAATACCTAAAGTCATTGTACGTACGTTCATATTTTCATATGCCGTCAGATTATTATATATAGGAGGATTTTCAATTAACGCTCCAATATCGCTCAAATCATTTCTTGACCATTCGTGTTCTTGAAACAGAATATTTCCTGTTGTAGGACGTACTATCCCGGAAATCATTTTTAATATGGTTGTTTTTCCAGCACCATTTGGTCCCAAAAGTCCATATACAGAATTTTCTGGAACATGTAACGAAATCTGATTCACGACCTTTTTCTTATTATATTTTTTTGTAAGTTCTTGTGTTTGAAGTATCATTTTCATAGTTTTTCCCAACCTTTCTATTGTATATTTATGGTAACAAATAATTCTAAAGACTTTTTGAAGATTTTTAATTTACTTTTAAATAAAAAAAGGGCGAGCATATATTATTTACGCTCACCTCTAAAAATGTTTATAATAACATTTTTTTATTTACTAACCTTAATGGAACAGTTACATGAAACAGTCTGTAAATTACATCCCATTAAGATACCTGTAATACATCCTGGTGTACAGAGGGATTTACTCTTCCACTGAACACTTACATCAGAATCCTTTACATTTGTTGTTACGTCAAGATCAAAATCATTAAGTTTTGACATTTTACAACTCCTCCTTTTCAATATTAAGTAAATTTGTTACTCAAAGGCTTGTTTTCCCTTGATAAATTAATTCTATTGAATAAAAATCAAAAAAAAATCAAAATCTCATTACTTTTTTAATTTTATTTTTATAGTTATTTTTGCTCCTCCTGTTTCCCTAGAATTTTCAAGAATCATTTCTCCTCCATGCGTTCTTATTACCGAATCCGCAAAATACAATCCCATTCCATAATGATAACCTGTTGTTCTACTTACATCATCCATCGCAAACAACTTTCCACCTTGCTGAAGCATTTTTGAAGAAAAGCCACTTCCTGTATCTTCTACTTGTAACCACATTAATGAATCTTGGACATAAGATTTCAAAAAAAGCTTGCCTCCATCTGGCGTATGCTCCACTGCATTTTGTATGACATTCATAACTGCCCGTTCCAACATATTAACATCCCCAAAACAACTCTCAGTAAGTATAGCAATCTCGCTTATAAATTCTATTCCTCTATTCTGACACAAAATGAACGCCTGTTTTTGGATTATCTCTATAAAATTCCTAAATGAAAAATCAATAAAGCAATACTGATATTTTACGGATGCCATTGTTATATCCATCAAAAATTGTATATAACGAGATATCTTATCTAATCCCTCAAAAGCCGATGCTACTAGCCTAGACTGTTCTTGCGTAAGAGTTGTTTCTTCTAGCAAATCAAGATTTCCTATTGTCACTGTCATAGGAGTCTTAATATCATGTACAAGGGCAGCAATTTGCTCTTTTTGCTCCTGTTGTAACTCCCATTGTCTTTTCAATGAATCTCCCAGTTCATCCTTCATATGAGCAAAAGACATTAATACCTCCTCGATTTCTTTAATATCCGAATGCTTCACCTCATAATTCAAATTTTGCTTTGCGAACTCCTTTGTTGCATCAAAAATTGGATTCAACTCCTTTCGTATTCTTCTTTCCAAATATATGATCTGAAAAAAAGAACTTACAAATCCACCGAAAATGATTACTATAACTAAGATTACCTCTGGTGATGGAAGAATCTTGTCTAATCGATTATTTACAAAAAAAGAACCTACCTTATATTGAAGAAGAATCACTTCCTCATTTCTTTCTACAGTCACATACCTTATCTGCCTATTTTGTGAAACTGTACCAACTTTAAAAAAATACAGTGCTTCTTCTGCCTCTTTCTCATCCATAGTCGTTTCTAGTATATTATTCGCATAATCTAACAGTAGATACTTGATTCTGCCTGACAATTTACTTAAAACCAACTGAGGTTTTTCCACGCTTTTCAAGGAATCAGCTATCGAAAGGACCTCGATTTCGCTAGAATTTGCATAACTAATACTTCCTATATTTACAAAAAACCAAAACAATAATACTGGGATTAGTATAGACATAACTAATCCCAGTATTGTTTTGATTAAAAATATACTAAAAATCGATTTTAATGTTTTTGTTTTCTTTACTGCCATTTATATCCTATCCCCCAAACTGTCTTAATCGGTTCAATCCCCTGTTCCGACAGCTTCAAACGTATATTCTTAATATGTGTACAAATAGTAGAATTATCACTTTCTCCATAAATGTCAAATACTGCTTCATAAATTTGCTCTCTTGAAAATACCTGCTCTTTGTTTCTTGCCAGAAATTCACATATTAAGTACTCACTTCTTGTAAGCGCAAGCTCTATTCCATTTACACATAGACTTTTGGCATCAAGATTAAATTCATATCCATCAAATGGTAGTGTATGTTGTCTCTCTCTCTGTTCCCTTCGTAAATGTGCATTCACTCTCGCCCTAAGTTCTGCAATTCTAAAGGGTTTTATCAAATAATCATCTGCACCTATTTCCAACCCGTGAGTGATATCATTTTCTAATGCTTTTGCAGTTAAAAATACAATTGGAAAATCAACTTCCGAACGAATTACTTTGCAGAATTCAAATCCATCCATATCTGGCATCATAATATCAAGCAGTAGTAAATCGAAATGTTTAATCAATTTCATATCCATATTTACTACACTCTCATAAACAGTTACCTCATGTCCATCCTTTTCCAGTCCCTTTTTGATGACATTCAAAATTCCACTTTCATCATCAATTGCCAATATCCTTGCCATTCTGTTCTTCCTCTCTTTGCTCATTTATACTTCCATTATACAAGTAAAAATGCTCTCTTCCAAATACTATTTCCTGGATGTTCACCTTCAAACAAGCTCAGACAAACCCCTGCTGCCCCTTCCAAAATCCCAGTAGATTCGTAAGGTCGTAACTCCCCTTTCACATAATCATATTCAATATTATGAAAACCATATAGGTTGTCTGGCTCATAAAAAGCCATAATCTTTTCTTTGATAACCTTTTTTTCTTCAACAAATACATGTTGTTTAACAAGTGCTTCTATGGAATTAAGAACTTGGTATATTCCTGCATAGCCATGACAAAAGGTTGGCGAAAAAATCCCCTGAATATCTGGTACTGTTAACCTTATATTTTGAATTCCATACTCAATTAACATTTGATCATTAAGCGCTATCCCGGCCCTAATTAACGCATAGCAAATCCCAAAGGAACCATAGCACCACGCGTCACGCATTACCAGATTATGTGTATTGGGACTCTTCTCCTTGATTTCATTGAACTCAATCTGTCCTTTCCAAATGTCCCTGTTATGTTTCACTAATCTATATGAAAAATAGAAATCTACAATTCTTTGAATGGATTCTTTTTGATTACTGCGACAAATACCTTTACTCACCATTTCGGAGAGTAATGTAAGAGGACCAGCAATTCCATGTGACATACTCGTGTTAAAGTTTCCTTCTGAATAAAGCATATTTTCAAATTGGCTAAATTGATTTTTTTCACTAATATACCATCCTGGTACTTCTTCTTTATTTATTACAATTGTCTGGGTAAGTTCTATTAGGGCATCCAATCCCTCTAGCAGTCCATTATAACACTCAGAATCGTCCTTAAAAAGATACAGATAGCTTAAAATTCCTGTCAACCCTGATATAACATCATAAAGTGAGGAATGTGTTCCTTTACTGCTGTTTACATTTTGTAAAAAAATAGGAAGTGTCTGCAATACCCCATTATTAATTGCAGATATCAGCTTTTGATAATCCTTAAATTTTTTAGACACACTTGCTGTTGCAAGTCCGATACCTGATAATCCAGAGAACATAGATATATCCTTAACTCCATGTTGATTAATTTGCTCAACTACCAATCCAAGATATCGGTTTGCGGCATTCTCCCATCTTTCCTCATTAGGATAAAATTCCATCAATTTTCCATACAAAAGACAAATCCCTGGCAAACCATGACTTAAAGAACACTTTTCCCACTTGTTTGCAACACCTTCAAAATATCTAATATTTTCTGGTTTTGTTTCCAATTCCTCAATCTGTTCATAGTCTTCCAGCTTCATAGCGATAGCACGTACAATCTCATCCACAGAGTTCTGCATTTTCCTTTATCTCCATTTCATAATTTTCTGCTCGATATAGGTCCTGATATACCTTACATTTTTTTAACAAATCTTCATGTTTTCCTACTGCAATTATTTCTCCCTGATTCATCACAATAACCTTATCCGCTATTCTGGCAGCACTTAATCGGTGTGAGATATAAATTCCTATCTTATTTTTTGATATTTCAAAAAATTTGTAGAACACTTCTTGTTCTGATACCGTATCCAACGCGGCATTCGGTTCATCTAGCATATAGCATAATGCATTTTTAACACAAGCTCTTGCTAGAGCAATTTTTTGCCACTGTCCCTGAGATAATTCTCTTCCATTTTCAAACCAATTACCTAGTTGCATATCCAAATGATATTCTTTATCCTTTGTCAGTAAAAAATCTGTTTTGAGCTGCTTTAAAACAGATATAATTTTTTCATCTTTATCAATATTATTAAGATCACCAAATCCAACATTTTCCCTCAATGAAAACTCATATTTGACAAAATCTTGAAACAAAACAGAAATTATAGAATAGTAATTCTCCATATTCATCTCCTTCATGGAAATGTTATCTATCAGAATGTCTCCTTTAGATGGCTCATATAGTCCTGTTAAAAGTTTTAATAATGTACTTTTTCCCGATCCATTTGGTCCTACAATTGCTACTCGCTCTCCCTTGGATATCTCTATAGAAATGTTTTTTAATATTTCCTTTTTATCATCATAAGAAAAAGATACATTTTTCACCTCAATTTTTGAAAAGTCTTGGATTTTTTGTTTTTTTTCTTCTACTTGTTGCCCTTTTTCTGACTCTTTTAAAAATTGAAACAACATATCCATATAAAGTGCCCCGCTATAAATAGAATATAAATCAGACATTACTAGTCTGGAATTACTCTGAACCATTCCAATTGATCTAATAATACTAATCACATTTCCTATAAGAATTTGTCCCATATATGCAGCTATCATAGAAACACTAATAACTATAAATCCAATAATCTGCACTATAATTCCATAGGATATATTAAAAATGGTCTTTCTATTTAAAATTTTTTTATTCTGATTAATAAACTTTCCACTAATTTCCCAATACTTATTCAGAATATACCTTCCAAGCCCAAGAACCTTAACCTCTTTATATGAAAAGTCATGTGTTAATAAGTGATTGTAGTACCAAAGCTTACGTTCTTCCTTCGCTCTGTTCCACATCATATCAAATTCCTGCTGTCCTATTTTCAGATAATAAAATATTGAAATAAATGGAACTGCTAGCAATATTAGAGCCATTAATGGATTCCAAACAAAAATGATTACAATCGATGAAATCAATGTAACTAATGCAGTCATAATAGATGTTACTGCTAAAAACATCTGAAAAGGACGATAACTGATTTCACCAGAAACCTTCTCTATCTTGTCATATGTTTCTGCCGATTCAAAGTCTTTAAGACTTAAACATGTACACTGTTTCATCATCATATGTTGTAATCGATACTGCAGCTTATACTGATACATGGTCTGTACATACTCATATCCCTCTTCCAATAAATATGATAAAAAAGAAACTATTATATAAATAATTAGAATAAAAAAAGTATATTTTAATTTTTTGTTCATCAGCACCAAAGAATTAAGCAATTCCTGTGAAATTAGCACAGTAATAATTGGAAAAATACCTGTCAGCAGACTAAATATTACTACCTTTGCAAATAGTACACTGTCTGCTTTTTTCAAAATATATATTGTCTTAGGAAGCTGGTGTACAGAATGAAACATATCCTTTATAGTAACTTTTTTTCCTTCCATACTATTCCTCTTTCATTAACTTAAATTTTTTCGCATACATAATACTTTCAGCAAAAGCCATAACTTTTCTCTCCAATTCACGATTTGTTCCCAGAAGACGATTACAATGCAGATGCAGTACGCTATTTACAATATTACTTTTAAACTCTTTGTTTTCATTCTTTTCCATAATCCTTCTATTATAATTATCAATAAGCGGATTTCTTTGCTCTAATAGAGTAATCAATTCATTTCTATCTTCTCTTTCTTTAAAGCAATTCCAACCGTTTTCTAAATCAAATAATTCCAATAAATTCTTTTTCTTTTCTTTGAATTCATTAATATATACATTAGTATGATGATACAGGGTAAGATATGCCAATTGTTCTTGAAAACCATCAAAAAAACGATACACATATTGTAAAACAGAAGCGACCGCAACCTCTATGTCTTCCATATCTAGTTGCTTTAGACGTTTTCTGTAGAGTATTTCTTCAACAATAACACTATCCATCCGGAAAAGTTCCTCTGCCAACTCCATCAGTTCAATTCCCCCATATCGCTCTATCTCCTTTTCATAAACTGAAATATTCAAGTCTCCAATTATTCTCTTTTCTTCCATCTCTCTAGCCCAATTCAAGATAATCGGTGTTACCTGAAGCAATGTTTGTGAATTTGCATAAAATCGAAGACGTATATGCGGTTTTGGATCCAAATAACGTATAAAGAAATGTTCAATTCCAAAGTTCTTTTTTAAATAACATCCAAAATCATTTAACTGAAGTGCTATTAACTCTTCTTCTCTATCTTTCTTACAATAAACCTTCATATACAACCAGTTATCATATGGAAAAACAATATGCTGTTTTCTAGAAATCATCATAGTTTCCGCATTCTGTTTATGAAATATATCTTTCTGTTTTCGAAAAAAAGGAACAACGATTTCTGTTGAACGTACTTCGCCATTTTCATACATTAATGAACTTCCTTCTTCTACACGTTCAAGTATAATGCTATTCTCTCCCTTTTTCTTATACTCATCAAAAAGAATATGTATTGCCAAATCTGAATTTAAATCAAGAGAAATTCTGTTATCATCTTCTGTCAAATATATTTTTTTAGGAATTTCTTCCTGTTTTATATAAGTCAATAATGCTTCTTTAAATTTCTGATAGTTATTATCCTTTGCAGACAATCCCAGATTTATTCTATTAATAAACCACTGCTCATTTGATAAAACAATTCCCTCAAATTCAATCTGTGGTATATGCCTGCATGTAAGATATGCATGTTTCCACGGATGATCAAACCATGTTACTTTTCCATCATTTGCAATTTCCAATAAAAATCGAAAAGCATTAGGCTGAAGCATAATATTGTACATATTATTTGAGCCAAATACTATATATTTACCATTATTTGCGTTTTTTGCATAAAAGTGTGTTTCCGTTGCTCCAATCCGAATATCCTCGAGCCTTATCTCATGTGCTTCCTGTTCTGTATTAGTATATGCGGTCAGATTTTTTTCTCTTCCTGTTATACACCTTACTACGTTTCCACTACGTAATTCTGCTGGAAGATAACTGATTTCACAGTTTTCTATATTCCCAGACCTCATTTGTCGTTCTTTCTCATTCAACTGTAAAAGTGTTTCACCTAATTCTTCTGATTCTGCCGAAAATCTTCCAAATGTCTTACCTGCACAGACAGATCCTCCATTTGTTCCAAGATGAAGTTTTATTTGTCCATTGAAATCTTTTAGCAGAAAATATATTTCAAAGGATAACGGTGCATTATTAGCTTCTGGTAAATCCAACGCATATTGTATTGATTCCATATCTAACTGAATGGCTGTTTTATTTTTCAAAGCTTCTTCATATTTGCTCATAAAATAATTTCTGACTACTGACGGAATATCAGTTTCCTGTATGGATTCTTCAAAGAAATCATTTTGGGGAAATAAATATCCTTTGGGAGCCCCAATACCTATAGCCGTATCTAACATTTCCAGAATAGGAACCTCACGCCCAAATCCATACTTTTCCAAAAATATGTTTCTGTAATGCTCCATATATTCATTTGATTTTCGACTAAGACTACTCATTGTTACAAAAAAAGTTGCAAGGTGCTCGACGCTTTTTTTAAGTGAATCAGACAATCTAATGTCACTTCCTTGAATAACGGTATCTACCTGTAAATAATGACGACCTTTATGTATTTTTTTCATAAATTCAATAATCTTGCGATAGTTCAAAATGCCCTCGCCAATAGCAGTATTCTCATACTCCCTGCACAACACTTGAAGCTCTTCGAGAACTTCTGATACTTCAAATAAACCCGCTTTTTTACATTGCTGTTTAAAATAATTCAACTGATTTCTGCTTGTAAAAGAAGGTCTAAGACTAGAAATTAATATTTGTTTTTGAATCAATTCCTGAATATAATTCTCTATTACCTTTTTTTCTACATCCGGATAATTTGTTTGAATCTCCTGATATACCTCTTCAAAACTTTTGTATGTCTGACAAGTTGACTTCACAATTTCAAATACTTTAGTGTATCGTACACTAATTTCATCAATATCTTTTTGTGTAGAATACATCAATATAACTCTGTTTCCATTTGCATAACAAGCATTGTTTATCTTAAACTTCAATCGATTGTAGTACTTCTTTTCTAACCAAACAATATATTCAAATAACCACTCTGTATCTATATTAACCCGCTTTTGGAAATGCATCTGTCTATTATCTAAACTTTCTTCTTTGTCAAATTTTCCCACACCTACACCCGAGAATAATCCGAAAGGGGTTGTCCTTTCCCTAGATCTGATATAATACTTCATTATAGAAGCTATAAAATCATTTTTTTTCTTTTTTCCTAATTTATCTGGAGTATCCAAAAATAAATCCATCATATTGGCTAATGATGGACTTGCAATTTCTATTTTTTCTCGGAATGCTTTATCCTTACATGCATTTATAACCTCTTCGTTATTATATAGTATCTTCGTATCTTCTGCTGTCGGAACCCGAAACATAAATCTATCATGAGCCTGATACAATTCCTTCATAATTCTTTTCTGACTTCCTTTCCTTATCTTTTTTATCAAAATATACATATTGCATCTTAACGTACAAAATATCAAAAATTTATCAAAAAATTATCAAATAAAATTTTCACCTTAAACTTCTCACTGATTCATCTGTGAATATCTGCCTTTATACAATTTTTATCATTTAACAAAATGAAAGCATTTTTTACTTTCCTTTGTAATGTCCTTCGCACTGCTTTACTTCTCGTATTAATGAATACAATGGCGAAAATGTTACATCTCGCTATAACCAACATGAGAATAAAAAACTTATAGTCGAAACTGCTTCTCTTATTAAATTCATTGAACAATCAATTCAGCATATTCCAGAAAAACATTTCATTCAAATCCGATACTATGGTTTGTATGTGCAGAATAGTCTACTTGTCGTGCCCTCCTCTGTGCGGGCTTTTTCATATCGTTCAATCCCAAAGTTAGGACTTTCCTATAAAGTAAAAAAGAATGTGAATCTCTTCACATTCTCTCAAATACAATAATCAAAACGCCTGATTATACAAATCAAGTATATCACTCTTTGTAGTTTTCCGTGGATTAACTAAAATATTTCCACTCTTCATGGCATCATCTGCCATCACATCAAACTTATCACTTTCTACACCTACTTCACTAAGTGAGCCAGGTATTCCAAGTTCATGATTCAATACCCTGATTTCAGAACCAAGCATATCGGGAGTAAAATCTTTTTCATCAATTGGCATATCTGCTATTGCATTATATATAAAACAGTATTTGTCCGATGCCTCATTCATATTAAAGTCAATAATCGTTGGAAGCAGAATAGCATTTGCCACTCCATGAGGCACATCAAAAAATGCACTTACAGGATGGCTCATTGCATGTACATCGCCAAGTCTTGCATGAGAAAAAGCAATTCCTGCAAATAAAGAGCCAACCATCATGGCCTCGCATGCAGCTATATCAGTTCTGTCAGTGACATATTTTCTAATATTTGCTCCGATTAATTTCAAGGCTTTCTCTGCAAAAATATCAGAAAATGGTGATGCTGCAAGTGAAATATATGCTTCTAACGCATGTACCATAGCATCTATTCCACATGCGGCAGCAGTCTTTTCGGGCACTGTACTTATAAGCTTGGGGTCTAAAATTGCATATGCCGGAAGCAGATAATTGCTTACAACTGTAAGCTTGTAATTTCTGCTGTGGTCTGTGATTACAGAAAAAGCCGTAACCTCTGAACCCGTTCCTGCTGTTGTTGGAATTGCAATCATTGGAACTACTGGTCCCTTTACTTTTCCTGCCCCCTCGTAATCTTCAATTTTTCCGCCATATGTTACTAAAACTGCCACTGCCTTTGCCACATCAAGCGGAGAACCTCCACCAAATGCTACAATAAAATCTGCGCCTGCAGCTTTAAAACCCTCTGTTGCCTTATTGACAGTTTCAGTGCTCGGATTTGCTTCTGTCTCCGTAAAACTTTCACTTTCTATTCCAGCGGTGCGGAGTGCCTCCTGACACTTTGCAACCATACCGATTTTTGATAAATGTGGGCCTGAAATAATATAGGCTTTTTTCTTACCAAGTTCCCTGGCAAGCTCCGGCAGTTTGCTTAAGCTGCCGGCTCCTACCTTTATGTTCTGTGGTATTGAAAATGCAAATTCGTTCATATTTTCATTCCACCTTTCTTACTGGTTATTTAAGTAATTTTAAGAATGCTCAAACGTTAAGAGACTCAACTGATGCTTTTATTATCTCATATGCCTCATCGCAGTCTTTCTCGTCAATAATAAGTGGTGGAACCATACGAATCGTATGTGCACCGATTGCTGTTATAAGAAGGTGTCTCTTAAGACATTCATGCTTTACATCAATTCCATTTATGCTGTCATCGAATTCCACACCTACCAAAAGTCCCTGTCCTCTTACTTCCTTTACATGTGGAAGTGTCTCAAGCTTGCTCTTAAAATACTCTCCCATTTTTGCTGCGTTTTCTGCCAGATTTCTATCTAATAATTCATTAACTTCTGCAAGCGCAGCCGCACAGCTTACAGGATGTCCACCAAATGTTGTTCCATGCGAGCCTGCTGAAAATGCCTTAGATACCTCTTCTGTTGCACAGATTGCGCCGATTGGCATTCCACCTCCAAGTGCCTTAGCCATTGATACAATATCAG
>JAXJTU010000128.1:0-36979 GCA_036309425.1 Agathobacter sp.
AATCTACTGTTTTTAAAGGTCCCAATCTTTCGATTGGACGTTCGTCAAATCTTTAAGATTCGAAATATGAATTATTCATTAGAATCTTTCAAGGTTTTTCACTGTTCAGTTTTCAATGTTCTTTTTCAAACAATCTCTGTTAAGATGTTCGAGCAGTCCGTACGGGAATCGAACCCGTGTTTCCGCCGTGAGAGGGCGGCGTCTTAACCGCTTGACCAACGAACCGTATGTTATTATATATTGTCTTTTTTCATTTGTCAACACTTTTTTATTTTATTTTTCAATGTATTTCAATAAAATCTGTGTTGGCATTTAAGCAGTCCGTACGGGAATCGAACCCGTGTTTCCGCCGTGAGAGGGCGGCGTCTTAACCGCTTGACCAACGAACCGTAGCCTATATTACACAAAGTTTTTTGCTTTGTCAACAGTTTTTTGCAAAATATTTTTCATAATTTTTTTATTTCATTTTTGTAACTTTTACAACTAGAACTCTAGTACTATTTTTATTATAATTCTTACATCTTACTACTTTATTAGGAGGTGGATATTTTATGACCTTACAAGAGAAACATCTTCAGATAAAGAACCGCAAAGCTTCTCGTATAGCAGCAATTGTAATATTATTTGCTGCTTTCCTTGGAGCATTAGGTTTTTTGTCAAATGCCAACTCTGTAATGTGCACAATAAGACTTATACTTACAATCATGTGTCTTATTGCCCTATTATTTTTCTATAATAAGTATAAAAATTCAACGCGTTTTTTGTATTATGGTTTTACTTGTATTTTTATTCCGTATGTAATGATCATATCAACATCCATTAATCCATACATGTACGCGCTTATGTTTCCTATAATTTATTTTGTTGTTCTATACATGAATTTAAGATTTACCAGCATTGTCTCTATCTTATGTTTTATATGTAATATTATTTTCAGCATACGTTTAGCAAGTACTTCTCCAAATGAGGCCTTTTCTAATATTTTATTCTCATTTTTTTCTGCTGTAATAATATATATTGTTGTAAATATTCAGGATAAACAGAAAATAGAGTTTGAAGCAGCTGATGCAGAAAAAGCTCTGGCACAAAAAGAGCTTACTGAACAAATCCAAAATACGAATAATTTGATTATTTCTCAATTAGATATTGCAAATTCGACTGCCGATAATTTATCCGAAATGCTTGATTCGTCAATACAAGCTTTTGAACAGATTTCTAATGGTGCTCGTACAACTGCCGAAAGTATCCAGTCACAGACTATGATGACTCAGAATATTGCTGATTCACTTGATACTATTTCTTTAAAAACTAATGATATGCTCAAGTCCTCTTCTGTGACAATAAAAGAAGTTAATGAAGGAAATAATTATATCCATAACTTGGAAGATCATGCGAAAGATGTTGAAAAAATCAATAATGAAACTGTCACTCTTACAGAAGAATTAAGCAATAACGCAGCTGCTGTAAAAGACATTATTTCAACAATTCTTAGCATTTCCGGGCAGACTAATCTTCTTGCTCTTAATGCAAGTATCGAAGCAGCTCGTGCAGGTGAGGCTGGTAAAGGCTTCGCTGTTGTTGCTGACGAGATTCGTTCTCTTTCCGAACAGACCAAAAATAGCGCTGAAGAAATTGGTAATACAATTAACATTCTATTAAACACTATTGATAAAACTTCTGAAAACATAAGCATTACAATTGAAACTGTTAATAAACAAAACAACTTAATTAAGGAAACCGGAGAAAAATTTCAAACAATATTCAATTCTACAAATGAACTTTCAGAACAAATAAGTGATATTTCTGTTGAAATTGATCATTGTGTAAATGCAAATTCTTCTGTTGTTGATAGTATTTCTTCTCTTTCTGCAACGAGTGAAGAACTTAGTGCAAATAGTGAGTCTAGCTTATCTACTTCTGAAGAATGTGTTGTTAAAATGCATGAAATGAATAATATTCTTGATAAGATTTTGGATATTGCACATTAAAAAAAGAGTCTTAAGACTCTTTTTTATTTGTCAATTAATTCAAATAATTTATCTGCTATAATTCCAGCCACTTCCAATTTACTTTCATATCGAGAATTAAAATTGTTCAAATTATAACTATACATCTGCGTCATTTCATTTGTTGCAATCGCATAAAATACTTCTCCCGGGACACTATCTGCATTTTCCAAATCAATATTTCCAAATGTTCCTGTTACTCCAATTCCAATATCTGTCTTGTAAAATTGTCTACATGCACAAGCCATTTCAGCTGCAGTTTCTTTTGAATATACTCCGTATTTTATAATTATATCTTTTGACACCCCATTACGTATCTTTGCTTCATTGCAATAAGTAACGAATGCCCCCTTGAATATAGCAGATGAACCTTCAATATCAGTTAATAAAGATGCTATCAGACCTGACGTTGCACTTTCCATTGTGGTTATAGTCTTTGACATTTTTATCAATCTCATTGTAATTGCAGCATATTTTTCTCTTATTTCTTTTTCACTACTCATATATTAACCTTTCACAACTTAATTCTTGCTCGAGTTCAAGAACACGCCAGCTTTCCTGCTGTGGAATGTGTGTCAGCCTTGCTGAAATCATAATGTAATATTAAAAATGATTTTTATATATTTCTGGTCTGCGATCTCTGAACAAACCCCAACTTTTTCTTTCCGACTCAAGTTCATCAAGATCAAAACTGTGTAAAATAACCCCTTCGCGCTCTCTATCCATCTGTTCTACAACCTCTCCTGTAGAATCAGTTATGAATGACGAGCCATAAAATGTAAGGGCCGACTGCTGCATTCCATTTTCTTTGCAAGGCTCAACTTTTTCTGTTCCAATTCTGTTTGCTGCAACTACTGGCATGAGATTGCATGCTGCATGTCCTTTCATACATCTTCTCCAATGAGGCATACTGTCACATTCAAGTATTGGTTCACTTCCTATAGCAGTTGGATAAAATAGTATTTCAGCGCCATCTAAAGCCATTGCTCTTGCAGTTTCCGGAAACCACTGATCCCAACAGATTCCCACTCCAATCTGACCATATGCTGTTTTAAAAGTTTTAAAGCCTGTATCTCCTGGAGTAAAATAAAATTTTTCCTGGTAATAATGATCGTCAGGAATATGAGTTTTTCTATAAATACCAAGAATTGTTCCATCGGCATCAATAACTGCAACTGAATTAAACAGTTGTCTATTTGGGCCTAATTCATAAAAACTTACTGGAATTACAACTGATATTTCTTTTGCAAGAGCCTGCATATGAATAACCGCAGCATTTTCCTCAGTTCTTTGTGCATATTCATAATACTCATATCTTCGCTCCTGGCAAAAATAGGGTCTTTCAAAGAGTTCTGATGGTAAAATAATTTGAGCTCCTTTTGATGCAGCATCCCTAACTAATCCTTCAGCTTTTTTTATATTTTCTTCTACACTATTTGTGCATTGCATCTGTAATGCAGCCACTGTAACTTTTCTCATTCTTTTCCTCTTTATGACTTAATAATATCTACTGTTATAAATTTGGAGCATTTTTTGTCCAAAAGTGCAACTTCTATTGTGGAATTTGCTGGGTTATGCAATGGATATTTCCACCACCAACAATTATATCACGTGCAAAAATTGGATAAATTTTTCTGTCTGGAAAGCATTTTCCTATTATTTCAATTGCTTTTTTATCCATTTCATCTCCAAATTGTGGTACAAGAACACCACCATTTGTTATATAAAAATTGGCATAACTTGCTGCAAGACGCTCTCCTGCTTCTCTTTCATCTTCACCCTCTTCAAATTCAAATCCTGCCAGCTCGTATTCATTTATGCATACAGGTTTCTCCGGAATTGGGAGTTTATGTACTACCAGTTTTCTACCTTTTGCATCTGTTTCGTTTGATAAAACAGTATAGTCTGCTGCTGACATTTCATATTGCGGATCTGATGTTTTATCGGTCCAGGCAAGTAAAACGTGTCCAGGTTTTGAAAATGCACAAATATTATCTACATGTTCATTTGTCTCATCATTGTAAATTCCATATGGTAACCAGATAATTTTCTGTGCACCAAGATATTTTTTCAATTTATCTTCAATTTCAAACTTGCTTAGAGTTGGATTTCGTCCTTTGCTTAACAGACAGGCTTCTGTTACAATCACTGTCCCTTCTCCATCGCTATGTATTGAACCACCTTCTAAAACAAATGGATGTGCGTCATAAACATCATATCCTTGTTTTTGACAAAATAATTTTGCCAATCTATCATCCTTATCCCACGAAGCATATAAGCCATCATATTCTCCACCCCAGGCATTAAATTGCCAATCTATTGCACGAACAAGTCCATTTTTGTTTTTGACAAATGTGGGAGCCACATCTCTGGCCCATGCGTCGTCTGATTCCATTTCAATATAATCAATTGAAAATTGAGAATTATATCCTTCTTTTTTGCGTATCAATTCTACTGTTTTTCTTGCATTTTCAATCACATCTGCTTCTGCAAGAACAAACACCTGCTCAGATTCAGATATTGCACAAACAACATTAGCAAAGGCTTCTCTAGCTTTTACTGCACCATAAATCCAAGAGCCAGGTCTTTTAGGCCAGATGATTATTGTTCCTTTGTGAAATTCAAACTCTGCCGGCATATAAAACCCATCATCATTGGGATAACTATTTATATAATTATAATCATTTTTACCACTCATGTTTCCACCTGCTTTTTTATGACAGTCTGTTTTTAAAGTCTTCATATCCAAATCTTTTAATAACCTTACAATTTCCTTCTTTATCAATCACATCAATATCTGGTAATGGCATTCCATTAAAGGTATTATTTTTTACCATTGAATATATTGCCATGTCTTCAAATACAAGTACATCGCCAATATTTATTTCTTTATCAAAAGAATAGTCTCCTATTACGTCTCCTGCAAGACATGTACACGAAGACAAACGATAAGTATATTTCTTCTCGCCTGGTTCCCCACTATCTCTTAATGGCGGACGATATGGCATTTCTAGAACATCTGGCATATGACAGGCTGCCGATGTATCGAGTATTAATATCTTTATCCCACCATTTTCTACAAGATCAAGAACTGTTGTCTTAAGATATCCAGCATTTAATGCAATTGCTTCTCCTGGTTCTAAATATATTTCAAGGTTATATTTTTCCTTCATGTAAACGATACATTTTTCTAATTTTTCGATATCATAATCTTCTCTTGTTATATGGTGTCCTCCACCCATATTAAGCCATTTTATCTTGTACAACAAATCGCCAAATGAAGCCTCTATCGCATCTAAGGTAATTTTGAGATCATCAGAATTCTGCTCACATAATGTATGAAAATGAAGTCCTTCTATCTCACTAAAATCGAAACCTTTTTCTATTGCTTCATCCAAAATATCTCTTGTAATTCCTAGTCGCGAACCTTTTGCGCATGGATCATATATAGCATGTCCCTCCTGGGTTGAACACTCTGGATTTATTCTTAATCCCACACTCACTCCCGGGTGTGATTTAATTTTTTGCTTATGCATTTGGTATTGGTTTATTGAATTAAAAACTATATGATCACAGATTAAAACGAGTTCATCCATCTCTTCTTGTAAGAAAGCAGGACAAAATACATGATTTTCTTTTTCCATCTCTTCATGTGCTAGTTTTGCTTCGTACAATCCACTTGATGTTGTTCCTGCAAGATATTTTGAAATAAGTGGATATTCATAGAAGGCGCTAAAGGCCTTCTGTGCAAGAAGAATTTTAGCGCCAGTTCTATCCATAACCCCTTTTAGGATTTTGAGATTTTGTTCGAGTTTTACTTCATCTATTACATAGCATGGTGTTCTCAATTCATTGAATGTCATTTTTTCTCTCATTTCTTGTAATATAACTTCAACACATTAGACTATTTCATATGTACTGACTCATCAGCTGTCTTGTAGCAGTCTACTATCTCTGGATTCTCAACCACCTGCCATGGGAGCCCGAATTTGTTTAGCGCTTCCATGTATGGATCTGGATCCATCTCTTCAAGATTGAATACTCCTGGTTTTTTCCAAAGACCTGTGACTACCATCATTGAACCTATCATAGCTGGTACACCTGTAGTATATGAAATAGCCTGTGACTCAACTTCTTTGTAGCATTCCTGATGGTCACATACATTGTAAATGTAAATAGTCTTTTCCTTACCATCTTTTACCCCGGTAAAAATACATCCAATATTTGTTTTTCCAACTGTACGAGGTCCGAGTGAGGCTGGGTCTGGAAGTAGTTCTTTAAGAAGCTGAATTGGAACAATTTCCTTTCCATCTACCATTACCGGATCTGTACGCAACATTCCTACATTCTCTAAACATTTCATATGTGTAAGATAGCTCTGTCCGAATGTCATAAAGAATCTAATTCTCTTAATTCCCGGAATATTCTTGGCAAGAGACTCAATTTCCTCATGATGAAGAAGATACATATCCTTTTGTCCAACCTGATCAAAGTTATACTTTGCTCTCCATTCCATCGGTTCTGTTTCTATCCAATGTCCATTTTCCCAATATGAACCATTTGCCGAAACTTCGCGAAGATTAATCTCCGGGTTAAAGTTTGTAGCAAATGGATATCCATGATCTCCACCATTACAATCAAGGATATCAATTGTATGTATTTCATCAAAGTAATGTTTAAGCGCATATGCTGAGAATACTGATGTAACTCCTGGATCAAATCCGCTTCCTAAAATTGCTGTTATTCCAGCCTCTTTAAATCTCTCCTGGTATGCCCACTGCCATGAATAATCAAAGTATGCTGTGAATCCTAAATCCTTACAACGTTTTTCATAAATTGCTCTCCATTGTGGATCCTCTGTATCCTCACACTCATAGTTTGCTGTATCAATATAATCAACTTTGCAGGCAAGACATGCATCCATTATTGTAAGATCCTGATATGGAAGTGCCACATTAAGTACAGCATCAGGTTTATATGAATTGATAAGTTCTTTTAACTCTTCTACGTTATCTGCATCTACCTTGGCAGTTGTAATCTTTGTAGTTGTTGTTCCTTCGATTTTTGCTTTTAAGTCATCACATTTTGATTTAGTGCGGCTTGCAATCATAATTTCTGTAAAAACTTCACTATTCTGGCAGCATTTTCTGATTGCTACAGATGCAACTCCACCACATCCAATAATTAATAATCTACTCATTTTTCTTCTTCCTCCTCTAATAAATCTTCTACATATTTAGGAAGCATGAATGCTCCTTGATGCAAATTTGTTGTATAATACCAGGTCTTTAACCCTAATTCTTCCCATTTTGCCGGATTGAAGTCATTTAGTGGATGATATTTTTTTGATGCAAATCCAAATAACCAATATCCAGATGGACATGTTGGAATATGCGCCTGATACACACGACTTATTGGAAATGATTTATATACTTTACGATGCATTTTTCTACATTCCACTTCATCTTCATCATAGAATGGACTTCCATGCTGATATACCATTATTCCATCATCTTTTAAGGCCTTATAACAACTTCCATAAAATTCTTTTGTAAATAAACCTTCTGTATGTCCCAACGGATCTGTTGAATCATTAATAATCAAGTCGTATTCATCACTTTTTCGTCTTAAAAATCTTAATCCATCATCATAATGCATGCTTATCCTTGGATCCTCAAGACCAGCTGCTGATTCTGGGAAAAACTCCTTGCAAACATCTACAAACATCTTGTCTGTTTCAACCACATCAATGTGTTCTATTGTTGGATAGCCAATAAGCTCTTTTGCAACACCGCCATCACCACCACCAATGATAAGAACATTTCTTACATTTGGATGAACTGCCATTGGTACATGTGTTACCATCTCATCATATATAAATTCATCAGCTTCAGAGAATACAATCTCTCCATCTAAAGATACGAATTTACCGAATTCATATGACTGAAAAACATTTATCTTCTGGAATTCACTTTCTCCCGAAAATAACTGTTTTTCTATTCGAACATCAAGTTTTGCATTAAGTGTATGATATTCCGAAAACCATATCTGCATAACTAATTGCCTCCCTTTGTGCATGTATTATTTATCAAGTACCATTAAATGTTCCACATTAGGATCCTGTGTTCCCTGCATTGAGCAACCTTTATCTTTTGCATATAAAATATACTCAGCTATCTCTTCTGTAATAAGTTCTCCTGGTGCCAAAATTGGAATTCCAGGTGGATAACACATAACAAACTCTCCACTTATACAGCCTACAGAGTCCTTAATTGTTACAGCCTTCTTTGGTGAATAAAATGCCTGCTGTGGTGATGCTACAACTTTCGGATTAACATACTCACCTGATAATAATCCTGTCTTGTCTTTACTGTAGAGTCTCTTGATGTCTTCTAAAGCCCCTACTAATCTTTCAATGTCCTGAAGTCTATCTCCAATTGAAATATATGCAAGAATATTACAAATATCTCCAAATTCAATCTGGATATCATATTCATCACGTAGCAAATCATATACTTCTATACCGGCAAGTCCTACATCCAATGTATAGATTGATAACTTTGTCACATCATAATCATATATACTTCTACCATTTACCAAGTCTCTTCCATATGCGTAATAACCGCCAATAGAGTTAATTTCCTGTCGTGCATATTCTGCCATCTCGGTAACCTTTGCAAATGACTCATCTCCTCTTAACGCAAGATTTCTTCTAGAAATATCAAGACTTGATAATAAAAGGTATGATGCACTTGTAGTCTGGGTAAGGTTAATAATCTGTCTTACATAATCAGCATTTACGCCTTTATTTGTAAGCAATATTGAGCTCTGTGTAAGACTTCCTCCTGATTTATGCATTGAAATCGCTGCCATGTCTGCACCTGCTGCCATTCCTGAAATAGGAAGATTTTTTCCAAAATACAAGTGTGTTCCATGTGCTTCATCTGCTAATACTTTCATTCCTTTTGCATGTGCAGCTTTTACAATTGAACATATATCTGAACAAATACCATAATAAGTAGGATTATTTACAAGTACAGCCTTTGCGTCTGGATTTTCTTCAATTGCTTTTTGTACCTGGCTTACTTCCATACCAAGCGAGATTCCAAGTTTTGAATTGACTTCAGGATTAACATAAACCGGAATTGCTCCACATAATACCATTGCATTTAATGCACTCTTATGTACGTTTCTAGGAAGTATTATTTTATCTCCAGCCTTGCACGTTGATAAAATCATTGCCTGAACTGCTGATGTTGTTCCTCCAACCATCAGGAATGCATTTTCTGCGCCAAATGCTTCGGCCGTTAATTCTTCTGCTTCTCTTATTACGGATACTGGATGACATAGGTTGTCGAGAGGCTTCATCGAATTTACATCAAGACCTACACATTTTTCTCCTAATAAAGATACAAGCTCAGGATTTCCTCTACCTCTTTTATGTCCTGGTACATCAAATGGTACGACTCTTTTCTTTTTAAAAGTCTCTAGTGCCTCATAAATTGGAGCTCTTTGCTGTCTATTCTTATCCATATGTTTCTCCACCTTTTCCTATGTGGTATATTACTAAAATTATAACAAAAAAGACAGGTAACACTTTTGCATCACCTGTCTAAAAAAATTCTTTTCATGTCTGTCTAAAGCTTGATGTTGCCTTTTATTGACCGTTTCACAAGATGATGTGCATGTGCACTGATTATAAAGTAATCAACTTATAAAATTTGAGCTTTTAACTCAATCAATAATGTGGTTTCCCACGCTCGGCAACCGCCCCGCCTGTCCGTCTGGGCTTAACTTCTAAATGAAGTGGGCTAATATGATATCTCACATACCTTTTAGAATGGTATCACAATGAAGTTTCTATTGCAAGTTTTTTTGCCTCTATGTTAAAATTTTTATATGAAAAAACAAAAAATATTTATTTTACTTTTATTATCTTTAGTTATTGTCCTCACCCCAAATACAAAAGATGATAAAAACACAGATTTTGACTATTCAAACATTAGTATTGTTGCTGGAGTAACAGCTTTTGAAGAAAATAGTTTTAGGACATTTGATTTGGAAAAGTATTATGAAGATTATGGTTATCCAAGTATGATTCCTGAAGATAAAATATATACTTTTCTTCAAGGTCCTAAAGCCTGGAGCAAAAATTATACATGGTCAGGCAGCTGGTGCGAATATACATATAACGGTAATTCTTTTGGCAGCTTCGGGTGTGGACTTTGCTGTATGGCAAATATTTACTCAACAGTTTCTGATTATGAATGTTCTCCAATCGATATGTTCAATTATGCAATAGAAAATTCCGGATATAGTCCTACAAGAAAAATAGGTGCTATTAGCTGGGGAGATATGAAGGTTACTCTAAAAAAATGCGGTTTCGTATGTGACCTTTACTATAAACCTGATACTTATGAGGATTTTAGAGAGCAAATGAAACAAGGAATTTCTGCTATTGTTTTAGTAAGCAGCTATGATGATGATACTTTTTGGAAGGACACGAGCGGCCATTATGTAAACATTTGGAGTTTTAATCCTGACACAGAAGAAGTTTTTCTTGCCGAACCTGGTTCTCCTACAAATAACAGAAGCTGGATCCCCCTTAGATATGTATATGATGCTCTTAAGACTTCTAGTGAATATCAATACATTATGGTAGATGAATATGATGAAGATACAAATAACTGGAAGCATAATGGTATAAATATAGAGTGGAACTTTCCATAGGATGCTCCACTCTTTTTTAATATTATTTACCTAAAATATCATGTAACATATAAGTTCTATTAAATGGGAATGAGAAGTAGTATCCATCAACAAAATCTTCTGTTGCTGACATCATCTTCTTGGCAAGTTCAATTCCTACTGCCTCTCCCTGCTGTTTTGTACCGGTCTCAGGATACATATTTACGACTTCATCGGTTACATTTACTCCTGCTATTTCATTTTTCATAAATAAAGCATTTCTTCTACTTACCAGTGGCATAATTCCACATAGGATTGTAGCTCCAGTTTCCTGCTTGATGCGTCTTAATCTCTCTACATCCTGTTCACTAAACACTGGCTGCGTAAGGAAAAATTCTGCGCCACAATCAATTTTCTTTTTTACTCTGCTAATTTCAATTTCTATATTTCTTCGATTCTGATTGATTGCTCCGCCATATGATAATGGATAAGATGAAAAACTATCTTCATTCATCTCCTTAACTATGCTCATCAAACCTGTAGAATCAAAGTTAAATACAGCTTTTACGGTTTCTCTTGCAACTTGTGGCAATGGATCACCAGTAATTATCAAGGCATTATGTATGTCGTTTATTTGTGCACCCAAAAATAACGAACGCATAGCTACTGCATTTTTATCTCTGCAACATATATGCGGCATTACCGCAATTCCAGTTTCCTGATGAACCTTTGAAGCCATAAGAACTGAATCTACTCTTGTTCTTCCTGATGGCGAATCTGGGAATGTAAGCACATCAATATCTAAATTCGAAAGTTCATGTGCTGACTCTAGAAGTTTTTCATCATTACAGTCAAAAGGTGGTGCGAGTTCGACTGCAATCAGTTTTTTATTCTTACGATTTCCATCTTCATCATAAATAAAACCTTTTCTAATTTGAATTTTGTTTTTACCAGCATCGGGTGATAAAATATTTTTTCTTGGTTTTTGCATTATATCAAGATTTTGGGACAAGCTTTCAATATATGAAGGATTTGTTCCACAGCATCCTCCTATAATGTCACTGCCAAAATCCGCAAGCTGTTGCATTTTTTCAGCAAAGTAATTCTTAGTGTTTGAATATTTTATCTGATTTCTGCTTATTCTTGGATAGCCTGCATTTGGAATTGAGGTAATATATTTATCTTCTGGAAAATTTATTTTTTCCATTATACTATGCATATGTGCAGGACCAATTCCACAATTAAATCCTATTGCATCTATCTCACTTATCTTAGATGCGTCCTCAATTAATTTTCTTGCTGATAGACCAGTTGCTGAATAACCAAACTGATTTATTGCAAATTGTACAATAATAAATAAATCTATTCCCTTCTCGCTTGCAAAATCCTTTGCATATTTTATTGCTGGAATAATCACTTCTAATTCAGGAAAGGATTCAAAAGTCAGCACTGACAGACCTTCCTCTATAAAAGTCTTTGCCAGTATTTTATATTCCTCTATGACACTATCTCTTTCTATAAATGCCGGAGATGGAATTGGTCCGATATCTCCAGACACAAATAGCGGAACATTATCACTGTATTCGTCAACTGCGCAATTAGCCAATTTTACAGCCATCCGAATATTACCCACTACATTTGAAATATTATCCTCTAATATTACTGTATTGCTTGCAAATGTATTTGTTCTGATTAGCCTGGCACCAGAAACAATATATTCTTGGTGTATTGATTTTATCCGGTCTGGATAATTAATATTGGCTCTCTCCGGTATTTCTTCTGGTGCATTGTATTTACTAGCGTAATATGTACCCAAAGCTCCATCTGTAATTATTTTCTTTTCCTGCAAATAATCTCTAATAAACAAATTTTCATCCTCATTTTCCTTTTATTTTATACATTATATCTTTTTAAGGAAAATAAATCCATGCGCAGCTATTTCTACGCCACTAGCCCTTCTTGTATCCCCTGTAATTAAATCTCTATAAATACCATCCTTCTCATCAATCCATGCTATTCTGTTGTCCTCACTGAAGTTGAAAATTCCAAAAATTTTATCTCCATCATAGTATCTTCCAATACAAATAATCGAATCATCATAAGTCTCTACTGTCCAACAGTCTGCATTTGAAACAAAAGCCTTCTCACGCTTTCTTATCTCTTCTAATTTCTTAAGTTGTGAGAATATTTTTCCCTCTACTGTTTTTGGATTCTTTCTCTTATCTGCCGCTTCCCAGTCGAGTTTTCCTCTATGGACATATCTTGAATCTGCCTTTTTATTAGGATCCTCTTTGTATGTGTAATCATTTAGCTGACCAATTTCATCTCCACTGTATAGAATTGGAATACCAGACTGTGCCATCATAAATGCATGAAGCATAATATCCTGCTTAATTCCATCTCCTAATACAAACTTATTCTTCTCTTCTATTGCAGCTTCTATTCCACACATTGACGCTGTTGTTCCACAGAATCTCGCATCTCCTGTTACTGGATCATAGTTATATAACTCACCTCTACTATGGCTTCCACCGTCTCTTCCAAGATAGTAATCATTTAAGTACTTTTTGTGTGGGCCTTGTGTCATTCCATCCTCACTGAGAATTTCATAATCAAGTCCCCATCCAAGATCATCATGACATCTTAAATAATTTAAAAAGACATATTCTTTTGGCAGACTATAAATTGTATCAAGTTGTCTTTTTAATAACTTGACATTTCTTGTAGCTAATGTGTGCCAAATTGTACACATAGTTGTAACATTATATAACATATGACATTCCGGCTTCTCGATTGTACCGAAATATGGAACTACCTTTTGTGGTTCCATTACAACCTCACCAAGGAATATAATACCCGGACATACAATCTCACCAATCATTCTCATAAGTCTTACAACTGTATGAACTCTTGGTCTGTTTCTGCAATCCGTCCCAAGCTCTTTCCATATATATGGAACAGCATCAATTCTGAAAATATCAATTCCCTGATTTGCCAGATATAAAAAATTATACATCATTTCATTAAAAACTCTAGGGTTTTTGTAATTTAAATCCCACTGATATGGATAAAATGTTGTAAGAACATAATGATTAATCTCTGGTAACCATGTAAAATTACCTGGTGCAGTCTCTGGGAATACCTGAGGAACTGTCTTTTCATATTCTTTGGGAATTTTATCATTCTCACAGAAAAAATAACGGCTCATATATTCTCCGTCACCTTGTCTTGCTTTCTTTGCCCACTCATGATCCTCTGAAGTATGGTTCATGACAAAGTCCATACATACACTGATATCTTTCTTATGACATTCTGTTGTAAACTCAGCTAAATCTTCCATTGTTCCTAGTTCAGGTTTAACTTTTCTAAAATCTGCTACTGCATATCCTCCGTCTGATTTTCCATCTACAGTATCAAGAAAAGGCATTAAATGAACATAGTTTACTCCACAGTCCTCAATATACGGAATTTTTTCTTTTACACCTTTTAAATCCCCAGCAAAATTATCAATGTAGAAACACATTCCCATCATATTGTTACTTTTATACCAATTAGGATTTTCTTCCCTTTCGATATCAATTTTTTTAAGTTGTGAATTTCTCTCCTTGTAAAAGAGTCTCATCTGGCTTTCTAATTCAGCATACATTGAATCATTACCATACATTTCCATATAAAGCCATTTGAGTTCATCTTTATGTCTATTAAATCTCTCTTGAAAAATCATTTCCTGTGTCTTCTTACTCATCTGTCTCCCCCTGATTATCATCATTGTCTTTTTTTACATTTGCGCGTAATGACATTCTTTTAAAATACATATATGTAAGATAATCCTTACTTGGATTCATCAATCGGCATCCATATAATGTTTTATCTCCATTTGGGCAATTTCTAACAATTCTTGCTACTTCACAAATCGAAAAATCATTTTCATTAATTACATCTTTAAATCCTACATACACTCTCGTGTTATCAAAAACTACATCCGAGTCTACCTCGAATGATATTCCGCTATCACTTACATCATGTATTAATCCTTCAACTTTGCCCTCACCATATTGAATTTCACCATTAATATCTAATCCAACTCTCTTATCATTACGACGCTCACTACTTTCTGCTTTTGCATTAAAAAGATTTGTTCCACATGCAAAATATATTCTGTCTTTGTATGTCATCGGATAAACTTTGACATTCTTCCATGAAATTCTGTCTCCATTTTCATTTATTGTGTAAATACTGAAAGTCAAATGTCGTATCCTTTGTCTAATAACCAGGATAGTATCATCCTGATTTTCTAAAGGAGCAATAAGTACTCCCGTATTATTTTTCCCTACTGTTATTGCATCCAGATTATATTTTGTATTTTCCCAAACCATTTCAAGCGACAGACTCTGTCCAATTGCCAAATCCTGAAATAACAAATCATTACTCCTTCGCCTATAATTCTAGTTTACTCTTCTTACGCTTTATTTCATCCATATATGCCGCCGTAATTATACCTGATGGCAATGCAATAACTGCAACCCCGACAAGAGCTGATATCATAGTTATTAATCGTCCAACAGTTGTAACCGGAGAAATATCTCCATATCCAATGGTTGTAATAGAGATGGTTGCCCAATATAATGCATCAAAAAAATGTTCAAACAAATTGGGTTCAAGCTGAAATACCAGCATTGCTGAAGATGTAATATAAATTAATGTTAAAATCAATACTGCAAATAATTGTGATTTTACTTTTCTTATTACATTTTCAATTGTTACCATTGTCTTTGAATATCTTATAAGTTTTAAAACTCTAAAAACCCTAAAAATTCTAAACAATCTAAGTGTTACAGAGTTTGGAAAAAATAATGATAAAATTGGAACAACCGACAATAAATCTATCAATGCCATCGGTGTAATTCCATATGCAATATATGACTTATAGCTTTTTACTCCCATCTTATAATCTGAGGTATAAACTCTAACACAATAGTCAAATAAAAAAATTATTGCCACAATAATATCTATATATTTTGCATAGGCATTCTCATTTTTCATTGTAAGAGGAATTAACCCAACAACTACTGAAACCAGTATCATTGTATCATATGCTTTACTCGCACTATCATTATCTTTTGAAACTTCAACTATTTCATATATTCTTCTCTTATAGTATTCTTTGTCCCTCATAGCACTAAAATCCTTCTACACAATAATTGCCATTACACCCAAAAAAATCAGTATAGCTATCATAATCACGCAACATACTATTACAAGTTTTCCGAACTTATCATGCGTCTTCTGTAATCCTGTGTCGCTGATAATATAATTATCATTATTCATTTTACACCCCCTGACAACTAGTAACAATTTCCTAATTGATTATATTTAAGTATATCAAACAATCAGATTATAATCCATAGCCATATTAAAAAAGAATCATCTTATTTGATGGCAAATATTCTTTTATCATTTTAAATAACAATTCTAATTCCATTGGTTTAGTTAAATAATCATCAAATCCTTCAACCATATAAAATTTTCTTGCATTTGTTGTACTGTTTGCAGTCAATGCAATTACTGGTGTTGTATAATTCAAATTTTTGGGGCTGTTTTTTAATATATGTAATGTTTCAATTCCATCCATTTCCGGCATAAGATGATCAAGAAGGATCAAATCATACTTTGTATTTTTTGCCAGTTCCAAACAACTTGGTCCATCCTCCGCTGTATCGATTTGAATTTTTGTATCCTTCAAAAGGCCAAGCATAACTTTTAAATTTAATGCAATATCATCTACCACAAGGATTTTTGCATCAGGAGCTTCAAAATCATCATATCTTACTATTAAATTGTCTTCTTTTTTCTTTCCTGAAAATTTGCCCATTGGTTCATTATTTACAATTTTTTGTGGTAAGACGACTACAAACTCAGTTCCTTTTTCATATATACTATCAAAAGATATGGTTCCTTTCATAAGCTCTGTAAGCTGTTTTGAAAGTGAAAGTCCTATACCAGTTCCTTCGATATTTCTATTCTTTACAATATCTACTCTCTCAAATCGACCAAAAATTTTGGGCTTATCTTCTTCTTTAATTCCTATTCCAGTATCCTTTACCTTAAAAATAACATTTATTTCTTCTTTGTTGACAATTTTATAATCAACATATAATGATACCGAACCTTCCTGAGTATATTTTATTGCATTTGATAATAAATTAATTAAAATTTGTCTTATTCTTCCTTCATCTCCTAATAACATTTCTGGAATATCAGGATTATTTGAGATATCAAGTTTTAAACCTTTTGACTCTGCTTTGAACATAATAACATTCATAATGCTATAGATTAATTTATTAAGAGAATATTCTTCTTTAACTATCTCCATTTTTCCTGACTCAATTTTGGATACATCTAGGATATCATTAATAAGTGCCAGCAATGACTTACTTGCATCTCGAATATCAAGAAGATATTGCTTCATATTATCTTCTGAAACTTCTCTAAGTGCTATTTCATCAATTCCCATTATTCCATTAATTGGAGTTCTTATTTCATGAGACATATTTGCAAGAAAAATACTTTTTGCCTTATTGGCATTTTCAGCCTCCGTTCTTGCTTCATCTGCCTCTTTCTTTGCTTTATCCAGCTCATCCATAGTGAACATTAATTTCTGATAATCCGGAGTTTCCATAGAAAACAAAAGAATAATTATTGCTATTGCAGAGAAAAAATAACTAACAAGTGTTTCTCCCAAAATAAGTAGCTGAAGAGCCAGTCCACCTTCAGAGATAAAGATGAATAAAATACACGAGATAAAGTAATATTTTTTAAAACCTTTTCGATTTCTCAAAAGAAGTATAATTGCTACTAATGTGTATAACATTGGGACTATATACAAAAAAACATATAAAGGACCATGCTGATACTGTCTATTCTCATCAAAATAAAACATGGTATTCAATAACGGACCTGAGCAAACCATGAATGTATATACACAATAAATAAAAATATTAATTGAATTTAACAATTTGAAATCTTTTTCTGATTCTAGTACAGACTCCAGATATAAAATGACAAGAAAAGTACTAAAAGGAGCAACTTCAAAGTAAATTGTGTTAAGCAACACATTTACACTTACTGGCACGCTGTATGGAAACGAAATACTTAAAGCAGTTACAAAATCTGTAATGCATGCAATCAGTAATGAAATAATTATTTTTTGAAATAATTTACTTCCTTTTGTATTTGTATAAAACTGAATTTTATGAAAAAAATAGAAAAGAACTAAAAAAACTGCTGCCGCGACTTCAAAATCAATATTATATTTCATAAGTTTTCTCCCCCATATGTTTTTCACCAAAAAACAAAAAGCAGCTTATGTGTAAGCTGCTTTTCTAATCCCCCAAAATTTGCTTTCCCCTAAAAAGCTATACCTAGTATAGCTCTAAAGTACTATTTTTTCAATGCGCATATCTCATAATATAAAGCTTTGTTTTTTGTGCATATAGTACAAATGGACTAGTCTGTGTATTTTTTATAATCTTCAAATTCTTTTAAAATTGATTCATCTGGTGCTTTTGTCAACAAACTTACTATAATGATGCAAAGCAAGCTAACGATAAATCCTACAAATAATGAATAAAGTCCTGTTGCGGAAGCAATTGTGCTACCTCCAACTATTGGTAAATAATCCCATACAATTACAGTTGCAGCTCCTGATACAAGTCCAGCAATAGCACCTGGAAGGTTTGTTCTTTTCCAGAAAAGACTCATTACAATAAGTGGACCAAATGATGCTCCTAACCCAGCCCACGCATCAGATACAAGAGCCATTACAGAACTTTCAGGATCCCACGCAATTACAATTGCAATAATTGCAATTGCAAATGTTGCTATACGACCAAGATTTAATACATGCTCATCTTTTGCATCCTTCTTAATTAGTCCCTTATAAATATCCTGTGAAATCGATGATGAGCACATAAGAAGCTGTGAATCTGCTGTTGACATAATAGCCGCCAAAATTCCACAAAGAAAAATTCCACCAACAAATGCAAGAGGAAGGTAATCCATAAATATTTTCTGAATCATCTCGATAAATACAGATTCTGAACCTGAAGCCCCTTCAGTCTCTCCAAGTATAACTGGTGCTAAAAAGGCACGGCCAACAATTGCTACTATAAGTGCCATCACACTTGCAATAATGTCCCAGATAATTGCAATTCTGGCTGATTTCTTTACCTCATCTCCACTCTTAATTGCAAAAAATCTTATAAGGATATGTGGCATTCCACAATATCCAAGCCCCCATGCAAGATTAGAAATAATCTCAACTGCAGTGATAGGATGATCTCCATTATACATAAGACTAAGATAGTGTTCACTATTTACCCCTGTGGATGAAAGAACATCCATGAAATTTCCATCAATAAAGAAAAATGCAAGAATTGGAACGATTAATAAGCCCATAAGCATTAAACTACCTTGAATAAAATCTGTTGTACAAACAGCAAGAAATCCACCCATAAGAGTATAAGTTAAGATTACAATTGCACCAACAAGAAGTGCAACATGATAATCCCATCCTAATACTGTTTCAAAAAGTGTTCCACCTGCCGCAAGTGCAGATGCTGTATAAACAAGGAAAAATATAACAATTACAACAGCCGAAACTGTTTTTAGAATATTTTTGTTATCATGATATCTATTTGTAAGGAATTCTGGTAATGTAAGAGAATTACCAGCTACAATTGTATATGCACGAAGTGGCTTGGCAATTATCAACCAGTTAATAATTGTTCCAATAAGAAGACCGATTGCAATCCACGCCTGCCCTGTACCAAGCGCATACATTGATCCCGGAAGACCCATTAAAAGCCATCCTGACATATCTGACGCCTGAGCAGATAAGGCTGCTACCGGACCAGATAAACCTCTTCCTCCTAAAAAATAATCATCCGCAGCCTTCGTCTTACGCATAGTGTGAAGACCGACAATAATCATCATTCCCAGATAGCAAATGAAAGCTAAAATAATTGCTATGGTTTTTGTCATAACTCTTCCTCCTAGTTTCCCAAAAATATTTAACATTTTACCATATCTGTATACTTTTGTCATCTCCTTTTGTTATTAGTTGTCTTATGATAAAATTATCTAATCATAATATATTTTTGGAGTACTTATGACTACTATTAAAGAAATTGCAGAGCAGGCTGGTGTTAGTACTACTACTGTTTCAAATGTTATACACAAAAACACAAAAAAAGTTTCTCCCGAAAACATGGAGAAAATCAACAAATTGATTACAGAAATGGGGTATGAACTTCCACAGAGGAATAAATTACCCTGCAAAAACAATTCAAAGCTTATTGCTGTAGTTGTCAATTCACACAAATTATTCGAACATTCAATTCTCGCTGATCCTTTTTATGGAGAAATGGTTGGATTTATTGAGTGCTATTTGCGTGAGGCTGGTTATTACATGATGCTATATACGGCCTCGGATGTTGATGATATTTTTAATATGGTTACTACATGGAATGTCGATGGTGTTATTTCCATTACTTTTTCGGAAAGCAACTGCGAAAAACTGTTTTCTCTTATAAATAAACCTTTTATCTCTATTGATGCCCATGAGCAAAAACGAAAAAACGGACAAGTACCTAATATTGGTATTGACAACCATTCAGGTGGATATTTGATGGGAAGATATTTACTTGAACAAGGATATGAAAATATTCTGATTTGTGGTAATAGAGATTATGGAAATGATCATCTTCGCTGGGAAGGTGTCAAAGATGCATTTCGTGATTATAATTCAAATAAAAAGAAAAAAATGCAATTTAATATGATTGGCGAAAGTTTAGAACAACGTAATAGATATTATTCTGAACTTCTTAGACATATTCCTTTCAAAAATAAAACGGCAGCTTTTTTTCTTTCTGATTTTTTTGCCATGGAAGCACTAAGTTTCCTTACTTCTTCCGGGGTAAAGATTCCAGATGATATTGGCATATGCGGTTTTGATGGACTTATGTATGGAAATCGTTGGGCATCACCTTCTCTTACTACAATTAATCAGGATATACAAAAAAGAGCAAAAACAGCTGTAGATGTATTAATCCGTTTACTTACTGATGATAGTTTTAAACCTGAAAGTATTACACTAGGTGTAGAATTATTACCTAGAGATTCAGCTTGATTATTCTATACATTTTAGACAAATTGTCATACTTGTTTTTGTTTGTTTTGCAGGTTATCTCCATAACCTATTTACCTCCCTCTATATATATGTTATTTTTCAATTATAGAAACTGAAATAATAAAACATATATATAGGGGGGTAATAATGAAGAAAAAATGGTGGCATGATAAAACAGCTTATCAGATTTATCCAAAGAGTTTTATGGACAGTAATGGAGATGGAATTGGAGACCTTCGTGGAGTAATCAACAAACTTGATTATCTTAAGGAACTTGGAGTTGACATTGTCTGGCTCTCTCCAATATATCGCTCTCCTCTCGCAGATCAAGGATATGATATTTCTGATTACTATGATATTGATCCACGATTTGGAACAATGGACGATATGGACGAGCTTATCTCTGAAGCAAAGAAAAGAGATATGTATATTGTTATGGATCTTGTAGTAAATCACTGCTCTGACGAACATGAATGGTTCAAAAAAGCTTGTGAAGATCCTGACGGACCTTATGGAAAATTTTTCTATATTAAAGACTACAAAGAAGGCGATAAACTTCCATGTAACTGGAGAAGTTATTTTGGTGGTCCTTGTTGGGATAAACTTCCTGGACACGACGACAAAATTTATCTTCACGTATTTCATAAAAAGCAACCTGATTTGAATTGGGAGAATCCTGAACTTCGTAAAGAAGTATATAAAATGATTAACTGGTGGCTCGATAAAGGACTTGGTGGTTTTCGAATTGATGCAATCATAAATATAAAAAAGAAACTTCCTTTTAGTGACTACCCAGTTGACAGAGAAGATGGACTTTCAGGAATATTTAACATGCTTGCTGAAGCTACCGGAATCGGTGAATTTTTAGGTGAAATGGCAAGAGAAACTTTCCAAAAATATGATGCATTTGCAGTTGGTGAAGTATTTAATGAAAAAGATGAAGAAATTCCTCTTTTCATTGGAGAAGATGGCTACTTCTCTTCTATGTTCGATTTTGCAGAAGCTATTCTTGGTGGAAGTTTTAATGGTTGGTATGATGCTAAGCCTGTAACTGCAGAGCAATATAAGGAAGCAATTTTCAGAGCTCATAGAAGAGTTGATGGAATTGGTTTTCTATCAAATATTATTGAAAATCATGATGAACCAAGAGGTGTATCCCACTATATTCCAAAAGAAGATTTATGCGATGCAAGCAAGAAGCTTCTTGGTGGTGTAAACTTCCTTATGCCTGGTCTTCCATTCATTTACCAGGGACAGGAAATTGGTATGGAAAACTATAGCAAATTCGACAGTATTGATGATATCGATGACTGCTCTACCAAGGACGAATATCAAGTTGCCCTTGATGCAGGTCTTACTCCTGATGAAGCACTAAAAGCAGTTTCAATGCGTTCTCGTGATAATGCACGTTCTCCATTCCAATGGAATGATAAGGAAAATGCTGGATTTACAACTGGTACACCATGGCTTAAGGTAAATCCAAATTATTCAGATATTAATCTTGCCAAACAGCATGATGATGAGCTTTCTGTATGGAATTTTTACCGTAGCCTTATTAGATTAAGAAAAAGTCCTGAATATTCAAATACAATTATTTATGGAAGCTTTGAACCATATAAAGAAGAACAGCACAATCTTCTGGCATATAGACGTGTTGCAGATAAAGATATTTTGATTATTGCAAACTTCCAGACCGATTCCCAGACTGTTCAACTTCCATGTGAAATTAAGAAAGTTCTTATCAACAATCTTACTGATGTCAAACAAAATGGATGCAATCTTTTATTAGATGGATATCAGTTTATTGTTGTAGAATTATAATATATCCATTATTTATAGCCAAAAGAAGGAGATTCATTAAGAATCTCCTTCTTTTTTATCATACTTTAAATTTATCAACTTCGTTGTCGAGGTTCTGTGCAACATCTTTGTTTGTTACAGCTTTGTTATCAATATCTTCCATCTTTCCAACTAACTCTGATGATGATGTTGCCACATTGTTAATTCCCGCTGTAGACTCTTCTATTGCACAATTGATAGATCCGATAGAACCTTTTACATTATCCATATTTACCGCAAGATTCTTTGCCATATTATGGAAGCTCTCCATTCTATCACTCATACCCTGAATATCATTTCTATAATCACTACTTGTATTTAATAGGTCTTCGTAACCTTTTAAGGTAACATCATTAAGAAAACTAATCAATTTCTCTGATTCTTTTGCAAGACCATCTACAACCTTAATTACTTCATCCGATACCTTCTGAATACATCCTGCTGCTTCTGCCGAATTTGAAGCTAATTTTCCAATTTCATCTGCAACTACAGCAAACCCCTTTCCGCTCTCCCCTGCCCTAGCGGCTTCTATTGAAGCATTAAGCGCAAGAAGATTTGTCTGAGAGGCAATATCCAGAATATTCTGTGTGAGCGCATTTATCTGAGAAACCTGTTTTGACTGTTCAATCTGCTCAGTCATTTTCTCTGCTAGAAGTGCAACTTCGGTAGTCGCTCTTTCCTGGGCTTTTACAGCCTTATTATAAATTTCACTTGCTCTATCAATCGCTTTCTCAGATGCTTCCTTACCTTCTAATGAAGAATCTGAAATTTCATCGACCGCATCACTAGTCTCATTAACATTCTCAGTGATTATTGTAAGAGACGACGCAGTTTCCTGCATTGCAGCACTCATCTCTTCCATTGTAGCGGAAATTTCGTTTATTGCATTTTTGGCAGTATATAAACTTTCTACCATTTCTACTGATGATTCATTAATTGATTTAGAACCATTAGAGATATTTACAACAACGTTCTTAATATATTCAATAAGTCCATTTACATTTCCCGCAATAAGTTCAAGCTCATCACCACTATGTACTTCAAGTCTCTGTGTTAAATCCCCACCATTATATACCAAATCAGAAACTTTTCTATTTACTCTATATAAATTATTTGTTACCACATTAATCGTTGTAACCAGAATAACAATAGCAAGAAGAATACAGAACAACGAAATGGCTGTGCTCTTATAGAGTGCAGAATATATCATTTTCTGAATTGGATTTGCGTCATACTCACAACCTATTGCCGCCACCGTATTATCTGCAAAATTCTTTATCGGATAGATTACAAGAACAACATTATGTTCTATTTTTCCAGTTGTATATGGTGTTCCTTCTTCCCAAACACAAGACACCTTTTTATAGGACAAATCATATAAATCTCCTATAAGCATCTTATCATCAGTTGTAGCATCAACCCCATAATATACATTTTCTTCATCTGTATAAAGTGTATAAAGATTCTTTATGCCGCACTGCTCTTTCTTAGCCATTAATGCTGAATACATTTCAGCATATGCCAAAGTGCCTTCACCTCCAGGTTGCAATGCTTGTATTTTTTCTGGATTAATGGTCTCTGCTGACACCATTGCAGCCAAAACAGCCTCATCAGTACATACCGAAATAAGAGATTTTTTCGTCTCAATATACGAAGTTATTGCAAGGACAATACAAGTTATTGCAATTAAAAAAGCTGCAGGAACAATAATTTTAGTTCTAAGTCGCATTTTACGAACTTTTGGATTCTTGCCACTATCCTTTGGTTTTTTTGCCACTAAGCCACTAAGCTTTGTCATATTTAGTTTTTTCATGGTAAATCCCCCCGTTTTCCCCAAAACGTATATTACTGATACCATCGTACTATTTTTTTATAAAAAATTCAATAATTTACAATTTTTTTCATCATTTTTATCTTTTTCTTCCAACATCAGTGTTATCATGATTTCTATCTCTGAGTGCTGGTATCGGATTAGGGGCATCCTCATATCTATAATCCTGTCCGAATCTGCATATTGTTTCATTTATTACATTGTGACTTGCAACCATATTCACATTCGGATTAACGGTTGCCTGATATTTAAAAAAGTCTGCATTCATAGGCATTTCGCTTACAGGAACCGCTGGATTTTCTCTTAAAGCGGTATTATATACAGTATCCTTTAATACCTTTCTTACATATTCTTTTTGAGGTGTGAATTTTAGTAACTCTGGAAATTCTCCATTTGGAATTACCTGCTGCCATTCTTTTCCCTCATATTTTCTGAGTAAATGTGCGGCAAGATGCAGATGACTAAGTTCCTGCTCAAAATGTTCTTCCCAAATTCTCCTAATATACATATCAATCTCATCATTCATACAAGAATAATACAAATAACATTCTGTATATTCATGCAAAAGAAGGTTTTCTAACCAGCTTAATGTTGTATCAAGAAGCGCTCCATATTGTGTAACATGCTGTTCTTCTATCATTGCAATTTCCTGATACAGTTTTCTTCCAAGATCACTCTCATAAAATGCGCATTGATTCATATAATAATTCATCGTCTGTTGTTCAGCTGCCGTAATTATTGCAGTGTTTAATTTTGTAATTGGTGCCGCAGTTGAAAAATCACAATAATATCTTACACTATCATGTGGATCGCGATGCTCGCTAATTGTTGGGCGTCCTGGCATTATTTCAGTATAACAGCCAACTAGATCTTCAGCATGAACTCTCTTTTCAAAATCGAGCAGATTTGCATATCTATACAAATGATCAAAATCTTCTAACAGAGCAAGATCCATTACTTTAACTACATAAGGATCAGGCTCTCTTTGTGCTAAAATAGCAGTCAAATCTACAGCTAACTGCTCATATCCTATTGTATGCTCAAGTATTGTTTCGTTTATGGGTTTTAAACATGCAATTCTTTTTTGCTGTTGTTGCTCAACTCGTCTTGCAACAGCAAGCTCCCTTCTCAAATCATTATTTGGACAATGTCTGTGAAATTGATGACTAAACCAGTTTGCCTCAAATTCTGTTCCATTCATCAAAATAATTCTGACTTTTGTATAGGGATCTACCTCTTCTTTTCTATATGGTTTTGGATATATTTTATTCCAGTCCATATATAGTTTATCTGCCGGTCTTGCGTGTTCATAAAACGGATTCATAAAAAATTCCTCCTTGTAATCATACCCTTAATTATATGATTACAAGGAGGATTATATTCTTCCAAATTATGCTCTTTTTCTTCTGTTGATTAGCCAACCAATAATAAATGCTATTAAGAATCCTCCACCAACTATGGCAATGAACCAAAATACTGACATAAATACCGACTGCTCATATACATATAAGAAAATATACGGACCTTCCATAACTCTTGCAATATTAAGAATTAATGTTATTGTTCCATATAAGAATGTTGGTATTGTTGCTAATATATTTTCCTTAATATTAATAGAAATATTATTATCAATGAAAATATATGAAATTACACAAAGAATCGGACATAATACATGATGAAATAAATTTGATCCACCTACTATTACGTGAATAACAGCATCTTGCCCTTGTGATACACGAGAAGGGGCAAGAACAGTGAGCACAACTATAAATGTAACTGTAACAACGCATGAAGCTATATATTTTAATAATCCTACGTAATATGGAATTTCATCGTTTTGTGCTTTTTCACTTCTAAAATAATAAATGACATATAACATAGCAGCTACCAACACAAAAATATTACTATCTTGCGTATAATATTTAAGAGATGATATTCCATTCTCTGTTGCAACAAGAATAAATCCTATTATCTCTGCAACAACTAATATAATATTAACTATTAATGCTATTTTTTTCTTCTGCATGTTCATATTATCGTACTATTTGGTACCAGTTATGTACCCTTTTCCTCCCTATATTTTATGCATATTTTTATACTTTTTTGAATATTACAAATTATTAATTTATCATTTTTTAGAAAAATGTGCTGTTATATTAAATTTTAATATTTCCCCAGGAATTATTTCTCCAATTTAGCACATGTTCTTCCTTTTCTCTCTTGATTGTTATATCAATCCCTCGTACACAATCAAGATCTATTGTCTCATCATACGGATCTAAACAGAATAATGTATAGTATGTTTGATAGCTACCATTAACCACATTGCTCAAATTTACCTTGACCTTTGTCTCGCCTTCTTCACCAGATTTTCCAGAAAAAACATCATAGTATACAGCTGTTGCAAAAGGCTTATCATCATCACCTATAAGCTCCACACGAATTCCAACATTGTTAACCTCGACATTATTCTTCCATTTCATTCGAATATCTAAATCATTTCCAGTCACAATGTTATCTTCTTTTTCAAGATAATCAGCCCATGTAAGACGAACATCGTCTCTTCCTAACCAACCTGGTCTCATATATTTTGTAAAATCTGCGGTATGATCTGTTTTAGTATCAACTCCCATATAAATTTTGGTAGCTTCATCTACACTACCATCAAACACAAGGTGTCCATGATTCATAACAATGCATCTCTTACAGAGCTTATGAATGGTATCCATATTATGACTTACATAAAGAATCGTACGCCCCTCGGTTTCAGCAATTTCTTTCATTTTGTTAAGACATTTATGCTGGAACTTTACATCACCAACAGCTAGAACCTCATCC
This sequence comes from Agathobacter sp., assembly GCA_036309425.1. Lineage (GTDB taxonomy): Bacteria > Bacillota > Clostridia > Lachnospirales > Lachnospiraceae > Roseburia. The sequence continues at coordinate 27,392 of JAXJTU010000128.1, forward strand.
ATAATCATAATATCTGAATCAAGATGTGATGCTACTGAGAATGCAAGCTTTACATACATTCCAGATGAATATCTTTTTACCGGAGTATCAATAAAATCGCCACACTCTGAAAACTCTATTATTGAATCAATTTTTTCATCTATTTCCTTTTTACTCATACCAAGTATTGAACCATTTAGATAGATGTTTTCACGCCCAGTTAATTCAGGATGAAAGCCTGTTCCAACCTCTAACATACTTGCAACCTTGCCATCAATATATATTGTCCCTCTTGTTGGTGCTGTAATTCTTGAAATTAGTTTTAAAAGCGTAGATTTTCCTGCACCATTTGAACCGATAAGACCAATTGTCTCACCTCTTCGAACTTCAAAACTGACATCATCTAAGGCTGTAAATTTTCGGTTATGTACGTTTTGCTCGCTTTGTGCATCATCAAAAGCTTTTCTTTTTTTTCTTCTAGCTCTTATTGCATCTTTAAATGTTTGTCCGGTTACAGCTCCAAGTATATAATCCTTACCTACATTTTCAATTTTTAAAACTAAATTTGCTTCATTGTTATCTATATTAGACATAATTCTTCCTTTTCATTACACTAAAAATTATCTCTCTAATGGATTTATATCCATGGCCTTAACATAAAAGTATTTGGACTATCGTATGCATTTACACTGGCATATTCAATTAATTGTCTATAAGTCTTATCAGTTTTCTCTTTATCAATCTGAGATTTTATCTCTTCAATTGACATCTCATTAAGCTTGTGCGAAATATGAAAATCAAGTATTCCCATATTAATCTGCGCAAAATTTTTTTTGATATATTTTTGTTTCGATTTATCTACCTGTTCATAAAAAGCTTTTATCAGTTTTATTATTCTTGGCAGAATTGTTCTCTGATCTAAAGTATGCATGATAGATTTTGGAACCTGACGATATCGATACATAATATCACATAGCATTTGAATTTTTTCTGCCCACAGAACATATTGTAAAGTAAAAGCAAGATCCTCTGCGAAAATTTCACTACACTTTTGGAATCTTAATTTGTGCTCATCTATAATCTGTTTTTTGAAACATCTAAATATTACTTCCCAACTGTCACTATATCTTACTAAACGCTCAACATAATAATTGAAGCGTAATTTCTCATCTGCCACTGATACTGTCTCGTGTTCGTTGTGATATATGCCTTTTTCATATTCGCATCCATCTTCATGCATTTTAACCATATTATAGCAATACATATCTGCTGGATATTTCATTATTCTTTCATATAATGTAATTAGCATGTCATCACATATTTCATCATCACTATCCAAAAATATAATCCATTCGCCTCTTGCAGCATCAAGTCCGGTATTCCTAGCACCATCTAAACCTTTATTCTGCTGATGAATAACTGTTATATTCTCTTTCTTCCACTCATCGCATATCTTTCCTGAAGAATCAGTCGAACCATCGTCAATGAGAATTACCTCATAATCTTTAAATTCCTGTCTCATAACAGATTCCATACAGGAATTCAAATATTTTTCTACATTGTATACTGGTATTATTATGGAAAAAAACATTATTTGTTCCTCATATAATCTTCTAAAAACTAAATAATATCTATAAATGTCTTCTCTGTCTGATTAAACATTATAAGTCCAATTATTGTAACAGCAACCGTAAAAACTGTACTATAAATTAATGCAATACCATTTACACTTCCACATCCTGTCATACAGTATCTGAAAGCTTCAATATAAGATGACATTGGATTGATATATACTACCTTCTGCAAGCTTTCTGACAGTTGTGAAGTCGAATATAATACTGGCGATGCATATAATAATAATGACATTGCAATTCCTGTAAGGTGGTTGAAATCTCGATATTTTATTGTCAAGCATGACATTATCAGTCCACAAGACATTCCCATTAACGCCGCACCTAAAGCTATTGGAATTAAAAATAACATTTTTGCTCCCATGAATTGTGCTTCATTTTGAACAAAAAAGAATATCCATACAACTACACACACAAGGAATTTTATTCCTGTACGAACTGCCTCAAAAACAACATTTGCTATTGGCATAATAAGTCGTGGAAAATAAACTTTACCATAGAGATAACTATTATTCATCAAGACTCCTGTATTGCTACCAAAGCAGGCTGAGAAAAACTCCCACATTATTGCTCCTGACATATAGAAAAGAAAGTAAGGGGTTCCATCTGACGAAAAACCGCCAACTCGTCCAAATACAAATGAAAAAATACCCGATGAAAAAATCAAACCAAATATCATCCATACAGGTCCTAGTATTGTCTGCTTATACTGAACTTCATAATTTCTCTTTACTAAAGTAAAAATAAGTCCTTTATATTGTTGGATTTCTTTGATTGGAATATTAAAAAGCCCAGTTTTTGGCTTAATTACAGTAGACCATGTTTTACTCACAATAAACTCCTCTTAAACTAAACAAATAATTCTTCTATCTCATCGATACGCTTCTGATATGTAATTATTTTCTTTCTCTCCATAATTTTCTTCTTATAAATATCATGAAGGGAAGGATTATCGATTACGCTCTTCATTCCCTCATAAATTCCAACCACAGATGGCTCCATTACTATTCCGTACTCACTGTCGCCTAATAATTCTCGTACACCTGAAACATCTGTTAAAAGCATTGGAACATCAAGTACTGCTGCCTCCTGACTTACAAGTGAATAACCTTCAAAAATAGATGATGACAGGAACCAATCAGCGATTGCCATATATTTATATGGATTTTTTCGTCCACCCAAAAATTTTACATTTTTTATTCCAAGACGCTTCATAGCACATTCAAGACGATATGTTTCATCTCCCCATGGTTCCTTAGCTCCAACTACAAGCATCTCAAAATCCAATCCTTCTCTTTCAAGCATATGACATGCTTCAAGAAGATTAAGATATGATTTCTGATAATTTTGCCGACCTACTGTAACAAATCTTACTGGTCTGTTTTTATCTGGATTCTTCTTCTGTTCATCCCATGAGTCAATATCAACAACGGGTTCTTTTGATTTATCTATTACATTATCAATATCAATCGGATTATATTTTACAATTAAATTTCCTGGATCACCAATTACTTGTTTGATACTTTTGGCAATATCATTTGAAACACAGACAATTTTCTCAAATTGCTTCATTATTTCACGTTCGTTTTCAGCAGAATTATATATTCCCTGTGTGTAATAATATGCGCTATAGTCTGTATGTACCCAACAGTATTTCTTTTTTGCCGGAATCTTTGATACATCAAGCATTTTCCAGCCTTCTTTTATAGCAATGGCATAATCATAATTTTCGTCAATAAGCTTTTTGCGAAAGTCTTTTTGTTTTTTCTTTTTTATTGTCCTTCTATATACGGCTCTAACTAATCTGTTCTTAGGACTGTATTCATCTCTCTGCCAAATATATTTAACATTTTCAGGATAACTCTTTTCAAAATTCTCATCAAAGCTATCTGTCATTATTGTAATTTCATATTTATCATGAATGGCCCATGTCAAATCAAGCATAAGCTTTTCCACACCGCCACCAAATAATAAATCATTAACAATTAAAATTTTCTTTTTCATATTACTCCTCGATACCTTTTGTAACATTAACCACAGCTTTTTCTCAAGTAACGATAAAGCTTTGGGAAAAACCGTATCATAATAATTTTAGAATGCTCAATCAAATTAAACTCTCGAAAAGAATTGTGATATACATTTTTTGCCTCTGCATAATACTTCTCAACAAGTTCTTTTTCGTTTACTGATAATATATACCTATTGATATTATAATTGAAATTTAATTCCTCAATAAGATATCTAAATGTCGCATCCTTAATTATGTATTTTGGACAACCTATTTTCTTAAGATATTCTATTCTTTCTTTTAATGCTTCTGCTTTATCATGACGTTTTACTGAATATTTAGTCATAATACTACCTTGATGTTGAACATATGCATATAAACTCTTGTCTGTACAAATTGCTTTACTTATGCAACCATAAATATTATGAGCAGCAAATTCATCTTCATTAATCTTTCCAACATTAAAAAGATAATTATCAAATATACTCTTTTTATAAAGTTTATTCCATGCAAGTGAATAAAAAGGCTTTCCTGAAACCAATCCCGCAATTGCTTCTTCTTGATTCAGAACTTTCCAAACGACTGTTTCTATATTACTTTCATCAACTAAGTCAATGTCACTAGTTACCTTCTTATAATTACATATTGCTATATCTGCATTATTTTCAGTAACACCTTTATACATTAATTCAATAGCATTTTTCAGAATATAATCATCACCATCTAAAAGGAAAATATATTCTCCTGATGCAGCTTTAATTCCGGCATTTCTTGCATCAGATACACCTCCACATTGCTTATCAATAATCTTTATTCTATTATCTTCTTCATATTGTCTGCATATACTAAGACTATTATCTGTGCTGCCATCATTTACAAGAATTATCTCAAGATTTTTATAAGTCTGATTAAGTATAGACTCTATACATTTACTTAAATATTGTTCAATATTATGTATTGGAACAATAACACTTATTAAAGCCATATGCTCTTTCTCCACTTATTGTAACTTCTTTTTCCAAAAAATTCTAAAAAATAAAGGTTCACTAATCGTAAAAATATTAAATTTTATTCGCTCTTTAACTGTTAATAACTTATTATATTTTTTTAGTGCGGTTCTCATTCTTCTAGAGAAGAATTTATGACATAACTTTCTGTCAACACCAAAATCACAATAACACTGTAAATAGTAATTTAATAAACTTCCAAAAAAGTGACGAGTTATTTTTCTTTTTAAAGGCAAATCTGAAACTGCATTAATTCGAGCTTCATATGCATCAAGTACTTCAACATGCTGCCATGCTTTGTCTTCACTTCTAGTAATACTTCCTTGTCTGATTCTATAATTATATACTATTTTACTAGTCCATGCTATTTTGTTACAAGATTGTAATAAAGGCATTATCCAAAATTCATCCTCATGGATAAACCCCTCTTTAAATCTGTTTGCTTTTGCAATATTGGTTTTGATAAGTTTATTCCATGCAACTACAGATGCAATTGCATAATGATCTAAATGAGATACCGAAAATGTCTCTATTAATTCTTCTTTTGACACAAGTCCATCTTTATACGCAGGCGACTGTGTTCGTTTGTTTTTTGCAGTTATTACCCTTCCGTTAATGTAATCTTCGGATAATGGATCTAATTTTTCATCAACTTCCCTATAATTACCAATCGCTAAATCGGCATCATTTTTAATAATCGCCTTATATAAATCAGCCAGATAATTAGGCTGTATTGTATCGTCAGAATCAACATAACAGATATAATCACCATTGGCATAATCCATTCCTGCATTTCTCGCCGCTGAAAGACCTGAATTCTTAGGCAGGGTAACAGTAATTATATTACCGTACTCCCTGCTAATCTTTTCTAATACATCTGCTGAATTATCCGTTGATGCATCATTTACTGCTATTATCTCATAATCCTTAAAAGTTTGATTATAGATAGATAATAAGCAATCCCGCAAATATTTTTCGCAATTATAAATCGGAACAATTACCGAAATCATTATCTAATAACTCCCTAAGCTTTAAAAATCTTCTTTCGAATCTTCTGCTTCTCAGTTTTATCTGTCATTACAAGGACATGGATTATGGCTCCAATTACAACCATTACAAGAGCACTTGCAATAAGAGAAATCCAGCCTGTTGGCATATAAATCAATGTTACTGCTTTGAATGCAAAAATCATAACAACAACTGAAATAATATGTCTTACTATAGTTCCATATATTCTCCATGGCTTAATCTTTAAACAATGTGAACAATATAATGGATTAAAGAAAAGGTTAACACAACTCATTAAGACCGCAGTTGTTAACACAATTGAATATACACCAATATCTGTAAATTTAAGAAGTAAATACATTGAAATTGTATTTAAAAATCCACTTCCTAAAGTTACAAAACATGGAATCATCTTCTTAAGTGTTAATGTATTTACATAATACATCGGCTGTGCAATACCCTCTGTAATACTTCCAAATACTGCAATAATTGCAAGGATATATAAAACTGAAGTATCCTGTGATGGAAGCCATAACTTAAAATATACCCAACCTAATGCCACAAATCCTGCAAATGCTACATTTGAGAAAAATCCACATATTTTCATAGATTTTTTTAGTTCTCCAACGAAGGCATCCATATCACCTTTGGAATATACCTTTAACATCTTAGGCTGAAATGGCTGGTTTACTATCTGATACAACATACTAAACATTGTTCCTATAGTTTTTACTGCCGCTATCTGACCTGTCTGAATTCCTGTTAACATTAAATTGGAAACAATTAAATCAAGTCCACTGTTTAATACATTTCCAAGACTGTTTACAGACTGCCAGATACCATTACTCATCATCTCTGTTACACGTTTAAATGAAACTAGATTCTTCTTGAATGTAAGCTCTGGTACTAATTTTTTCTTTAAAACAAAAATTCCAATTGCAAGAACTCCTGAAGATACTACAGAACCTAATCCTACTACCCATATACTTGGAACAAATAAAGAGAATACTGTAATAAGTACTGCTGCATCTACAATATAAGATACAATTTTTAAAATTCCTGATAAATCAAGTCTGTTCTTAATAAAACATCCTGAATTAAGTGGTGTTGTAATTGTTGTAATAACAAAATTAAGGAATACTAAAAGGAATAATGCTTTTACTGGTCCAACTAAATTTGTAGGAATATTTAAAACATACTCTAATTTTGCTACTACAATCATTGCAACAAGATATATTATTCCTGACAGCGTAACACACGCCATTACTGATGATGAATAATAGCTTTTTGCCTCTTCAATTTCGCCTTTGTGATAATTAATTGAAATGTATCTAACAATAAATGTAGTAAGTGCAACAGTAATAATCTGTGCATAAGATACAGCAGTCTTAGCTATCGCCACAAATCCATATGCATCAATTCCAACATTTTCAGAAATATATGATGTCAGGAAGAAATTTATCAGGTAACTAATAACTGCTGAAAGTCCTGAAATTGTAATTGTTTTTATTAAACGTTTGTTATCATTACTCATCTTATACACTATGCCCTTCTAAGAATCTTCTTAACTATGTCTTTTGGTATCTGTTTCATTGTTCTTGTCACATAAGTCTTTTGAACATTTTTAAAAATAGTAGCCTTTATAGCCTCACCAATTCCAGCTTCTTTATATGCATTCCAAAACGCTTCATACTGTGGATGAAAATGTTTTGGCGCCTTAAGCTGTGAATTACCTTCAACTGCCTCTTTATAATCTCTTTCCTGGCATACGAGAGTATCACATTCGTCAAGCAGTTTTCTTCCTTTTTCAGAATTAACTGCAATAACTGATACTTTTCGTCCTGGACCTTTAAAAGGCTCAAATTTTCCAATTCCCCAAAAATCTCCAATAGTTAAATCATTACTTCTCTTTGGATTTGCGTATTTACATTGATAACACGCTTCATTAAGAATAATTCCATCATTAAACGATGTAAGATAAAAATCCTCTGGTCTTTTTCTCTTCCAAATAATTTTACCATTAGATTCTAATGTTAACTCCTCACCATATGAGGATCTAAATGAAAGATTATCAACCTTCTTATTTTTCTTTTCTTCAATCCATGATAGATATTCTTTAAATATTTTCTGTGCCGGAACTCCATGACATATCAGTTCAACTGTATACAATTTTTCATGATTGCCTACAATACTCTTTACAGCCTGACACTGACATGGGGTACCAATGAAAAGAACGGTATGGCCCTCTTTAATTACTGCACATACTTCTTTATAAACCATTTTAGGATTTGCCTGAACATATTTACTTCCCTTAAATAATTCAATATCTTCAGCCTGGTTTGTAAGTTTTAAACTTGGAAGAAGATTCTCATCCATCACAGTTCCAACAATATACCAGCCCTTTTGTATAGCTTTTTCATATAATGCTGCTGCCACACCACCTGAGCTGCTGCCCTTTTGACTAAGCGCATCCTTCTTCCACGCTACATACGCCTTTTGAGGCATAGTAAATTCTATCTCTTTATTGGCAGGGCATTTCTTCTGACATAAACCACAATTAACGCATAATTCCTGATTTATCTCTGGAAAAAAATGACCTGTTGTACTCTTTTCTTTCAGTGAAATGGCTGATTTCGGACAAACCGAAACACACATTCCGCATCCTGTACATTGAGTTGAATTACATATTGATTCCATTTTTACACCACTCATCTATTTTGCTGTTAATCTCATTTCTCTTAGCATCTAATATCTTATTTACAGGCTCATAATCTATTTCTGTATTCCATTTTTCAAGTTTGTCCGCATTTGTATAACGACGCTCTGATAATCCTGTCAGAGATAAAATATTATCCATTCGTGTACTGAACTTCTTTGGATAGATAATAGCCATCTGCTTATTGAAATTAATAGAAAAAGCAGTTCCATGGAAGGAATCAGTTACTATAAATTCTGCATTCTTAATAAGTGATAAGAATTCAAATACCTGTGGAAGGACTATCTTCTTTCCAATCTTTAAGTCAGAATATGAATATGTAATTCTTACAATCTCAAGATTCTTCTCTTTTGCAATTGACTTTACTGCCTCATCAAAATTTGCATTGTCATGCTCATTGTGAAGCTGATAAACAAGAAGATATTTCTTATCTCTCTTTACCTCTGGAAGATATGATGACCATGTCTCTTTATTAAGCATTAGTGTTGGGTCAAGAACTAAAGAAGCATCAATATCATATTTTGCAAGTAAGTCTACCGCAGACTGCTCTCTTAATGTAATGAAATCGTACTTCTTAATTAGTGGTATAATTTCAGCTGCTTCTGCTTCATCAAATTCTGTCTTTCCAATACTGGTTGCATACGCGAGCTTCTTTTTATTTTCTGGTGCATAATCTAAGAAAAAGCTTCTTTCAATTCCCTGATTCCATCCACTATTCCACATCTGATCGCTTCCAGTTGCATAGACATCAGCAACTGGACAATCAGATTTTAAATCTTCAAATGATGAATATGTATGTGATGTAAGATGAATTTTTTCTTTTATAAAACCACGAAACACTGGCTCTGATGCTTTAATTGATTTAATCTCCAGATAGTCTCGTAATGGTTTCTTTATCCACTGTTTTAATGAAGACTTTTTATCTTTTTTTATTCTTTCGATTCTGGCTTCTGTAGTCTGGTCTTTTCTCCAATAGTCAACAAACTCTGTCTCAAAGCCCTTATCTTCAAAAAATTTCTGTGTTGCAAATGTCTGTAAAGCAGACCCGTAATTTACGGTATTCAAAACTGTGATAATACTAATTTTTTTCATTTTCCTGTCGTCCTTTTTAATAGTCTAATGGGATTTTCATTCCAATTGCTTTTTTAATCTTCTTTGAATACTTTCCTAATAATGATGACATTTTACCTTTTAAAACGAAAAATGCAAAGAGCATGCGATATAATTTATGTTTTATTC
>JAXJTU010000129.1:0-13651 GCA_036309425.1 Agathobacter sp.
AATCTACTGTTTTTAAAGGTCCCAATCTTTCGATTGGACGTTCGTCAAATCTTTAAGATTCGAAATATGAATTATTCATTAGAATCTTTCAAGGTTTTTCACTGTTCAGTTTTCAATGTCCTTTGTTAAGTTGTCTGAATTGTATATTCATCAGCGACAACTTCTACATTTTATCAAACTCTTTCGTGTTTGTCAAGAACTTTTTTATTTTTTCTGACCGCGAACTCTACAAATCAATGTGTTCCGCGTTTCAGCTCGTTTATAATATCATCATGCAACCACAAAGTCAACACCTAAATTGAATTTTTTTATAAGTTTTTTTAATGCCACTAAATATAGCAACAGGCAAGGCTATATTTACCATATATAGCTCCTTGCCTGTCATTTTATATAATATTTTTTTCTATTTTATTATTGTTTCAAATATTTTTGTTATTGGATTAATTGCATTTATTATTTGCAAGAGTTTGTTTTGATAAATCAAATCTATGGTTGTCTGGTCATTTGATAGCATACCATAAATAATTACCACTGCTAAAATCACCCAAACGATAAACATTCCTTTTACAAATCCAATCAGTAATCCCAGCCCTTTGTTTAGTTCTCCTATTAATGGCAGCTTTTCTATTGACTTTATAAATAATAATATTATCGCTAAAATAATATTTACAAGAATCATAATTGCAATAAATGCAATTACATTAATACATAGCCGGGCAATTTTCTCAGAAAACATTTTATATATTCCGGCATCAGCTAGAATTACATCAATAATAGAATAAATTTCTGCAGAGGAGTTGGTCATTTTATCTGACTGATTCGGTAATTGCTCAGTCTGATTTGTTAATTCGTCTGACTGATTTTTCAATTCCGTGACTGATGATATTACATTTTCCGGTAGTTCTATTCCCAATACATTAAACAAAGCACTACTTGTTGATGAATCGAATAGTCCATCAAGAACCATTTGTCTTATATTATCTTCAGCTTTTTCTTCTATTTTTTCAGCAATTTGTGTGTTTTGAATCAAATAGTCTGAAATAATTGGTGTTAAATATGTTGCAAGAATAATTGAAACAATTATACTCAGCAAAGAAAATACCATTCTCATGGCACCCTTCTGATAACCTCTTAACACGTTCCATAAGAGTATGACCATAACTACGCATACTAACCAATTCATTTCAATCGCACCTCTTCCATTGCACCTTCTCTTAAGAATATATATCCGTTGTAACCGCTTTGATGAATCACTTTATATATTGGTTCATCAAATTTGTATGAAAATTTCTTAATACTGTGAATTGTATATAATTCACATTCATATTGGCCTAGCACACATATTTCGTTGTTATTTAATAATTCTACTTTTCCGTATGGAATTTGTGTGTCATTTTCCATCACTGTATTTCCGTTTAAATCAAACACTTTGATGTGATAACCTTCATCGTTGTTGGCATATGATATCCCTACATATTTTGATGAATGGAATACACTTATCGGCTCATTGCCATATTCAATTTCTTTTGACGGCTCAGGCTTTTGTGTTCCTTCAAATATGATGGCTTTTGCATCGCATATGGCTATCATTTTGTTTTTTGATACATATTGTATCTCGGATATCAGGGTGTCTTTGTATGAAAACGAACCTACATTGTTGTCTATTTCATTTTGACCTACAGAGCCGAAGTTATAAAAGTTTACCACGCTGTCTACTGCGCCGCCTGTTATGTCAATCATTGCTACTGCAAGCTTTTGTGCATCATATGATAATGCAATATCCACAGGAATTTTTCCCTGGCTTGCATAGAATTCTCCGTTTGCCAATTCTTTTCCTGTCTTATCATATAATTTCACAAAGTAATTCTCATCGCCTTTCATGAGCACTGCTATTGTCCCCTGCTGTGCTATGCATAAAGTATTTATTGGCATCGAGGTTTCTAGTTTTGTACTCTGACCGCTTGGTGTCATTATATAAATTTCCGTTCCACTCTTATCGTATACAGCCAGATAATTTTCACAGAATGATACCTGGGGAGTTGCCATTTCAAAGGCTTGATTCCAAATCAATTCTCCATTTCCCGACTGACATACTATTCCATCATTACTATACTGGATAACATTACCATTAAAGTCCATAAAAGAGGATGCACTTCTGTCTCCTTGCTTTGTTATTGTTCTAGTCTCATATGAGCTGTATGTTCTAAGTGCCATCCACAATTCTACGGCTATAATCACAAATAAAACTGCACCGACAATTCTTACTACCCGCATGAAAATTTTTCTTCTATGCTTTTGGATTTTTTGATCAAGTTCTTCTATATCCGGATTTACGGTTTTAAAATCAGATTTCTTTGCCATCTTGATTATTGCCTTTCTATCTTTGGTACATTTAGTATATCATTCTTGTGGCACTTTTTCCACAGGTATAACTTTTACGGTTTCTGTGTCTGCACTTTCCTTTTGTTCTGCAGATGTTATGGTTTCTTCTTGTTTTTCAGTTGCCATGCTTTCTTTTTCAGTTGATTTATCATTATTGTTTATTTCTATTACCTCAACCTTGTCATATGATGTTTTTTGAGCCATTGGGAAGAATTTGCTATATGCACCTATTCCTATTATTGCAAACAGCATGGCTGTTATTGCCAATCCTTTTACAGGATATTTTCTTTTATGAGCTGATTTTACTGAGTATCTGTATCTCGGTGTTTGTGATACCGCTTTTTCTATTGCTTTCTGACGCCTTGATTCTATTAGGCTTTCTGGTATTTCCAATTCGACCTCAGGCTGTTTTTGTGGTTGCTTTTGCTCAACTTTATAGTAGATGAAAAATCCTGTTCTTTTGACAAGATTTCCATTTCTTGATAAATAAAATTCTTCTTCGGACTGAAGGCTGTCTACTAACATCAATAGCTGGTGTGCTCCGCCAAAATGTTCTCTATGTATTTTCTGAAGCTCCGGAGTTGCTTTTGGGGAATATCCTCTAAGGTCCATTGCCCAGCCTACTATGATAGAGTCTTCATAGTTTCTTTTTATTTCTCGAAACACCTCATTCCAGGCCTTATTTGTCCATACAGGAATATTGTTTTCAAATCCTATTTCTGTGACACTTATGGCGGCTTCAATAAATGTCGCATATCTGCCACCTGCACTTTCTGTATGCCCCATCAGTACAAATACTCTTTTGTCTGAGAATTCCTGTGTATGTACTCTTCTATATGCTTTGTCTGATATGTATATTCTATCTTCTTCCGATGGTGCACCTACCTGTCTGACATTGTTGGTCACGATATCTATCATAAAATACTCCTTTTTTTGTACATGCTACCATACAATATTTGGAAAATTTTGGTGTTTTGTGCGATTATGAGCCGATAATTTGTTTCAGGAAATAGAAAATATTAACTTTTCAATATAACAAAACCCCTATAAGCAATCTGATGATTAACTTAATAGGGGTTATAGTCTGATTATTTTACAAATGCTTTTACTTTCTTGTAAATGCTTTCTGCATCTAATTCATATTTCTTTATGAGTTCAAGAGCTGGGCCTGACTCTCCGAATCTGTCTTCTACACCGATTCTTAAAAGCTTTGTTGGTGCCTGCTCACAGAGTACTTCTGCCACTGCGCTTCCAAGCCCTCCGATTACAGAATGTTCTTCTACAGTTACAACTTTTCCTGTCTTTGTAGCTGATGCTACTACAAGCTCATTGTCGAGTGGCTTGATTGTATGGATATTGATTACTTCTGCATTAATTCCATCTGCCTCTAAAAGCTTTGCTGCCTCTAATGCTTCGCATACTTCAAGTCCTGTTGCAAAAATAGATACATCTGTTCCTTCTTTAAGGACAATTCCTTTTCCGATTTCAAATTTGTAATCGTCGTTATCGTTAATTACAGGTACTGCAAGTCTTCCGAAACGAAGATATACTGGTCCTACGTGCTCATATGCAGCCTTTACTGCTGCTTTTGCTTCTACATCATCTGACGGATTGATTACTACCATTCCTGGAATTTCACGCATAAGCGCAAGATCCTCAAGACACTGGTGTGTTGCTCCATCTTCTCCTACTGAAATTCCGGCATGTGTTGCTCCAATTTTTACATTGAGCTTTGGATAGCCGATTGAGTTACGTACCTGCTCGAAGTTTCTTCCTGCTGCAAACATGGCAAATGAGCTGATGAATGGAACCTTGCCGCATGTTGCAAGTCCTGCTGCGATTCCTGTCATGTTAGCTTCTGCGATACCACAATCCCAATGTCTCTCCGGGAATTCCTTCTGGAAAATACATGTCTTTGTTGCTCCTGCAAGATCCGCATCTAATACAATAAGGTCATCATGTTCTCTTCCAACCTCAACTAATGCGTTTCCGTAGCTGTCACGTGTTGCGATTTTCTTTACTTCTGACATAATGCTTCACCTGCTTTCTTAAGTTCTTCCATTGCGATTTCATACTCTTCGTCGTTTGGAGCTTTTCCATGCCATCCAGCATTGTCTTCCATGTAAGATACTCCCTTACCCTTGATTGTCTTTGCAATAATGGCTGTCGGCTGTCCCTTTGTATTCTTCGCTTCCTCGAAGGCTGCACGAATCTCATCGAAGTTATTTCCGTCGATTACGATTGTGTGGAAGTTGAATGCTTCAAATTTCTTGTCGATTGGGTATGGTGAACAAACCTCTTCGATTGTTCCATCAATCTGGAGGTTATTGTTATCTACTATTACTACAAGGTTGTCAAGATTACGAGCGCCTGCCCACATTGCAGCCTCCCAAATCTGTCCTTCCTGGATTTCTCCGTCTCCTGTAATTGCGTACACGCGATAATCCTTCTTATCGTACTTTCCTGCTGCTGCCATTCCTACTGCTACAGATAATCCCTGTCCAAGTGATCCACTTGACATATCTACTCCCGGAATGTGCTTCATGTCAGGATGTCCCTGAAGGTATGAGCCTGTGTGGCGAAGTGTTGTAAGATCCTCTTTTGCAAAGTATCCTTTCTCTGCAAGTGTAGAATATAAGGCTGGAGCAACATGGCCCTTTGATAATACAAGTCGGTCTCTGTCCTCCCACTTTGGATTCTTTGGATCTACGTTCATTTCCTCAAAATATAAGTATGTGAAAATGTCAGCTGCAGATAATGATCCGCCTGGATGTCCAGACTTGGCACTATGCACTGCTGTTACGATGCTTTTACGGATTTCTACCGCAAGTTTTTCGAGTTCGAGATTGTTCATAATGTCTCCTTTTTAAATTTCAGTTCTTCCTTGAAGCGCCCTTAAAAGGGTTACTTCGTCAATATATTCCAAATCGCCACCTACCGGTACTCCACTGGCGATTCTTGTGACCTTAATTCCTGTTGGCTTTATCAGCTTGCTTATATACATGGCGGTTGTCTCTCCTTCGAGACTTGAATTTGTCGCGATGATTACCTCATCTACATCCTGCTCGAGACGAACCATTAATTCTTTTAATTTGATATCGTTTGGGCCGATACCAAGCATTGGAGATATTGCACCATGTAATACATGATAAACGCCCTCATACTTGTTAGTCTTCTCATATGCCACAAGGTCTCTGGTATTTTCTACTACCATTATTGTCTTGTGGTCTCTTGCTGTATCTTTACAGATTGGGCATATTTCGTCATCTGTAAGTGTAAAACAGCATTTGCAGTAACGAACATTTTCTTTTGCGTTCGTTATAGCCGAAGACAGGGATTCCACCTGTTCTTTTGGCATATTTATAATGTGAAATGCAAGTCTCTGTGCTGATTTGGCGCCTATGCCCGGAAGCATCGACAGCTCTTCTATCAGCTTTGATATCTCACTGCTGTAGTATTCCATTAGAACAGACCACCGCCGAGACCACCGAGACCTCCTGTAATCTTAGCCATTGATTTCTGTGATACTTCATCAATCTGGCGAAGCGCTTCATTTGTCGCTGCCATAACTAAGTCCTCTAACATCTCTATATCATCAGGGTCAACTACTTCTTCTGAAAGCTTAACCTTTGTGATTTCTCTCTTTCCTGACACAGTAACCTCTACAGCTCCACCACCTGCTGTTGCTGTAACTTCCTGCTCCTCAAGCTGCTGCTGGGCCTCTTCCATCTGTCTTTGCATCTTCTGGGCCTGCTTCATAAGGTTATTCATATTTCCTGGCATACCGCCTGGGAATCCACCCCTTTTTGCCATGTGAACTGCCTCCTTAAAAATGTATATTAAAATTATAAATTAAAAATTCTCTTCTACTATATCAAAATCAATCAAATCTCTCAAGTCTACAACTGTATCTTTTGCACTTTGACCTGATTCATTTTTCTTGATATTAATCTCTACTTCTTTTTCCAGGCGTATTGCTATCAGCTCTTTTAGCTTATCTACACAGCCTGCACGGTTCTGACTTAGATATTCATATGCATTGTTATCATCTAGCACCAGCTGTAAGTCTGACGCTGGTCCGAGAGTCGGAACTGCATGTTTAAAATACAGTCTTGATGTCCCTCCGAGCTCGGATAAAAGTGAGTTCCAAATTCGGATTACCTCCTGAATATCTTCCGGGATTGCCTTTGGAATCTCTTTCTTTACCGGTGCTGACGCTGGTGTTAGTGCCTGCTGTGCTCCGCCTGCCGTTGCTGCCATTGGTATGCCATTTGCCATCTGCTTTTCCAAGGATTCTAATCTGTCAATTATTGATGTATAATCCGATTCCATCTGCGGTCTGCAAAGCTTAATAATAGCAACTTCAATTAAAATTCGTTTCTGTGATGCAAAACGAATCTGATTTCCTAATTCTGAGAAAATGCGAATGTATCGCATGAGCACTTCTGACTCGATTAATCCTGCTTCTTCTTTTAGGGCTGCAAGATTATCGGCAGACATATCGAGTACGTCTTCCATATCATCCGAGCTTTGAAGCAGCATCAGATTACGAAGATACCATGTAAAATCATTTACAAGCTGGCCCAATTCTCTTCCTTCGTCTACAAGCTCGTCCAGAATTGAAATGGCGCCTGTTACATTTTTGTCTAATATCTGTCTAAGGAGTCTTGAGAATATTTCTGTATCCACCGCTCCTAAAACTTCAAGAACATTGTCGTAGGTTAATACTTCTCCGAGATGAAATGCTATACACTGGTCAAGAAGACTGAGTGCATCTCGCATCGAGCCATCTCCTGCTTTTGCCACATAACGGATGGCTTTTTCTTCTACCTCAACATTTTCTTCCTTCATTAAGTCTGATAGTCTTCCTGCGATTGTATCTATTGATATTCTGTGGAAGTCATATCTTTGACATCTTGATAAAATTGTTATTGGTATTTTGTGTGCTTCTGTTGTTGCGAGTATGAAAATAACATAGCTCGGCGGCTCTTCTAAAGTCTTAAGAAGTGCATTAAAGGCGCCTGCTGACAGCATATGTACCTCATCTATGATGTAGACTTTGTACTTTCCTTCTGTTGGTCGGTATGTTACTTCCTCTCGAATCTGACGAATATTGTCGACACCGTTATTCGATGCTGCATCAATTTCTATTACATTCATGGATGTGCCTGCTGCTATAGCTTTACAGGTCGGGCACTCTCCACACGGACTTCCTTCTACCGGCGACTCACAGTTAACTGCTTTTGCAAAAATCTTAGCTACAGTGGTCTTTCCGGTTCCTCTTGTTCCGCAAAAAAGATAAGCGTGTCCTATACGGTCGGCTTTTATCTGATTCTTTAATGTTGTGACAATATGTTCCTGTCCCTTTACATCCTCAAACTCCTGAGGACGGAATTTACGATATAACGCCTGATAAGACACGCTTATTTACCTCTCTTACTATTAATCTCCGAAGCTTATTCCCATTCTTTTTGCTTCTTTTATCATCTGACTCTTTGGATCTACCACTTTAAGTTTTCCTGCTACTTCTTCAAGTGGTACTCTCTTTGTCTTTCCATTTATCATTGCAATCATGCAGCCGTATTCGCCTTCCATAATGGCTTTTGCTGCTGCGGATCCAAGTCTTGTGCACAGTACTCTGTCATATGGACATGGACTTCCTCCACGCTGTGTGTGTCCTGGTACTGTTACTCTTACCTCTGTTCCAAGTCTCTGACCAATCTGGTCTGCAATCTCATATGAAACTGATGGATATTTTCTATCTGCTAGTTTTTTCTTATATTCTTTCTTCTCAAGGGCTGCGTCCTCTTTTGAAATTGCGCCTTCTGCTACTGCAAGAATTGTGAAGCCTTTTCCGTCTTTTGTTCTCTTCTGGATTGCTTCTACAACTTTATCAATATCGTATGGAATCTCAGGAAGAAGGATAATATCTGCACCTCCTGCAATTCCTGCATATAATGTAAGCCAGCCTACTTTGTGACCCATTACTTCTACGATAAATACTCTGTTATGCGATGCTGCTGTTGTGTGAATACAGTCAATTGCATCTGTTGCAATGTTGATTGCACTCTGGAAACCAAATGTTACATCTGTTCCGTAGATATCGTTGTCGATTGTCTTTGGAAGATGTATTACGTTAAGTCCTTCTTCTCTTAAAAGGTTTGCTGTTTTCTGTGTTCCGTTTCCACCTAAGATTACCAAACAGTCAAGATTGAGCTTATGGTATGTCTGTTTCATTGCCTCAACCTTATCAAGCCCATTTTCATCTGGTGTTCTCATAAGCTTAAATGGCTGGCGTGATGAACCAAGGATTGTTCCACCCTTTGTTAAGATTCCGGAAAAATCTGCTGATGTAAGCAGTCTGTAATTTCCATAGATAAGTCCCTTGTATCCATTTTCAAATCCGTAAACCTCAAGCTCGTCCACATTGTGCGCAAGACCTTTTACAACACCTCTCATCGCAGCGTTTAATGCCTGGCAGTCACCACCGCTTGTTAACATTCCAATACGTTTCATATCCCCATTCCTTTCCAAAATATATTTTTCATTCAATAGCTATTTTTTATTATAGTATAAATAGCCTATATACTCAATATTTTCCTGATTTTATGCCTGCATGTCCTCTTCTTCTTCGTGTCTTCTCTGTTCTTCTGTCATGAGCTTTCTGAACACATGCTCTAAGATGAGTTCTACGAGTACTGTTGCTATTCCTGGCAAGATAATTATCAGGATAGGCATATACATTGTTACAATTGTTGCTACTGCAAGCTCTAAAAAAATAAGTACTGTCCATGGGAGATTTGCTATCATCAGTAACACTCCGTTTTTGAGTGTTGCTTTTAGTGTCTGCTCAAATCTTGCAGAATATGCAAAAATGTATACTGCCCAAAGGATTACTAATATCATAAGTATTACAAAAAATGGTGCAAATATTCCCCAGCTTAATCCTTCAACCAGTGCCTGATGTGTTACATAGATGTCCGCTGTTAATACTATGATTATTGCCAGTATAATAAGCCATAGTTTTGTTGTTAATTTGAAGTTTTCCTTGAACGAATCCCAGAATGTGTTCCATACATAGCCTTGCTGGCGTCTTATTACTTTATGGACGGTTGTGTACATGGCTGTTGTGGATGTTCCAATTGTAAAAACAGGGATACACATTAACAACCATAAGGCACTGATAATCATGCAGTCCATAAGACTTCCCAGTGCTTGAAAGACTTTATTGTCAGCGTTAAAAAATCTATCCATTTTGTTTCCTCTCTTTGTCCTTACAATGCTGTTGCTGCTCTTTTACCTGTTCTTCTCTCATGCGCTTTCTCTCTTCTAATGTCGGGCGTTCTTTCTTTCGTCCTATGTAGACATTCCACTTTGTGTATGCTTCCTGCGCGTTTTTGGATTTGTATATTATATTTCTTGTTTCATTTTGTATATCTGTGATACTGTACCAGCCCCGGTCATACTGAAATTCTGATATTTTATCATCAAATTCTTTTGTTCCGAGGACAAATTTATGTACTGCCTGATGATGCTGTGCCATTTTATTCCTCCTGCTCCCCTTCTTTTTTCAGGACATATTCTACTGCTCCCTTTAGAATAGGGTTCTTTTTTGTTTCTTCTTTGCCTGCTAATTCTCGGGCTTCTTCTACTGTGAATAATTCTCTTAATAATACCTTGTGATCTTTTACTGGTATATATGCTACTTTACTCTCATCTTCGATTGGTTTGAGAACATAATATTCTATTGATTTGGATCCTTTTGTGGCGGATAATTGAACTATGTTATCTACTATGCATACGCCTTGTGTTTCACTGTATATTTCCTGTTTCTTTTGAAACATATGTTGTTCCTCCATATTGATTTACGACCTTTTTATAATAACACACATTACTCCATTTTTCAAAAAATTATAAATTTCACTTGAGTTCGTGATATAATGGATTGGCTCCGGGATTTGGGTGGTGCATATACATGTTGTTTTGGATACGATCCCAAACAACATGTATATGCACCACCCAAATCCCGGAGGGTAGGTTATGCACGATTCATTATATGAGACAGCGTTGGGGAATTAATTAATAAAAATGGGGGGACGACGTGGGAAGTTTGAGTTAATTTGATTAGGAGTGTTTGAGATGAAGAAAGTGGCTGTGTTTAATGATTTATCAGGATTTGGGAAGTGTTCGCTTACGGCGGCTATTCCGGTTTTGTCTGCTATGGGGGTGCAATGTTGTCCTATGGCTTCAGCGGTTCTTACCGGGCAGACTGAGTATCCTTTTTATTATTCTACTGATTTGACTGATATGATTTTACTTTATAAGGAGGCCTGGTTGAAAAATGGGGCTCATTTTGATGGAATTTATAGTGGGTTTATGACTGGGCCGAAACAGATTGAGAAGTTTTTTGAGTTTTTGGATGTTTTTTATGAGGATAATACTTTTTTGATGGTTGATCCGATTATGGGTGATGATGGTTTTACCTATGATATTTTTTCGGATGGTCTTTTGGATAGTATGAGGCAGTTGAGTTGTAAGGCTGATTTGATTACTCCTAATTTGACTGAGGCTTGTTTGCTGGCGGGTTATGATTTGAATAAAATGTATGACTATAGCGATAGTAATAGTCTTCTTGATTTTGCCAGTGAGATTGGAGAATGCCTTAGGGACAGGGCTGATAAGGAGCAGGAGGTCGTTATTACCGGGATAAAATGTGCTGATAAAAAGTCTCAGTTTGTTTATAATCTTGCTGTTACAACGGATGGAAATTTTACCAGCCAGTCTGAATTTATTGATAAACATTTTTCTGGTACGGGGGATTTATTTGCTTCTGTTTTGTGTGGGGCTAAGCTTAGAGGGCTTTCAACAGTAAAGGCCATGGAGCTTGCTGCTTCATTTTTGTTTCATAGCATTGAGGATACGCTTAAGGACGATGTGCTTGATGTTGATGGAGTTAATTTTGAAAAATTTCTTATCGAACTAATTCAAGGGGTGAACTAATTCACCCCTTGTTTAATATTTTAATACAATTGTCTTTCCTTTTGATTCTGGTCTCTGTGCTACTTCTATTGCTGCCTTAAGTGCTGCGCTTGATGATAAATTTGTCTTTATAGTGCCTGACACTGTGCTTACTTATCAAAACGTCAGTTCTGTGGAACATCTATATTTCTCCATTAACAGAAATGCCGATACTGTATAGGTTTCCAGCATAATCTGAAAACTTTGTCCGACACTTTGGTCTGAGTACAACGATTTCATTATACAGAAATGCATCTCTTACAGTTACTGCTATAATGAAAAAAATCTTCAATAGGATTACCTCTTTTTAGACCAATTTTTGTGTCTGAAATACCGCTTTTTAAGACTGATTTTTATAGAAAACACTTACCGTTTATAATAAGACTCTCACAGAAAAACGCACCCTTTCGCAACATTCTGTTACTAAGAGTGCGTTACATTAGCATATTTAATTTTTCATTGTTCGTCCGTATACCCAACTCGGCAAAATTTCGCAATTTTTACTGTTATTTACACCGACTTTATCTCTATATCAGAATTTACTTCTTTCGACTTCTCTAACGCATGAAAAAAAACAGATATAAAATCCTCTCCATCACTTGTTATAAAATAATTCGATAAATTTGTAATATCTTTACTTATATTATCACCCCAAGGAGGTTGCTTTGATATATCCTCTATATCCCATATTACTTTATCTGGAGAAAATGCTTGCAATTCTTTCTTGATTATACCCAATTCTTCAATTGCTTTTTCTATATCTTCTCGATTTATTTTCCCTTGGTATAATTTATTCATAATCACTGGAAAACGACTTCCCCATTTTTTATCTTCTAAGTTGTACGCCACCGTAGAAAAAAATGAATGCAAAAAATCTCCATGTCCTATTTGGTACCAATAAAATTTAACTTTAAATCCAACTGCCATGTAATCCTCCTAATCCATCTTAAACAGTATTTCTACTCCATTATCTGTTCGCTTCATAATATCATCATACAAAGCACTCAAATCCGCATCGGTAACATTTTGACCTCTAATATCAATCATTACTGATTGCTTAGTTCCTTCAGGTAAATTTTCTATTCTTTGATAATACTGCTTTTCAATATTTCGTGCAAGATTGCTTCTACCACTTGCACTTTCAACATTATAATTTTTTATATCCACACTATATCCATCTTTGTAATAATCAGGGCGTACACTTCCTTTTGTTCCATATGGTACCTCTTCTCCGTTTATAAATGATTTTTGTGCATCATAATCAGGAAAATCTTTTGCTGCATCTAATTCCGATTGTCTCCATGTTGGTCTTGATGTTTCTGTACCAGTCTCTGTCGGCTTCGCATTACCACTCTCTGTTGTTATGTTTTTTGTTGCTTCAACCTTAGTGACATTATCTGCTATTGTACCATCTGTTAGGCCTTCGCTGCAATTTTTATTCCCTGCGGTCTGTTTCTCCTGCAATTTGTTCCCTATATTTTTTACTGTTCCGCCTACCAAATGTATTCCTGCAAACATTCCTCCTGTTGCGAGTGAGTTTAATGCCGCTTCTTTATAATCCACTTCTTTTAATTCCGGATTATCCAATATCTCTGCTGACATATTTGGCGTCACTAATGTTTCATCAGCAAATTCAATTCCGGCATCTACTGCACCAATCGACAACGAATCTTTTAAAAGAGAGCCGCTTCCATTGGCCGGAATGATTTTTGACACACCGGCAAATGCCAGCATTTTTGCCGTCTCTTTTGCACCCGTCGTCGTTCCATATATTTTTGATTGATAATCTGTATAACCTTCCTGTTTCGCACCTGCATAGGCATTTCCACCGGCTGACAAACCATAGGCTGCTGCTATTCCTCCACTGGCTGCCATACCTCCTGCTCCTGGAATAACCGATACAGCAGCTGCCGGCAGTAGGGCTCCTCCTATTTTTGAAATGCCGTAAATCTTTGACTCTACTGTTCCGGCATCGGACATTATAAGTCCGTCAACTTTCGAGGTTACTGTCTGCATTGGTATTCCGTCTAAGTCATCATTTCCACCAAAGCAGTTTTCTATGCCTGTAAAGATACTTTCAGTTCCTGCCCCAAATTCAAACATTGTTTTTTGGAATGTACTGTCTTTGATTTCTCCATACTTTTCATAAGCTTTTTTCGTTCCAAGATATGGCTGAATTAATGTTATATATGCTTCTGCTTCTTCCTTGTCATAATAATACAGGTAGTTGTATATTGCTATCTGTTCATCT
>JAXJTU010000130.1:0-2542 GCA_036309425.1 Agathobacter sp.
GAGTATGTGCGGTTATGACTGAAATAATTTGCTGTCATTATCATTTCCGCACTTTATGACAGGGGATTTTGACTGAAATAATTTGCAGAAATCATCTGGAATAAAGTGCGGCTTAACACAATACTCTGGTATCATTGGCGCAAAAAATAAGAATTCATTACACCTTACAATTCAAGAAATGTATCTTTCTCCATATAATATTCTAATGATTGCATTAGCGCATCAACAGAAGCATCTGCTTTTTGATGCAAGCAAGCTCCTACAACATCCAGAATATTTTCATCACTAAAACAAAACTCCAAACCATTCTCTTCCACAAATGCTAATGGTAATTCATTATCGTCATCATCAAAATTTGGATAATCATCGATGTAACACTCGGTATCAAGATTTATATCTTCTTCTGCTGAATAAACACACCATCCGATTGATGAATATATCTCGGACTCTGACATTGTTTTGTATTGTTCACATACCTCTAAAAGAATATTCCGCAATGTTGTTTTTACTTCTTTTTCCATCTTGCACTTCTCCCTTTAATCGTGTAGAAAATTGGAATTCTATAAGTATTATTACAAATACTCATCAATGAATTGACTTTCCAAAAACTCTTTTACTTTTTCAATATTTTCTAGCTCTACAAATCTAAGAAATTTGTCTTATTTATGACTATATGTAAAATGATAAATACGATAAATCTGAATGCAGCTCATGACAAATTAGATTTTGATTATTTTATTGTTTCGCCGTAAGGACACTCTCCATCTAATTTGGGATAACAATCTTCTGAGAAATTCCCATTATCCCAAAAGCATAATTTATTTGCTGTAGTTGCGACACCATATTCACATTTTCTACATTTCCACGAAAGGGACAGGTCTTTAATTTCTAAATCCATATTATCCCCACACTCTGGACATTTGTCTATTATTTTAATTTTCCACAAACCACACGCGTTACATCTATTTTCTTTCATAGCTTATATCTCCGCAAATTATCATATCTCGTCTAGTGCCTACTTGTAACCATATATTATAAATGTCCCTTCCTCATCCTCTAGAGCCTCATACTTAATATTAGTCGTACTTATTTTCTCAAGAAATATATCTGTATGATTTTCACTTGTATACTCGTCTTCTAAGAGTCTGCCTCTATAGACTCGAGTCACATGGATTGGACGAATCTTAAGCCACTGAAAATATCGACTGTTTATACCAGGCAGATATTCATCACCACGCATGGTCCAATAACCGACCTCAGCATCTTCAGCCAGTAGCTTATAGTTTATTAGCACATCATGACCTGTCTGATTCTCAATCTGACGGATAATATCAAAAACCTGATCCCATCTGGTCTTATTCATATAGGAGGTCAGGTTGTTATCCTCAATGTACTTAAGGTATTTCTCTGTAGGTGTCTTAAGCTTATCAAAACGCCCTGAATACAAATCATTTATGAATCGTTGCAGATTAATATGAGTCTCCTTACCAATCTTACTCATAGAATATGTATGGGAAATCTTCTCTCCATTTCTAGTCGCATAATAATATCCACGCCAGAGAGTCTGGTACAAAACAAAATGGATTCCATGGGCAAATTTTACCTCTATGGCAATCATGCCAGTATTTTCTGAATTAGGACATGGAATAAAATCCAAAACCTCTCCCTCAAAAAAATCTAAAATAGGAAGAAAATAATCTCTTGTTTCCATTGCAATCTGATTAATCATTATCATTATTACTCCTCAAAAAGATGTTGCTTGTTTTCTTTACTATGAAAGTTCCAGATTTACCAATTCCTTTTTTTCATTACATTTATCGCATGTCAGAGATATTACTATCCAATTAAATGCATCTATATAATCTTCTGGCGAAAAATCTTCTGGAAATTCTTCTACACATTCTTCTATAAACTGTTCATAGTCTTCAGCTTCGATATCAACATCTATCTTAAAAGAATTTGCACCACATGATTCACATTTAAATATCTCAAGATATTCATCATTCGCTGTTTTACAATCATGACAAACAAACCCATTATAACCTTGCGTTGCTTCATCAAACAAAATATAACTGTTTTCACACTCAGGGCATTTGATTAATACTTTCAAACCATCTTGTTCACTATACGGTATTGATTGGTCATATTCGCGATTTATATTGTGATAAATATGGAATTTTTTACAACCACAACTACATACTATCTTCCCTGCAACTTCCTCTTTATTTGATTTATTCTCATCAATCTGCAAAATGTGTTTTAAATGTGTAGGGATAGGTATAATATTCATATTGCCTCCTCATTAATTAGTTAGCTCGTAATTATATTAATCATCCAATCAGCTGGATAAGACGAAATATGTTATTGTATTGTGAAGTAAATAAATGCGGACTCATACATCTTGTGGACGATCCATACATTTATCCCATTTATCATCGCCCAACAACATATCAACAATATGATAAGTGTGCCATGCCGCTACAATTTCTAAATCTTTGCATTCTTCGTATGTACACGAGAATATCTGCCCATGATGATATAA
>JAXJTU010000131.1:0-4193 GCA_036309425.1 Agathobacter sp.
AGAATCTGTTGAAGTATCTAAGCAGCTTAAGAAAGAATATTGCAGGGTTGCAAAGGAAAGAAATATCAAATTCCTTGCAGCATCGGATTATGTGTCGGCAAGTCCGGCAGATCAAGAGCATATGAGTGCAAAATCGCATAGTATTTTTGCTGATGTGCTTTTTGAAGCGTTGAAATCGGCATAAAAAAAAACAAAGCTGATGTTCTCTAATTTTAATGTTGAAAAAGAAAGGAAAGTTTGCTATTATAACCTAGAAAAACGATAGGAAAGATAGGTGAAAAACTATGGATAAAATAATTTATTTAGATAATGCAGCCACAACAAAGGTGGATCATGAGGTGCTTGAGGCAATGTTGCCTTATTTTGAGCAAGTATATGGAAATGCCTCAAGTATATACAGATTCGCAGGGCAGGCAAAGAAAGCAGTAGATGATGCGAGAGAGGTAGTTGCAGATTACCTTGGTGCCAAGCCAAAGGAGATTTACTTTACAGCAGGAGGAAGTGAATCAGATAACTGGGCACTTAAAGCTACAGCATATGCAAAGAAGGATAAGGGAAGACACATTATTACTTCGAAGATAGAGCACCATGCTATTCTTCACACTTGCCAATACCTTGAAAAGCAGGGCTTCGAGGTTACTTATCTCGATGTTGATGAGAACGGTGTGGTAAAGCTTGATGAGTTAAAGAAAGCAATCAGAGAAGATACAATTCTTATATCAATAATGTTTGCAAATAACGAAATAGGAACAATTGAACCGATTAAGGAAATTGGAAAGATAGCACATGAGAACGGAATAATTTTCCACACGGATGCAGTACAGGCATATGGACATGTTCCAATTAATGTCGATGAATTAGGAATTGATATATTAAGTGCCAGCGGTCATAAGATAAACGGACCAAAGGGTGTCGGTATTATGTATTTAAGAGATACTGTAAAAATAGGTTCATTTATTCACGGTGGAGCGCAGGAGCGAGGCAGAAGAGCAGGAACACATAATACACCAGGAATTGTAGGTTTTGCAAAGGCTACAGAGGTTGCCGTTAAGAAGCTTGAAAAGAGACATGAATATGAGAGTGTTCTTCGTGATTACCTTATTGAGAGAATAGAAAATGAGGTACCATACGCAAAACTAAACGGACACAGAACAGACAGACTTTCAAATAATGTCAATTTTTCTTTTAGGTTCATAGAAGGAGAATCGCTCCTTATAATGTTAGACCAGAAAGGAATCTGTGCATCAAGTGGTTCGGCATGTACATCAGGTTCTCTTGATCCGTCCCATGTACTCCTTGCAATTGGACTACCACATGAAATAGCGCATGGTTCGCTTCGTCTTACTTTATCGGATGAGACAACAAAAGAAGAAATAGATTATGTAGTTGAACAGATTAAATTTGTAGTGGACAGGCTAAGAAGCATGTCACCATTATATGAAGATTTTATTAAACAAAAGTAACTAGTCAGAAACCCTATCATGCGGTTTTGCGAATGTATGGGTGTGGTTTAGGAATAGTTATAGACAAAAGTAAGCAGAGAGGATAAAAAAAATGAGTCAGGTAGTAGAATACAGCGATAAGGTAATGGATCACTTTACAAATCCAAGAAATGTTGGAGAGATAGAGGATGCCTCAGGTGTTGGAACAGTAGGTAATGCAAAGTGTGGAGATATCATGAGAATATATCTTGATATCAAAGATGATGTAATAAAAGATGCGAAGTTTAAGACCTTTGGATGCGGCGCAGCCGTTGCAACAAGTAGTATGGCAACAGAGCTTATTATTGGAAAGACAGTAAATGAAGCTCTTCTTATTACAAACAAAGCAGTTATGGAAGCATTAGACGGACTTCCACCTGTAAAGGTACACTGTTCGCTTCTTGCAGAAGAGGCTATTCATGCGGCACTTTGGGATTATGCAACCAAGAACAATCTTAAAATTGAAGGCTTAAAGCCACCGGTAGAGGATATCGACGAGACAGAAGAATTCTATGAGATGGAAGGGGATAACTAATCCGTTTACTACAGATATAATGTAGTTTGACTAAGTTACTGCTTTCACAAAAATTATATGGATTTAGACGGTAAATAACCTGATAGTATATACGATTAGCCACTCAAATTTGGAAGTGTTTACCTCCTGAAAAAAGAAAATAAGGTTAGAGGCAGTAAAAGTCGGATAATGTATACGGTTTGCCACTCGAATTTGAAAATATTTACCGCTTGAAAGAAGAAAATAAGGTTGCAGACGGTAAATGACTTGATAGTATATACGATTAGTCACTCAAATTTAAAATGCTTACCTCATGAAAGAAGAAAATAAGGTTACAGACGGTAATTAAATGGATTTAGCTCAAGTATGCTGAGGAGTTCCTGAATAATGTAAAAAAAGACACGAAACCAGTTTTCAGGTTGACATATAATACCATAGATGTTATCTTAAGGTTAACTCTTTGCACTGCATATAAATCTACAGTACAAACTGAGCAGACCATTGACGTGTTATCTCTAGTTGGAGAAGACTCCCACTTCTATAAGTGGTGAGTATAGATGATATTTGTCTCAGTGGGAGTCTCAATCTCCAACTGAGATAAAAGCCTCCGGCGGATTGCAGGAATGCGCAGAGGAAGATGTCAGCAAAGCTGACGCGCATTCCGCAGCAAGAACGCTGGAGCGTTCTTGAATAATTGAGAACAGGTTAAGGAGTCGGGCCAATAATTGGCAGTGGAATTTTCACATCCACGGGACAGTAGTTACTAATACTGAATCGTGGGTGTTTTTTTATCT
Organism: Agathobacter sp.; assembly: GCA_036309425.1. GTDB lineage: Bacteria > Bacillota > Clostridia > Lachnospirales > Lachnospiraceae > Roseburia. The sequence continues at coordinate 2,790 of JAXJTU010000131.1, forward strand.
ATTTATCTAGCGTTCGCTAAAATACCCACATTTATTAAGAAATTACTATAAAAGTGCTATAGAGCTATCCGATTATCAAAATAAGAAAGGTGGCTAAAAGTATGGAAAAAGTAACAGAAAATGAATTTATGAGAGTGGCAAATAAGGTGTCATGTATTACAATTATTCAGAATGTGCTACTTGCGGTATTTAAATTGTTTGCCGGAATTTTCGCACATTCGAATGCTATGATAAGTGATGCAATCCACTCGGCGTCGGATGTATTTAGTACAATTGTTGTAATTATTGGAGTGAGACTTGCATCGAAGGATTCTGATAAAGAGCATCCTTATGGACATGAGAGACTAGAGTGTGTGGCTGCAATTATTCTTTCGGTAGTACTACTTTTTACTGGATTAGAGATAGGTTCACAGGCATTTAAGGACATAATTCATGGAAATTATGGAGAACTTGAAGTTCCGGGAATGCTGGCATTAGTCGCAGCAGGAGTCTCAATTGTAACAAAAGAAGTTATGTTCTGGTACACAAGACACAATGCAAAGAAAATCGATTCGGGCGCACTTATGGCAGATGCATGGCATCATCGCTCTGATGCATTATCATCAATTGGAGCATTAATAGGTATCGGCGGAGCAATGCTTGGCTTCCCGGTAATGGATTCGATAGCGAGTCTTGTAATTTTCGTATTTATTGCAAAAGCGGCATATGACATTTTCAAAGATGCAATGGATAAAATGGTAGATCATTCCTGCGATGAAGAGACAGAGAAGGCAATTTATGATGTAGCAGTGGCTCATGAAGAGGTACTTGGAATTGATTTACTTCAGACAAGAATATTTGGAAACAAAATATATGTGGATGTTGAGATACAGGTTAATGAAGCATACACTTTGCAGAAAGCACATAATATTGCTGAGGAAGTACATGAAAGCATTGAGCAGAAGTTCCCGAAGGTAAAGCATGTTATGGTGCATGTGAATCCAGCACATTCTTAGGAACTACATTTTTAGGGACGGGGCAATTTTGCCACGTCCCTATTAAATTAATTGTATATTATGAATATTTCTCGTTATTATGGACAAAATAATAGCAAAATGGAGTTTATAATTTGTTAATAAAGTTTATGATTTTTTATTAGCACTCACCATTGACGAGTGCTAATAATGGTGGTATAACATAATCAGACGAAGGAAATAGAAGTTTAGACGTCAAAGAAATTGAAAAAGAAAGCTTCCTGTATACTTTAAATAGGTCAAGAGATTGACACAAAATAATACCTCAAGTAAATTTAGATTATTACTGACCTGCCAGTTGGTAAAATCTAAATAATAAAAGAGGTATCTAAAATGAATGTTAATGGCACAAAGAAGAAAAATCAAGTAGTAACAGCAAATATTTTTGAAC
>JAXJTU010000132.1:0-9270 GCA_036309425.1 Agathobacter sp.
GAGAAGGTTCAGGAAGAGAAAGAAAAGCTTGCTAAATATGAGCAGATGATGGAACAAGTTGAACAAAGACTTGCTTCTTTCTCTTGAAATAGCTTGACATAAATGGTATCATGGTACTATAATATGTCAGAATAATTCAAAAAATAATTAAAAGAATAATACCCTGGCATATTTGTCGGGGTATTTTTGTTAAGGAAGTGCTATATGGCGGACTTTGTAAAACGAGAACCAGTTGTACGAACTTCATATGATGAGATGGAGGCATACTTACTTCTTCCACTTATTGGAGCAGACGAGACATATTCCATTGAAGAAGTGATGGATGTGTTAAGCCAGCGCAGGATTACTTATGGTGTTGATCACGATAAAATTATGGAAATGATTAATACCCGATTGTTTGGTAAAGAAATCAAAATTGCAAGTGGTGATGCCTGTGTAAATGGTGTAGATGCCCAATATACATATAACTTCAATTTTGATTTGAGTAGAAAGCCATTAGTAAGAGAGGATGCAACAGTAGATTACTGGAGTATTCATCTAGTTGAAGTTGTTGAAGCAGGGCAGGTTATTGCAATTTATAATGAGCCACAACCAGGTTCTGATGGAATGACAGTAACAGGTAAGCCTATTAAAGCAAAGCGTGGAAGACCACTCCCACCAATTGCTGGAAGAGGATTTACAAGATCAGAAGATAATAGGATTTATACTGCTGATTTTACTGGTAAAATAGAAATGAAAAACAATCGAATAATGATATCTCCTATATATGAAGTGTATGGGAATGTTGATTTTTCGACGGGAAACATTGACTTTAGAGGAGATGTAATTATTCATGGTAATGTGGCTACAGGAGCATCAATTTACTGTACAGGAACTGTTACCATTGATGGAACTGTAGAAGGGGCAATAATAAATGCTGGAAAGGATATTATACTTAGAGGAGGCGTAATAGGTGGAGAGAAAGCCTATATTAGAACTAAGGGTAATATCCATGCAAAATTTATTGAGTATGCAAGGGTTGAAGCAGATGGATATATCGAAGCTGCATCTGCTATGAACAGTACAATAATAAGTTATGATAAAGTTCTTTTTAACGGAAGAAATGCTTCGGTAGTAGGTGGCTCTGTATATGGTTGTGCCGGAATTGAGGCAAACAATTTGGGTAACTCTTCGGAAATCAGGACAGAAGTTCATGCTGGTATACATAAAGAAATTAGAGAGAAAGTATACCGTCTCGGAAAACAAATTGAAGAACATAATTCTTTGATTGAAAAAATTAATATTGGTTTAAAACAGTTTGACGAAATGGCCAAAGAGAAAGGGATTGATAATAGAAATGACGAGAGAAGAGTTTCCTTGCTTAGAACTCGAATTTCAAAACAGGCTGATGTTGCTACAGATACAGAAGAACTTGTAAAATTAAATGGAATCATTGAAAGTTCAAAAAATGCAGCAGTTAAAATTTATAGCAAAGTTAGTCCAGGTGTTCTGGTATGTATAAATGACTCTAAAGTTTTAATGAGAACAGGACAGAATTCCGTTGAGTTCATTGAGAGACTTAACAAAGTAGTAATGCTGTCAATCACATCAGAAATTATCGAATAGTGTCATTTGATGCGATATTTTTCAAAAAAACTTAATATAATTTCTATTGCATAAATAAGCCACTATATTATAATATGTAATGCAGTGGCTTTTTGTATGTCATTTTGGAGGAATTAATTATGATCAATTTTGAAGAAGAACTTAAGAATTTTGAACCAAGTCTTGAGGTTGAGGAAGCTGAATCTGCAATCTATAATCAGGATCTTACAGATGTTACAGATATAATTGCAGAAATTCTTAGAGAGAAGAATTAAGAGAGGTTTGAAATGATTTGTTATAGATGTAATGAAGATGCTGGGAACAGACTAATCTGTCCGGGATGTCAGGCAGATTTGAGCAAATTTCAAAAAGCTGTAAGAATATCGAATTCATATTATAACGATGGACTAAATAAAGCTAATGTAAGAAATTTGTCCGGTGCAATCGAAAGCCTTAGACGAAGCTTAAAGTTTTACAAATATAATACAAAGGCAAGAAATCTTTTAGGGCTTGTGTATTATGAGATTGGTGAAGTTGTAGATGCATTGAGTGAATGGGTAATTAGTACAAGTTATCAGCCCGAGGATAATCCGGCAAGCAGATATCTACAGTCCATCAGAGAAAACAGAAGCCAGTTAGAAGCTGTAAATCAGACGATTAAGAAATATAATCAGGCACTTATGTATTGTAGACAAGGAAGTAAGGATTTAGCAATTATCCAGCTGAAAAAAGTACTTTCGCTTAATTCAAATCTAGTAAAAGGACATCAGCTGCTGGCACTTTTGTACCTTGAAGATGGTCAGTTAGAAAAAGCTAAGAAATCACTTCGCAATGCAGGAAAAATTGACACTGATAATACAACAACACTTAGATATCTTAAGGAAGTAAACAGACGACTAAAAGAAAAGGGCAAAGATAAGAAGCCTAAGGATGATGATTTGATTCATTATCAGAGCGGTAATGAAATGATAATCATGCCAAAGCGTTTTAGAGAAAGCTCAATTGGAAGTACATTATTATATATATGTATAGGTCTTCTTATTGGAGCAGCAGTAACAAGCTGGCTAATCGTGCCAAGCGTAAAGAACATTGCAAAAGAAGATGCAAAGAAAACGCTGATTGAAGCAAGTGATACAATTGCTACAAATGGACAGACAATTGACGGACTAAATGAAAAGATAGCAAGTCTTGAAGGACAGCTTGAGGAAGCAAAGAAAAGCCAGGATGCTGTTGCAATTCAGATTGCTTCGTATGAGCAGCTGCTAGATGCATATATAATTTATACAACAGGAGATGCCGTAGCAACAGGAGATGCACTTGCCAATATTGACACATCATATCTTAGCGAGGCAGCTTTAAATAATTACAATACATTAAATGATTCAATTTATAATTCATATATGGAGCAGTTGTATAACAGGGCATATACAAGCTATGGAAGAGGACAAGATCAGGCTGCAATTGATGATTTTCTAAAGATAATAGCAAAGGACCAAAATTACAAAGATGGTTCAGCCGTCTATTATCTGGCACAGGCGTACAGACATAATAATGATTTGGAAACAGCCAAGCAGTATTATCAGTATGTTATTGATAATTTCCCAGGAACGGAGAAAGCTAGAACTGCTAAGAATTATGTAAACGCGCAGAACTAATTAAATATAATTACAAAAGACGCATTCCCGGAGAGGGGGTGTGTCTTTTTTTGATTTATAGGATTACCGTGTTTTTTGATGGAATCCTATTTTGTAATAAATGAAGGGAGAATGAAATGGAAAACAGCTTTAGTATTGTGGAAGACAGATTAATGTATAGAATGCCACGGGAGATTGACCAGCATGTAGCGACTGGGATTTGCAAAGACATTGATATGATGATTGATGCAGGAGGGATAAGGGAAGTGATAATGGATTTTGAAGATACCATGTTTATGGATAGCTCAGGCGTTGGAATTGTAATTGGAAGAAGCCGTAAGCTTAAGTATATGAATGGCAAAATAGGAGTAAAAAATTTATCCGAAAGAATGAAAAGAATTTTCAGGGTAACTAATTTGTATAGTCTTGTTGAGGAGGTGAAATAATGGAAAATCATATGGAGCTGTGTTTTGATGCACTAAGTGTAAATGAATCATTTGCAAGAATGGCAGTGGTAGCATTTATGAGTGAGTTAGACCCAACCCTTGAGGAAATAGAAGATGTCAGGATGGCTGTATCGGAGGCTGTTACAAATGCAGTTATTCATGGATATAACATTAATCAAGAAGAAAAGACATCCCAGGAAGATGTGGTGGATAAAGAAAAGGTTTGGGTAAGATGTAGATATGATGGGAAAAATCTTGAGATTGTAGTTGAAGATAAAGGTATTGGAATAGGCGATGTACATAAAGCAATGGAACCTTTTTATACGACTGATGGAGGGCATGAAAGAGCAGGTATGGGTTTTGCATTTATGAATGCGTTTATGGACGAGCTTGTAGTTGATTCAAAACTAAATGAAGGGACAATTGTAAAAATGAAAAAGGAAATAGGTCGTGGAATGTGCTAACTTACCAAAAGATGAAGGGTGGAAAAATGACATCCGAAAGGCACAATGTGGGGATAAAGAAAGTAAAGACAAGGTATTTGAAGAAAATCAGGGCCTATTGTATATGGCGGCTAAACGCTTCACTGGAAGAGGATATGAGATAAATGAATTAGTACAAATTGGAGCAGTGGGTCTATTAAAAGCCATTGAGAGATTTAATGTAGAGTCAGATTATAGTTTTTCTACCTATGCAGTTCCAGTTATTATCGGAGAAATTCAAAGATTTCTGAGAGACGATTCTATGATTCATATAAGTCGTTCAATCAAAGACAATGCAAGAATAATTGCATCGGTAAAGGAAAAATATAATATTAATGAAGGCGAAGAACTGTCGATTGGAAGACTGGAGGAACTAACAGGTCTGAAAAGGGAAGAGATAATCATGTCCCTTGATGCCTATAAAGGAGTAGAATCAATTTATAAACCAATGGGAGAAGACATGTTGCTTTATGATAAGATTGAGGATAAAAGAAATCCGCAGAATGAACTAATAAGTCGCCTTACAGTCGATAAACTTTTAGAAGAGCTCGACGAAAAACAGAGTGCGCTTATAAGATATCGCTACATGGATAACCTTACACAGATGCAGACAGCTGAAAAAATGGGAATGAATCAAGTGGCTGTATCAAGGCTGGAAAAGAAAATTTTGAGGGAAATGTATTGTAAATTAGTATAAAAAATTTATAAAAAAGCTATAAAAAAAACAAAAAAATGTCATAAATTTACAAAATTATTTATAAAGGTTGAAAAATATATACATAGTAGTAAAATGAGGGAGTAAAAAGGTCTAGTGCTAGAAGACTAAAGAATATAGTAAATTGAGGTGAAAAAAATGTCAAACATACCATTGTGGCTATGTATACCATTTGCAGGTTTACTACTTTGTATAGCAGTTTTGCCATTGGTAAAACCTGAATGGTGGGAGAAGAACAGACTGTATGCAGTTATTTTGTGGTCCTTATTATTTATCATACCTTTTGCGGTCAAGTTTGGACCATCAGAGGCGACCGAGATTGTACTTGAATGTATAATCAATGATTACCTGACATTTATTGTTCTTTTATTTGGATTATTCTGTGTTGCTGGTAATATTAAGTTAGAGGGTAACCTTGCAGGTAACCCGCGAGTGAACGTATTATTACTAACAATCGGAACCTTGCTTTCAAGCTGGCTTGGAACAACTGGTTCAAGTATGTTACTTGTTCGTCCGATTATTCAGATGAACTCATGGAGAAAAAATAAAACACATATAATGGTGTTCTTTATTTTTCTCATTTCTAATATAGGTGGATGTCTTACACCGATTGGTGACCCACCACTTTTGATGGGATTTTCAAGAGGAGTTCCGTTTTTCTGGAGCCTTAGATTATTCCCTATATTAATAATAAACATGATTATTCTGCTGTTTGTATTCTATAAACTTGATATGAAGGCATATCAGAAGGATATATCAGCAGGTCTTATTCCTGAATACCAGGAAGGAGAGCCACTTATCAGAATTAAGGGACTTCACAACCTTATTTTTATTGCAATGATAGTTGCAGCAGTTATCTTAAGTGGTGTTCTTCCTACAGTGCTTGTTGATGGCGCAGGAGAGGCGCTTGGAATTACAGTTTTTGGAGAAGTAAGACTTACACTTTCAGCTATAATAGAAATAACAATTATCCTTGTTGCAGCATTTTTATCATTTAAGACAACAGAAGCAAAAATCCGTACAGAGAACCACTTTACATGGGGTGCTATTGAAGAGGTAGCAGTACTCTTTATTGGAATTTTTATCACAATGCAACCAGCTCTTATGATTTTAAAGAGTGCAGGTGCAAGCCTTGGACTTACAGAGCCATTCCAGATGTTCTGGGTAACAGGTGCACTATCAAGCTTCCTTGATAATACACCAACATACCTTGTATTCCTGACAACAGCAGGTGCTATGAACTTTACAACAGGAGTTTCGACAGCACTTGGTATGGTTCCGGTAAAAATGCTTATGGCAATTTCTACAGGTGCTGTATTTATGGGTGCAAACACATATATTGGTAACGCTCCAAACTTTATGGTTAAATCAATATCTGATGAGAACGGTATTAAGATGCCATCCTTCTTTGGTTATATCTGGTGGTCAATCAGATTCCTTGTTCCGGTATTCATCATTGATATGATTATATTCTTTTTATAAGGAGGGGCAGACATGGAATTTAATGATAAACAAATCCGTGAACTCGCGGAGAGAATATATGATTTAGATTATGAAGTATACGAAACATTAGGTTCATCACTTGGTCGTATTTTTAATAATGATAGAGAGCGAAGTGTCCGTAGCATCATGGAGTCACTTCATTCTAGAACACAGGGCTCTACTCTTAGAAGTGAACTTGCCCTGATCAGTAACATGGCGCGTACAATTCCAGATAAGAAAAAGCGTCATGAAATCATGATTAAGTACGATAAAATCTTAGAGGATACTATGGCACTTCCTACAAGTTTTGCCAATGGAGATATTCTGTATCCTAAGATTGCCGACCTTAATATGTTAAACCTTCATCAGCGTTTTAAAGAGGACGATCATCTTATTATCTGTATAGGTCGTACTTGTGGATGCGGTGGAAATGAAATTGGATTTACACTTGCAGACAAGCTTAGAATGAATTTCTATGATGTATCTGTTATGAACGAAGTTTTTAAACAGAGGGAAGGAGAAGAAGCAGCTCTTGCTAACACAACAGGCCATAAATACAAGAGATCATTAAAAAGAAGAATTAAGGATTTCGCAAAATATCATGGTCTTACAGCAGAGGATGTTACTTTCTTTGAGACAAGTAAATTTTTAGTAGATAAAGCTAAGCATGAGGACTTCATCGTAATGGGTCGTTTTGCTGATGCGGTTCTCACTAACAACCATATTCCTCATATCAGTATCTTCATTACAGCACCAGAGAAGAGACGTATTAAGCGAATTATGGAAATCAACGATAACAAGCTTACCCAGAAACAGGCAAAGAAGTTCGTTGAGAAAGAAGATATGAGACATCTTAAAACCTACCTTTTCTACACAGGTAGAAAATGGGGTAAAGCTTCAAACTATGATTTATGTATCAATAGTGCAAGCTATGGAATCCAGGGCTCTGTAGACATGATCCTTCGAATGATAAACAGAGGACCTAAGAACACTAATTAATAATGCAGTGCCTGCGGTAGGGGGCGTGTGTGGCGGTCATAGACAACGGCCCTATATATACCCCTTGCAAAGTGAATCAATCTAGCATTCGTAAATAATGAAATATAAAAAGCATGGTCGTTCCATACCCGCCATCCGTGGCGGAATGGAACGACCATGCTTTTTATATTTCATCATTAACGACTGCACGATTTCTTCACAAAATGCAAGGGGTATATATAGGGGCCGTTGCAATAACGTTTAGTTAAGTTTACTGTCTAAAGAAAAATTTGCTGACTTGTGGATGTAATCTGATTGATAATTTATCTTTCAAATATTCAATTTCGAGATATATTACCACCTAATATTAGATATTCATTGTAGAGACGGTAAATAATTGGCCAAGAGTTCTTTTCAGTAATAGCTAATCTAAAAATTTACCGCCTAATGTCAAAATTTATTCCTCGCGACGGTAAGTAATTGGGTAAGATTTTCTTTTAGCAATTCCAAATCTAAAAATTTACCGCCTAATATGAGAAATTACGGTATAGACGGTAAATTAAATGTTTTATCCCTTGAGAATAGAGTTTATTCATAGGAGGAGTATTAAAGGGGGGATTTATTAGGTTCTTATATTTTGCGGGGAAGGAGGGATTGGATAGTGTCTTGTCCGTCTTGGGATAAGGCACGATAGTATTTGAGCAGGCGATCTTCCTGACTTGTGATTGATTTTTCTATGTCATAGTATTCATATCTAATGGGAACGTCGGTGTAACCCACCAAATAGTCAACTGATACATCAAAATAATTTGCAATCGCATTAACTTTTACAATTACCTACAATAATCATGGAAAAAACGTAAGAGTCAGATACGAGCAGGAGCTTAGTATTGTGGTAAAGAGTATTCTGACAAACACTATCGTGATGTTTTTAGGAATATCAGGGATAGCCTTTAATCATATCAGAGATTATATTTTGCAGATTACCCTACTTACTTTAGTTCAAATTGTAAGTATTATTTGTATTCTTATTATCTCAACATTAACTACAAAAGCTAACAAAAATATCCGCCGTTTATATATATGCGATAAAAAAGACATCGATATTAGTAATCTTACAGCTGCAAAGAAGCTTTTTATCAAGGACGTCACTCTTTCAGATATTAGAACAAATATCATGGAAAGCGATGAAGTTTATCTGCACGATATTGCATCGGAACCTAGAAATGATTGCCTAAAAATATGTTTTGAATGCAATAAACCAGTATACTTTACCAGCAAAATATCAGATATGGAGCTTAGAACAGCAACTGTTACACAGGATGGAGAAAGTCCTCTGTTTTACAAGTCCTCTCACAAGATGAGTAGCTTATCTGCCGCTTTAAAACGTATATGTGATATAGCTTTATCCGGTGCCTTACTTGTGATTATGTCGCCAGTTTTTCTCCTGATTTCTCTGGCAATCAAGCTTGAGGATGGAGATTCTGTATTCTATAAACAGGTTCGATGCACCAAGGATATGCGGGAGTTTAGAATTATTAAATTTAGAAGTATGGTAGCAGGAGCTGAGGAACAGTTGGGGCCTCGTCTTGCGGATAAGAGGGATTCCCGTTTAACTAAAGTTGGATATCTACTACGCAAGTGTAAACTGGATGAACTTCCACAGCTAATAAATATTTTTGTAGGTGATATGAGTTTTGTTGGTCCCAGACCAGAGAGACCAGAGCTTATTCACCAAACAATTAAGAAGGTACCAGAGTTCGTCTTCAGAACAACTGTTAAAGCGGGACTTACTGGATATGCACAGGTGCACGGCGATTATCACACTGATTTTTTGGATAAGCTTAAGTGGGATATCATGTACATAGAGAATTACTCTTTATTGTTGGATCTTAAAATCTTGATTATGACTATTCCGACAGTCTTAAGGGGAAGTGATGATGTATAGA
>JAXJTU010000133.1:0-11710 GCA_036309425.1 Agathobacter sp.
CCTTCGGTTTCTTTGTAGCTTTCTGTCACAAGCTCTGCGCGGTCAGCCTCTATCTCGGGCATATTGGCATAGAGATGATCTATAAGCTTTTGTATTCTCGGACTTTTTTCGATTTCAAATTTTATTTGTCTCATAATCAAATTGATACTCACAGTCATTAACAATTACACAGACTTTCTTATTTGGATCCATAATTTTCATAAATCCATGCTTTTTGAATGTACAATTCTCTAGATGCACTTTGTCTTTTACTGCCTTATGAAAACAATTCATTATACCCAACCTCATATGTAATACTTATTTACTCAAACTTCGCACATAAATTTTAGCTATGCACCTTGAAAATTCAATACCTGGCAGTTATTCAGTTGTCAATGTTCAGACCTTAAGCGGCTTGGAGCTGCGTTTTCAACAATACTGGTAGTGTGTTCATAAATGCATCCACTAGCTCAGAGATTTTCTCATCTGATAACTCGGTGTTTTCCGTAAGCATGGTTCTGAACATTTGAAGCAGCATTTGAAAAGCCTGTATCCATGTAATATCAGACATCTCATCAGAAAAGTATAAAAAGAGTTCGCCAAGAGACCGGTTATCATTGGATTCCCGGTTTTCAAGTGACAGCATCATGTATCGTGTAAAAACAACTGCGGTATGTGCAGTCATTGCATCATAGGACAGAGAATTACATTCTTTGCTCAGATTCAGATAGCTTTTGCATACCTTGAAGAACACCTCTATATCCCAGCGTTTTCCATAAATCCGTATGATTTCATTCTCATCCAGATTTATATCTGTGGAAATGAGGCAGAGGTATTCCTTGCGTTTATTACGGTTGCGGACATAAACTACTTTTGCAGGAATGATTTCACCATCCTTCACTACATCAACCATAACAGAAAGCAGATATTTTGATTTGCCTCTTCTCTTTTTATTTTTGTTGTAAATGGAGACCAGAGACATATCTTCACCATCGTAGCGAAAAAACATTTTCGGAGATTTTTTAACCATGCCGATTACATCAAAATCCATCTGTTTAATAGCATGAAGGGTGCTTGGAGAGGTAAACCAGCTGTCAAAAAGGACGTATTTCGCCGGAATTGCAACTTTTTTAGCTGCATCCAGAAGCGTAAGCATGGCATGGGTTCCCTTTTCCATGGACAGCTTCCTGCGCTTGTAACCAACGGTTCTTTTGTCCACTTCAGCCGCTTCATTGATGCGATTCTTCTTGTTTTCTGTAGAAAGAAGAATGCTGTTTACCGGCAGAAAAGTACTTCCATCTGACCATCCAAGGGTAAGCATTCTAAACCCGAAGCGGTATTTATGCTTTGCATGGTCATAGACTTTTGCAAGAAGCTCCACCTTTTTGGAGCGGTTTCGTTCAAACATAGAATCATCGATGATAAGGACATTGGCGCGATCTTCAGAATCCAGCGGAAGTATGGCATCTTTAATAATTCTGGATGCAAGTATTGTGGTAAAACGCATCCAATTAATCTGAACCATCTTCATGAAACGATACACGGTATCTTTTGCAAAATCAGGAGTATTTCTTCCTGTAAGCAGACTCATATACATGCTTCTGTTGGAAAAAATCAGTAAAAACAGGTACTGGAAAATTTCTGTTACCGGTATCCCCTTCCTTTTGTAGGCGTTCGACGATTTCAAGGCTGAGTAAATATGAAACCTTGTAAAAAATCTTTTGATAGATTTCGAAATCTGCTTATCATTTTGTGTTGCTTGTGTTATACTTGTATTCATAGCATGAGCCTCCGGTTTGTAATTGTTTCTAGCAACTCAATTATACCAAAACCTTCGGTTTCATGCTATTTTTATGCCAGTTATTATTGAATTTTCAAGGTGCATAGGCACATTTTAATGTGCGAAGTTTGAGATTTTTACAATAAAAAAAATTAAACTTACTTACCTATCGCAAACGCTTTTACCCCAGGATAAACTGCGACCTCACCAAGTTTCTCTTCTATTCGAAGCAGCTGATTATACTTTGCCACTCGCTCACTTCGACAAGGTGCTCCGGTCTTAATCTGCCCACAGTTAAGTGCAACCGCCAGATCTGCTATTGTAGTATCCTCTGTTTCCCCTGAACGATGCGAAACTATTGCAGTATATCCAGCCTTATGTGCCATCTTAATTGCATCAATAGTCTCAGAAACAGTACCAATCTGATTCAATTTGATCAGAATCGAATTAGCACATTTATTCTCTATTCCTTTTGCCAAACGCTCTGTATTCGTTACAAACAAATCATCGCCGACAAGCTGGACCTTATTGCCAAGCTCTGACGTAATCTTCTTCCAGCCTTCCCAATCTTCCTCATCAAGAGGATCTTCGATAGATATAATTGGATATTTTTCTATCAAACTTTTGTACATATCAATAAGTTCATCTGAAGAGTAATTCTTATTAGCTTTAGGTAAATGATAGCTACACTGACCTGTTATCTTATGCTCCGCCGCCATCATCTTAGACTCTTTGACCGGCTTCCACTCACTGGCGGCCACATCAAGTGCAAAACAGATATCTTTGCCACATTTATAGCCGGCGCTCTCAATAGCTTCTACCAGAATATCCAAAACGCCTTCAACACTATCAATATCTGGTGCAAAACCACCCTCATCACCTACAGCTGTAGAAAGCCCTCTCTCCTCCAATACTTTTTTCAAACTATGATAAACCTCTGTTCCCATACGAAGAGCTTCCTTAAAACAACAAGCCCCAACTGGTACTATCATAAACTCCTGAAAATCCAAAGAATTCTTCGCATGTGCTCCACCATTAATAATATTCATCATTGGAACCGGCATAGTATTACCAGCGACTCCACCAAAAAACATATATAATGGAATATCCAAAGAGCATGCGGCGGCTCTTGCACAGGCAATTGAAACTGCAAGCATGGCATTAGCTCCAAGCTTTGATTTATCCTTAGTGCCATCCGCATCTATCATTGCTGCATCAATCGCGTAAATGTCAGAAGCAGTCATCCCACGCAGCACCTTGTTAATCTTTGTGTTAACATTCTCTACAGCTTTACTGACGCCTTTTCCCATATAAACTTTTTTATCTTCATCCCTAAGCTCTAAGGCCTCAAACTGCCCTGTCGATGCTCCACTAGGAGAAATTCCTCTCCCCACAGAACCATCTACCAGAAAAACCTCAGCCTCAACCGTAGGATTTCCTCTTGAATCTAACACCTCACGGCCGATAACTTTTTCAATCTCCAAATAATTCATGTCATTACTCCTTACATTTTGATTTAGATATTTTATCTACTGATAATCTTCCCTAAATGTAAGAAGAATATGCCATTCAAATTAATTCAATGTGACTCCCAATTTATCTGCCAATTCTCGAAGTTTATCCATCGAAACTCCAGTAAAATTCCTTATCTCTTCTGCTGGTTTATTTGCCTTTAACATCTTTTCAGCAACCTGCTCCATTCCTTGCTCCAATCCACGCTCCAAAACCGCTTCACTTAAATTGCACATTGTGTTGACCCTCCTTTCGGTTTCAACATCCATTTTAATATCAAAAGGCACGTAATTCGTTAATGCAAATTTATAAGAATATTCTATTTCGCATAAGAAAACGGATTACATAATTGTATTACTTCAACCGAAACAGCCTCCACTATGGTTAAATTTGTTCTAATTCATCTTTTTACGCGCTTCCATTCTCCTTAATTTTTCTGCTTTTCTTCTATACATATATAGTCGAACACCAATAAACTCATCTGCCACATTATCATCTTGAAGCATATGCTCTAATTTTGATATCTTATCCATAAGAAAATCTGCTGTTAAAACTTTTTCATCATTTCCCCATCTTTTAAACTGCGTACGAACACTATCACAAACACGCCTCCTACTAGCTACCAATTTTGATCTTGTATCATACATAATTTTACCCGAGGAATCTTTTTCACCATTCAGATGTAAAACATCATCAATATCTTTTTGCATTTTGTCCACCAATTCTGAATCTAAACCACAATCATCACGTACATAGATTTCCCCAGTATGTTTATAATAGCCAATTGCATCCATATGTCTTTTATTCCATGGATTTATAGTTATTGATTTATCGGATTTTGATGCATCACAACACAAACAACTTTCCATTGGATTTAACTCATCGCTCTCATCTTTTTCGCCACCATAACACACTCCAAAATAATTTTGAAAATCTAAAGCCCCATCTTTATCTGACACTAATGCATTATAGTGTTCTATTTTTGTATCCTTTCGATCTCCTGTTATCCTTCTCATACAATATGCACATAATCCATGTTGTTCTTTATATAATGATTCTCGTATCTCATCTTTAGGCATCATATCAAACAAATATCTTAGACGCTTTTTATCCTCTGGTAACTTTATATCTTCATATCCATTTGTCTTATCTCTTTTTATCTGTTCTGCTTTTTCCTTTATATTCCTAGGAGTCCTTCTCTTTTGAATATATATCATGCTCACTCCTCCGCTTCGATATTATATTCAGTCTGTAAAGCAACTACATTCGGATGCTTCTCACCTAATAATTGTGACAAATTCATCAAAGCCTTCTTTGCACTACTGTAATCTTCTCTATCCATGCCCTTTTCAAACTCTTCTATAAGGTCTTCAATTATTGCTGGTCGCATATAATATCCAAACATATCTTTAAGGATTTCATTAACAGAAAATGCATAGCTGTCGCCTATATATCTGACATTTTTCTTGTTATCTATACTAATAATACTAGCA
The DNA here is from genome assembly GCA_036309425.1 of Agathobacter sp. Lineage (GTDB taxonomy): Bacteria > Bacillota > Clostridia > Lachnospirales > Lachnospiraceae > Roseburia. The sequence continues at coordinate 4,765 of JAXJTU010000133.1, forward strand.
TTTTTGCATGAAGATACTATTATAGGCGAATGTGTTGCTGCAATAAATTGAACATTAGGAAATGTTTCAACCAAAGCATCCACTATTCTCCACTGCCATTTAGGATGTAAATTTGAATCTATTTCATCAATTAATACAACTCCCTCTACCTGAGATATTTTTTCTCCTGCATCTGGATTTAATATAGCAGCACGGTATGCCAAATCAAGAATCAAATTTAAAATAGACTGATATCCAGCACTTAAATCTTCAATGTCTTTATACTCACCATCCTCAAAATATAGCAATTTTTCTGAGTTTGGATTGAAAATCACCTTACTAACACGACCTTCATTCATTATACTCATAAACTTGGAAACGATATTGGCAAACTCTTCATAATTTTCTGACACATGGTTCATCCTCAGACTTCCCCATTCCATCTGTTTACACCAATTAGTTATTGTTGACAAATTCGAAGTATTATCTAAGCACCCTAAATACCCACATCTCCTATTATGCAACTGCTTTCTTTTCTTTTCATTTGCGTCACTTCTTGCAGAAATCCAATGTCTTGATGCACTCTGGTAACTAATTAGAGGTAACATAACATCCTCTGTAGAATTTATAAGAGCATGAGAAGTTTTTATAATATCTCTTGGATTAATTGTAGTTCTACTCGATCCCGTAACACCTTTTTTGGCTCTGCTCCACCAATATTCTGTATCACCATACAATATTTTGCTTTCCACTTCTGTAAAATCTTTATAAATTTTATTTGGTACACCATTATTATCTTTAACTATGTCATAGTGCACATCCTTTTTATATATGTTACGAGTAGGTACATCTTCCATTCCTACCAAAAAACCTGAAATTCCTACTGTAATAGCCTCAAGTATGGTAGTCTTTCCTACACCATTATCTCCTAATAAAAGATTAAATCCTGACTCAAAATTCAGTTTCAAATCATCAAACATTTTAAAATTTGAAATATGGAATTGTTTTAGTATCATAACAAGCGCTCCTATATATTAAAATATCAATTATTCAATATAAGTAATCTCAACTATATTTTTTTATTCTACCACATTCTTAATTACAATACTATTAATATCTACCAGCAGTCTATTTGCTCTTTATAATCTTTAGATTTTCAGAAACAGGCGCAATTTCAATTGTATCTGCAATGTTTGTCTCTGCCGCTTATTTCTCCTTATTTATACGTTTTAACGAATATTGTCTGTTAAGAGTAGCTCTCAATAACTACTTCTTATTCCTGTAGTTCTTTGAGAGCTTTAAAATACCCCATTATTCGTTCTCTGCTTTTATCTTCCATATTCTGAAACTCTAAAATAAACTGACCTAACTCTGTATTCTTATCTACAATAATAAAATTTGATGGTGTGCTCCTCTTTCCAACTCCATCAGTCCCGGATAATAACTCCTCTGTTGTCATGTTTGTTCTCCTACTTCGTATTGTACCTTGGTAAATTTGTAACAGAAAACATAATATGAAAATTTAACAAATATACAGAATTTGAATTGTTATTTAAATTCATATTATCTAATACAGTGTCACCCCTAATTTGTCTGCCATTTCTTTAAGTTTATCCATCGAAACTCCAGTAAAGTTTCTTATCTCTTCTGATGGTTTATTTGCCTTTAACATCTTTTCAGCAACCTGCTCCATTCCTTGCTCCACTCCACGTTCCAAAACCACTTCACTTAAATTACACATCGTGTTGACCCTCCTTTCGGTTTCAACATCCATTATAATATCATACTGTTCTTTGAGCTTTTTCTTCTTTGACTCTGCCGAATCTCTCTTTAATAATTCTTCCAACATAGCTATCAAAACATTCTTCGATACCTCTGCATTTTCATTCTCTCTTAATCTGATAATGACTCCCTGCACTTTATCAAGATTCTCAAACTTCATTTTCTTTCCGAATACATTCTCCTGTGTAAATCGAATCCGGTTGATGGAATCCTCATCATCTGCACTAGCCATACATATCCAGATACTTCTTACCGCCTTAAGCTCATCGTAATGTGAATTCTGAAATTCCACCTCTTTCTGAGCTGAAATCATCCTTCCGAGATAATATATAGCTCTGTTATCTATATGATATCCTAACTTTGAAGGATTAGTACTCTTCTGCGCTTCAATATTAATCAATATCTTGATAAGATCCGCTCCGAGATATACCGAAAAGCGAATATCAAAGTATATCTTCCCCTCGCCAATCACCAGATCTTCTTCTGAGGTCTTCTGTATCCTGGTGAAATTTGTATGCCCTGGTTCCATCCGCATCTGTGATACAACTGGTTCATCCATACTCTTAATTATAACCGACAGTTTTTCGTTTGCAAACTCCTCTAACGAATATTTAAGTATCCTTGCAAGAATCTGCTTATCTGCCAGCATCTCCTTTACACTTTCATCGTATTTTGCTGTATAACTGTTAATTTCAATTGTCTCTGCAATGTTCGTCTCTGCCACTCATTTCTCCTTATTTATACGTTTTAACGAATGTCATCTGTTAAGAGTAGCTCTCAATAGCTACTTCTTATTGCTGTAGTTCTTTGAGAGCTTTAAAATACCCCATTATTCGTTCTCTGCTTTTATCTTCCATATTTTGGAACTCTAAAATAAACTGACCTAACTCTGTATTCTTATCTACTATAATAAAATTTGATGGTGTGCTCCTCTTTCCAACTCCATCAGTCCCGGATAATAACTCCTCTGGTGTCACCTTCAAAACTTCACAGATAATCAATATCTTGTCAGATGCTGGATTTGTCTTCTTCCTCTTCCAGTCACTTATACTGCCTTGAGCAATTCCTGTTGCTTCTGAAAACTCTTTCTGTGTCATTCCTCGTTCTTTGATAAGTTCAAATATCTTCTCTGATATTGTCATGTCTGCGCTCCTTTCGGTTTCATCATCCATTATAATATCAAAAGGCAAATTATTCGTCAATGCGAATTTATAAGTATATTCTATTTAATATAAGAAAACGGATTCCTCTGTCTTAATTTCAAATTATGGATTATTTTCGATTAGATATGATTAGAATCCCATCTTTGAAAGCTCTTCTTCAAATGCCTCTAATGAGTCTGCTTGTGCAGCCTTAACTGTCAGTTGCATTATTGCCTCAATCTCTTTTATTGATGAAATTCTTCTCTTTAGACAATCAGAAATAGGGGCAATTTCGCAAAGTAAATCTATAAGAATATCTCTTGCATTTCCTATAGTTTCTGCTTTTCCCGCGTTATATTCTTCTTTCATAAGTTCTTCAAATAACATATAACGCCTCCCTAGTTCCCGATCAAACTTGATTTTTTCAACAGATTTTTGTAGTCGCTTTACAAACTCGTCTGAGTAATCCTCATTACTTTCTTCAATCTCTGCGCCTACATATTTTAGAAATTTAACAAGGTCTTGCGATACCTCGTCTTCATTTGTTCCAACTGTACTTAAAAATACTGTATAGCTTCCGTCATCAAAATTGTATTCCAAATCTTCTTCTATAACCTGACGCCGAGTATACTTATATTTTCCCAATCCAATTGGATCAAAATCACATATGAATATAACATACGATTCTGGCAATTGCTCATAATCAAATCCCGTACTTAACAGCTCCATATCTATTTGACTATGATAATATCTGGATCTTCTAAATATCTCCGTGTTTGCAACCTGCATCTCTACATTGAAATGACGATTTTTATCATCCTTCAAGTATACATCTAATCGTATTCCCTTATATTCTGGATTATAGACTATACTCTTTTCGTATGATACTTCTACATGGTCAACATGAATACCTAGAGCCCTTTCCACAACCCCTTTTGCATTCTCTTCATCCAGCATGACCGCTGCAAACATAAAATTATCCTTGAATGTTAATTCCTGTAATGTTTTTCTTCTTTTCTCCACTCAAATTCCTCCTTGCGTGATTCAGAGGAATCCATATAGATATTATAATTTGGTACTTTTATTAGTGTCAACCAGTTATTTCATTTTTATTAATTTGTATATATTTTTGCGAGAACACCTGCAACACCATACCCTATAATACAACCTATAATATTTGTAATTACATCGAGCGCCTGAGCCTCTCCGATTTGCAATTGAAATTGTATTACTTCAACTGAAACACTAAGTATTAAAGTAAATAGTATGTTAATCCAAAACCTTTTTCTTTCATCTATTTTTCTAAAAGCTAAGCAAAAGAAAAAACCACATGGCATAAACATAATTACATTTTCACATGAGGACACTATAAACCATGGATTTTCAAACAGCTCCTTAATCCCTATCCAGTCAGTTGTTTCTTTAAATAAATCAATTCTTCTGATTACTGTCTCACAAAATATAAGAATACAAAACATTATCCAAATAAAAAAACTTATAATCCCATATGATTTTTTAAAAATGAATTTTGCAATTAATGCTGGCACTGCTGCAATTAGCACTGCTGGTAGCATATAAACTGATAAAACATCTACAATTTTATTAATAAAATCAATTATAACAATTCTCATTATGTCACATTAATCTCCAAATTAAACTTCTTCTCGATAACCTTTAAGTATTTCTCATTATGGCTTGCCGCCAACAGCATAGGGGCATATGCATCCCTTCCGCTTATGTTGAACATATATGGATACTTATGGAAATGTTCATCATATTGTTTTACAAAATCAAGTATTCCGCTCTGTACTTCTTTGATGCCATCTAAATTATCGTCATACTTTCCGAATCGAAGTGTGATATCTGATTCTTTCAGATAGACATCCCCGCCATAGTTTTTCTTTGTTTTGGTTGCTGGAAGCTTGCCATCATAAAAACCTGCAAACTGTGGTGTAGGAGAAGAAAGTAATAATTCCCAGAAAATATTATAGCCTTTATTCAAATCATGCTTCTTAAGCAAATCACGATTGTGGTTTTGTGAATAAAGATATGCTACAAGCTTTCCGCTTTGTAAAAATGGCTCGGATGCATCAGGCTCTTGATTATGAAGAGTATTTGTACCTGCAATAATACCTGTTATCTTGCACGGGATATTCCAAACCTTTTCTGTCAAGTGCGAAAGAGCCATGGCTCCTGAACCAGCCCAGCCAATATCTACGGCAACGGCTGATGACGCCCCATATAGAACTTGTCCATAATATCTCTTTGCGGCAAGCTGATTGGTATGATAAATGTCAATAACCTTGTCCCACTTAGCTTCAATGAATCTTCGAAGAAGATAAGCATTACGGTCTGTAAGTTTCGTCTCCGCTTTAAGCTCAATAAAATCACGCTTACGATTTTTCTCAAGCTTCTCATTTGAGAATTTTTTCTCCAGATGCTTTTGCATTCTATTCCATTTTTCTGAGCCTTTTTCAATGGACTCATCTTCTTGCAGCTTCTTATACGCCAAACTCTTAGCTTCTTGCTCCTTATGCAATGTTCGCTCAAGCCAGATATCGTACCAATCGTCAAGCTCATCTGTCAACTTAGAAAGCCCCATCGACTCAAGTATCTTTGCAATAGAATATTCCTGATTTACTTTGTGATAAATAAAACGACGGAAGTAATCATGCTTATCCTCATTTGCCATCAAAGTCGTAGCCGCTTTTCTAGACCAATATACATACTCAGTTTTCTTGATGTCATCCGGATAAAGAAGTTCATAAGCCTGCTTCAAGATATCCCCATCCCGTGATAAAAATAGAATTTTGTCCACATCATGCTGCCTGCAATAATCATGTATAAAGGAACAATAGCCTGTTACAAACAAACCCCCGTATATATATCCGTACTCATATTCCATAGAAAAAGAATTACATCCATTGTAAATATGATTAGTTACCAAACCTCTATATGCACTTCCAACAATAAATGACATATCGAATGGACGATATAAAATTGCATTTTTATCGATTCGAGGGTAAAGAAGATTGTCTATTCCATTTGCCATAGCCATATTTCTATCACTATGCTCATTGTCTCCAACATGGATGATTGTATACGGAGCAATCTTAGCTTTCTTCAATCCAAAATCAGAAAGTACCTGGCGATAAAGATTTCCTTTTGCCTTATTCTTGCCATATTCACATGAGACATAAAGCTTGTCGTAACCTTTATATCCATTCTGCTCAAGCATCCTGGCAAGAACCTCTGATGAAAGGTACATGTCAGAAACAACTATTATACGCTTTCCCATTTGCAAAAGACGATTCCACACCTCTAGCATAAAAGGATTGGCATAACAAAGAGATAGTTCAGCTTCTATTTCCACGTCTTGTCCGAATTTTGATGAACAGCCCAAATCTTTTTCAAGATTGTCATAGATATCTGCAAGGGTAACTTCCATGTGACCATTTTTTTCATTACACTTTAACCTTGCATCCCATTCTGCCCATGCTCGAATATTTGTAAAATCGAGAATACCAAGTTTCTCACCGACTATTCTGAACAAATCCATCGGCAGAGAAAATGGTCTGAAAATAAGAGTATCAAATATATCAAAAGAAATAATCTCGTACTTCGATAATTTCTCTACATATGCTTCTATGCTAAGTGGAAACTTACGAGCGCAATCACGATGATAAAGTTGTGACTCACTATGCTTCGTAGGTAATCTCTTTGACTCGTATGGCTGTACCTCGGGCATCTTTCCAAGAAAACGCATAAAAAGAAAATAGTATGCAAAATTCAGCCATAACAAATAGAGCCATGAAAAAAGCTTCATGACTCCGGTAGAACCATCGTGAGATTTATGATAACGATATGTAATTCCTAAATGTTTGTTTACTAAAGTATTGTATATTCTGGTTCTCATTTTTTTCCACCTTTTTATTCTCTTCTATACATCATCACTTCCCCTTAAGACTGTCGGAATAGTCATAATCAAGATTTTAAGATCCAACAATAAAGAGTAATTCTCTATGTACATGATATCCCACTTA
>JAXJTU010000134.1:0-38864 GCA_036309425.1 Agathobacter sp.
CGGCTGAACAAATCATCAAGGAATGCTTCCATCTCATCCGGATAAGCAAGAAAACCCGAACCTCTTTTCTTAGAAGAAACAGTACCAGAAGGGCAGCCAAAATTGATATTAATTTCATCATACCCATATTCTCTAAGCTGCTTTCCAAGGTGGATAACTTCATCTGCCTTATTGGACATAATCTGTGGAATAACCTTTATTCCCTTGTTATTGTCCGGATGAATGTCCCTTTCAATTTTTTTGCTCATCCCCTTAGCAGCAGGAATAAACGGGGTATAATATTTGTCTATCTGATTAAAATTATGATGAAAAGCATTACGGACAATATGTCCGGTAAGACCTTCCATCGGCGCTAAATAAAATTCCATGTGGGTATTTTAACACATTTTGGCGGACTCGCCAACAAAGAGAAAAGCAGCCGAAGGGGAATCGACTGCTTTTCGAGGAGTTTAGTTTATGAAAATGTTTAAAAAGGGAATAATAGGTAAGAACACTGTCGGTTTGTTCTTACAGGAATTAATATACCCAAAAAGTTTGTATAAAATGTGTCCAAATTAACAAAATAAAATAAAATTTTCTTTAGATTTTATTAAGAGTATGAAAACCATTAACTCTTGCAGATTTTAGCTATTTTAGTTAAAATAGACCTATTAATGAGACGAGTATATTTAATTATATAGGAGAATGAAGATGAGTTACGCTGACCAGATATTTGTAAGCATGTGTAAAGATATATTAGAAAATGGTACAAGTACCGAAGGTGAACTTGTCCGCCCACATTGGGAAGACGGTACAAGTGCCTACACTATAAAGAAATTCGGAGTAGTAAACCGTTACGATTTGTCAAAAGAATTCCCGGCTATCACACTTAGAAAGACATACATAAAAAGTGCAACAGACGAGCTTTTATGGATTTGGCAGAAAAAATCAAATAATATCAAAGATTTAAAGAGCGGTGTCTGGGATGAGTGGGCTGATGAGGATGGTTCAATCGGAAAAGCCTATGGATATCAGCTTGGCGTCAAGCATCAGTACAAAGAGGGGATGATGGATCAGGTTGACAGGGTAATCTACGACTTAAAGCATACCCCGTTTTCAAGAAGAATCATGACTAACATATACGTACATCAGGATCTTCATGAGATGAATCTTTATCCATGCGCATATAGCATGACATTTAATGTAACCCAGAAAAAAGGCGAGGATAGATTGACATTAAATGGAATCCTCAATCAGCGTTCACAGGATGTCTTAGCTGCAAACAACTGGAATGTTTGCCAGTACGCAGTGCTGCTTCACATGCTTGCACAAGTCTGCGACATGAATGTAGGAGAATTAGTACATGTAATTGCCGATGCACACATCTATGATCGCCATGTACCAATTATCGAAGAATTAATTAAGCGTCCACAGTATGATGCGCCAAAATTCTGGTTAAACCCGGAGATTAAAGATTTCTATCAGTTTACAACGGATGACATTAAGATAACTGACTATGTCACGGGCGAACAAATTAAGAATATTCCTATTGCTGTTTAATAGATAGCTTCGGAATTGAGTTCATATAGTCTCGAGCTAGTGGGTTTATATATACTTGCAGACATGCCCGAGAACTATAATGTGAAAAAATAAAATGTGAGGTTTAAATATGAATTTAATAGCAGCTGTAGATAAGAATTGGGCAATCGGTAAGAATAACGAGTTACTTGTCAGAATACCTGCCGATCAGAAATTTTTCAGAGAGACAACAACAGGAAAAGTTGTTGTAATGGGAAGAAAAACATTAGAGAGTTTCCCTAATGGAACCCCTCTTAAGAACAGAACAAATATCGTTTTGACACATGATAAAAATTATGATGGAAAAGGTGCAATTGTTGTTAATTCATTAGACCAGTTGCATGAGGAGCTTAAGAAGTATCCTTCAGAGGATATTTTTATTATAGGTGGGCAGAAGATTTACGAGCAGTTAGTGGATGAGTGCAATATTGCCCATATCACAAAGATTGAATATGAGTATGATGCAGATGCATATTTCCCAAATCTCGATGAGAAAGAAGAGTGGGTAATCACTGGTGATAGTGAGGAGCAGACATACTTTGATTTAGAGTATTTCTTCTATAGATATGAGAAGGTGAAGAAATAAATGAGTGATTTTTTATTTAGCCTGAATGTTGTTCTTCCAATATTTCTTGTAATGGTACTCGGGACAGTCCTTAAGAATATTGGAATGTTAGATGAGCATTTTGTAAAAGTGGCTAATAAATTTAATTATAATGTTACTCTGCCATTTATGGTGTTCAGAGACCTCTCAAGAGTGGATATAAGGGAAGAGTTCGATATTAAGTTTGTACTTTTCTGTGCAATATCAACGACAATCTGTTTTTGGCTTGTTTGGGCAGGTGCAAAGCTGTTTCTAAAAGAAAAGACAATGAGAGGTGCCTTTGTACAGGCTTCCTTTAGAAGCAGTGCAGCAGTTATGGGACTTGCTTTTATTAACAATATTTATGGTCCGTCAGCCATGGGGCCTATGATGATAATTGGAGCGGTGCCTTTGTACAATATTTTTTCAGTACTTGTGCTTACCTTTGAGGCAAATGATGAAAATACGGATAAGGATTTTGGAAAGATAAAAAAGGCATGCATTAATATTGCAAAGAATCCTATTATCATTTCCATTGTACTTGGAGTAGTCGTTGCGCTTATTGGAATAGATTTTCCAGAGGTGGTAAATAAGACAGTAAATTCTGTTTCATCGCTTGCAACACCGCTTGCATTGATTGGTCTTGGTGCTGGTTTTGAAGGAAGAAAGGCACTTGCAAAAATAAAACCAACAGTAGCTGCATCAATGATTAAGCTCGTTATTCAGCCGCTTGTTTTTTTACCTGTTGCCATATGGATGGGATTTAGCGGAGAGAAAATTATTGCGATACTTATTATGCTTGCAGCCCCAACGACACCAAGCTGTTACATAATGGCACAGAATATGAAAAATGACGGAGTGCTTACCGCAAGTATTGTCGTCATGACGACTTTCCTTGCAGCATTTACACTTACCGCATGGATATATATTCTTAAAATGATGGCAATCATATAAAAATAACGAATAATTACATAAAGAAGGATAAGAGGATAATTTGATGGATATAACAGGAAGAAAATTATTTGTTAAAGCGCTCTTGGAAGAAGGTGTTGATACAATCTTCGGATATCCGGGAGGAACAGTAACAGATTTGTTTGATGAATTATATAAAACAGATGGAATAGACCTTGTACTTCCACGTCACGAGCAGGCACTTATTCATGAGGCAGAAGGCTATGCCAAGTCTACAGGTAAGGTTGGAGTATGTCTTGTTACAAGTGGTCCGGGAGCAACAAATACCATCACAGGACTTGCTGATGCACATTATGACAATGTTCCATTAGTTTGTTTTACAGGACAGGTTCCACTTAATCTTATCGGTAACGATGCATTCCAGGAAGTTGATATCGTTGGAATGACAAGAAGTATTACAAAATACAGCGTTACAGTAAGAGACAGAAAAGACTTAGGCAAGATAATTAAGATGGCATTTTATATAGCCCAGACAGGAAAGCCAGGCCCTGTACTTATTGATATTCCAAAGAATATACAGACTGAATCAGGTCCTTCTGAATATCCTGACAAGGTTGACATAAGAGGCTACAAGATTAATAAGGATGTACATGTTGGACAGCTTAAGAAGGCTTACAAGCTTTTAAGAACGGCTAAGCGACCACTTATCCTTGCAGGTGGTGGAATCAATCTTGCAAGAGCTAATGCCAGACTTCTTGAGTTTGTAGAAAAAGAAGATGTTCCGGTAGTAACAACAGTAATGGGAAAGGGAGCAATCCCTACAAATCATCGTCTATATGTAGGAAACTGTGGTATGCATGGAAAATATGCTGCAAACATGGCAGTTTCAGAATGTGATGTTCTCTTTTCTATTGGAACAAGATTTAATGATAGAATTACAGGAGATTTGAATGAGTTTGCTCCAAAAGCAAAAATTGTTCATATTGATATTGACACTGCATCTATTTCAAGAAATGTAGTTGTAGATGTACCGGTTGTAGCAGATGCAAATGTTGCACTTGAGAAGCTTGTTGAATGGGCTGAGCCAAAGAAAACTACAGCATGGCAGAATATGATTTCAATATGGGAGAAAGAGAATCCATTAGGAATGCGCCGAGACAGGGGCATGACACCACAGATGATAATGGAGCACATTAATAAAAATTATCCAAAGTCAATCTATGTAACAGATGTCGGCCAGCATCAGATGTGGGCTTCACAGTATCTTGAGCTTGATGAGGACAGCCAGCTTCTAACATCAGGAGGTCTTGGAACAATGGGATTTGGATTACCAGCAGCCATTGGTGCAAAAATTGCAAACCCTCAAAAAGATGTTGTCTGTATATCCGGAGACGGAGGATTACAGATGAATATCCAGGAACTTGCCACATCTATAGTACAGGGGGCAGGAGTAACCATCTGTGTACTTAACAATTACTACCTTGGAATGGTTAGACAGATGCAACAGTTATTCTATGGCAAGAGATATTCCGCAACCTGTCTTAGAAAAAGAAAAACCTGTCCACCACAGTGTAAGGGACCAAATGAGGCTTGTCCTCCATACACACCAGACTTTGTAAAGCTTGTTGAAAGCTATGGTGGATATGGAATCAGAGTAGAAAAAGAAGAGGACATTGACGCAGCATTTGAAGAAGCAAAGAAGCATAAGGATGTTCCAGTACTAATTGAGTTTATGATTCAGACTGATGAGATTGTTCTTCCGATGGTAAAGAGCGGAAATCCTATGAGTGAAATGATACTAAAGTAAAGGGGGAGAGAAAATGTCAGAAATGAAAAACCGTTGGATTGCACTATATGTAGAAAACCAGGTAGGAGTACTAGCAAAAGTGTCTGGACTTTTCTCGGGAAAATCCTATAACTTACAGTCACTTACAGTAGGAACAACAGAAGATGAGTCAGTCTCTAGAATGACAATATGCGTAACAAGCGATGACATAACATTCGAGCAGATAAAAAAACAGCTCAACAGAATGGTAGAGGTAATAAAAGTAATTGACCTGACAGATGTACCCCTACACATGAAAGAAATATTATTTGCCAAAGTTACAAAGCTAAATAATGCCCAGATAACAGAGGTCTTCCAAATTGCACAGGTATTTAATGTCGAAGTAGTAGACATGAACAACGACAGTGTAATCCTAGAAAGTAAGCTAACCGAACACAGAAACAACGACCTGATAGCCTTACTAAAATCAAAATTCAAGAACATCTCCGTAGTAAGAGGCGGAGCCGTAGCCATCGAATCCATAAGCACCGGCTGTAGATAGAAGCCTCCAGCAGATTGCAGGAATGAACATAAGATATAAGCAAATCTCACGCCTTCCTAACAATCTGGCTAAAATCAAAACACTAAACCATAAAAAACGTAAAGTTGGACTCTCAGCCATAAGAATTATATATAGGGGCACTCACGGGGGAAATAGGGACTCTGTTATGACGAGCCGTGTGAAAGTTAATGCCGTACTTCACATTGCTGGTACAGTGAATACACGTTCAAGCGAAGCGCGTTTGTATTCACTGTACCGAATAAAGCAATGCGAAGTACGGCATTTACTTACACTAGGCGAGGAATATGAGAGTCCCTATTTCCCCCGTGAGTGCCCCTATATATAATTCTTATGACTGAGAGTCCAGCCAATATTATCGGGCCATCATCTCAATGATTTCGCCAACATACATGGTGTGCATATCACCATCAGTGTACCATTTTTTCATAATGGATGAATCTGTAAAGTTTTCTTCCGTAATAGGTACTGCTGCAAGTTTTTTACAGAGGATAACGTAATTGGCCTCGTCAGGATAAGGAATCGAATGTCTGAATGCTGGAGTAAGACTAGCCCCGGCAAACTTGTTTCCTTCACGTCCTGAATGTGCACCACAATAATTGAGCGCACTTCTGAATTCCTCATCCAAAAAAGAAATAGAGAATAAATCTCCACTATCCAAAAATTCTTTTGTGTATCTAGAATCCCTGATAAAAATATATACAACATTCTTTCCCCAAAGAACTCCCATTCCTCCCCATGAAACGGTCATTGTGTTGTACTTACTCTTGTTTCCTACTGAAACCAAAGCCCACTCTTTGCTAAGTTTTGTAAATGGATTCAGTTCCGCAACTTCAATTGGTAATGGTTGAAATACATGCATGTGCCACCTACTTTCTACTGCAATATCTACAATAATATCTACAATTTAGATTATGCAGTAAATTAATAAAATATATAGGAATATGATACCATATTACATAAGTGTGTGGCAAAGAAAAATTAAAAAGCATATATTATAATGACGAAAATTTTTAGGGTGAATTATGAAAAATCTGCACATTTTACAGCAGGAAGCTGTGGATGAAGGAAGTTTACAGATAAGAGTAAGTGGAAAATCAACAGGGCAGCCGATTGAAAATGCAAGAATAAAATTATCATATACAGGAAATCCGCAAAACGTTTTAGAAGAAACAAGGAGTGATATCTCAGGAAATACAGATGCAATAGAGATTGATACTCCACCGCTTGAATATTCAATGGAGCCATCCGGCAACCAGCCATACTCAGAAGTAACAGTACAAGTCGAGGCAGAAGGCTATAAGCCTTTTACAGTATCAGGAGTTGAGGTATTACCAAATGAAAAATCATTACAAAACATAGAAATGGAACAAATTGATGAGGCTGGCAGAGGGGTAGATGATGTGGTAATCGGACCTCACACTTTATATGGAGATTATCCACCAAAAATTCCCGAGGAAGAAGTAAAATCAGTTACAGATTCAGGAGAAATTGTACTTAGCCGAGTTGTCGTACCGGAATATGTTGTAGTTCATGATGGAACCCCGGGGGACAGCACTGCAAATAATTATTATGTACGATACAAAGATTACATCAAGAATGTAGCATCAAGTGAAATATATGCAACCTGGCCTGACGCCACAATAAGAGCAAATGTTTTGGCGATAATGTCTTTTACCTTAAACCGTGTTTATACTGAGTGGTACAGAGGCAAAGGCTATAACTTTACGATAACATCCTCAACAGCATATGATCATAAATTTATCTATGGCCGAAACATTTATCAGAATATCTCAAATATCGTAAATGAAATGTTTGAGAACTATCTTTCGAGGCCAAATGTATCGCAACCAATTCTGACACAATATTGTGATGGAGACAGGGTAACCTGCAGTGGCTGGATGACTCAATGGGGGTCAAAAAATTTAGGAGACAGGGGATACTCAGCCATTGAAATTCTAAGATATTACTATGGCAGCAACATTTACATTAATACAGCCGAAGGAATATCCGGAATACCCGCATCATGGCCTGGATATGATTTGACAATAGGATCAAGTGGACCAAAAGTAAGACAGCTTCAGCAACAGCTGCAAAGAATTTCAAGAACTTACTCAGCAATTCCTTCAGTCGAAGTAGATGGAATATACGGAAGTAAAACAAGGGATGCAGTCGAAGCCTTTCAACGTGTTTTCGGTCTTCCGGTGACAGGGCAGGTAGATTACAAAACCTGGTATGAAATCTCTGCTATCTATGTTGCAGTAACACGAATTGCAGAGCTTTCTTAATAAGAAAAAATTTGTTATACTACACATATGAAAAATTATAAGATTACTATACAATACGATGGAACAAGATACAGTGGATGGCAGGTGCAAAAATGTACCCCGGATACCATCCAGGGAAAAATAGAACATGTCCTTGAAACTTTAGCCGGACACCCCATAGAGATAATGGGGTCAGGCCGGACTGATGCAGGTGTACACGCAAGAGGCCAGGTAGCAAATTTTCTGATAGAGGATAACTTTAAAAAAGAAGAAATTTTTTCATGGTTAAATGAGCATCTTCCAAAAGATATAGCAGTAACTCAGATAGAAGAAGTTGCAGACCGTTTCCACAGCCGTTTTAGTGCAAAGTCAAAGACATATGTATACAGAATTCATACAGGAAATTATTCAAATGTTTTTGAAAGAAAATTTGTATATGATTACAAGGGAATACTTGATGTCAATAGAATGAGAGAAGCCGCAAAGCTCTTAGAAGGTAAGCATGATTTTAAATCATTTTGTGGAAATAAGAGAATGAAAAAATCCACTGTCAGAACGATTTATGAAATAAAAATAGAAGAGTTGCCGGGAGAGCTTAAAATAAGCTACACCGGCAATGGATTCTTGATGAACATGGTGAGAATTCTTACAGGAACATTGATTGAAGTGGGGGATGGCAGAAGAACACCAGAATCCATGACAGACATTCTAGAAGGTCTAGACCGTGAACTGGCAGGATATACTGCGCCACCACAAGGATTAATGTTAGAACAGGTATATTATGAGTAAATGGGTTGTTGTTAATAAAAAAGCAGATTTTGCCGGAATCGGAAAGAAGTACGGAATTGACCAGGTTACAGCCAGAGTCATAAGAAACAGGGATGTTATTTTGGATGAAGACATCGCAAGATATATCAATGGTTCTATTGGGGATTTATTTGATCCTCATCTTTTAAAGGATGGAATAAAACTTGTAAAAATACTTGGTCAGGCAATAGATGACGGCAAAAAAATCAGGGTAATAGGTGATTATGATATTGACGGAGTAATGTCATCACATATTCTTTTATCAGCATTAAAACGATGCAATGCCAATGTATCGGTAGCCATACCAGAAAGAATAAAAGATGGATACGGATTAAATATCAATCTTATAGATGATGCGTATAATGACGGTATAGAAGTAATAATAACCTGTGATAACGGCATTGCCGCAATAGATGAGATTGACCATGCCAAACAACTTGGGATGACGGTGCTTGTAACAGACCATCACGAGATACCCTTTGTGGAAGAAGATGGTATTCGTACATATAAAAAAAGTGCCGCCGATGCCATAGTAAATCCACACCAGAAGGAATGTGAATATCCATTTA
Source organism: Agathobacter sp. (assembly GCA_036309425.1). GTDB lineage: Bacteria > Bacillota > Clostridia > Lachnospirales > Lachnospiraceae > Roseburia. Next base: position 9,041 of record JAXJTU010000134.1, read on the forward strand.
AAGATTTGTGCGGGGCAGCAGTAGCATGGAAAGTTGTACAGCTATTATATGAGGAAAAAGGGATAGCTATTGAGGAATCCTATGACTTTCTTGAAAATGTATCATTTGCAACAGTTGGCGATGTAATGCCGCTTTTAGGCGAGAATAGAATACTGGTAAGAGAAGGGCTAAAAAACATCCGGAAAACGAAAAACACCGGAATGCATGCGCTCATAGAAAGGTGTCAGCTTGAGCAGGAAAAAATAGATGCGTATCATTTTGGCTTTGTTCTTGGACCATGTATAAATGCAAGCGGAAGACTAGACACTGCAAAGCGTGCATTAATGCTTTTTTCAGAAGAATCAAATACTAAAGCATTAGAAATAGCCCAGGAGCTTGTAAGTTTAAATGAACAAAGAAAAAGCCTGACACAGCAGGGCCTTGATGAGGCAATAAGTCAGTATGAAGAGTTTTATTCAAGCGATAGAGTTATAGTAATATACTTACCAGAAGTGCATGAAAGTATAGCCGGAATCATAGCAGGAAGAATTCGGGAAAAATACAACAAACCAACATTTGTACTTACAAAAGGAGAAAGTGAAGTCAAAGGCTCAGGCCGTTCAATAGAAGAGTATTCCATGTATGAGGAGATGACAAAATGTAAGGATTTATTTTTGAAATTTGGTGGACATCCCCTTGCTGCAGGATTGTCTCTTGTCGAGGAAAATATTGACAAATTCAGACAAATGATAAATGAAAAGTGTACATTAAGCCAGGAGGATATGGTAGAAAAAGTCCGAATTGATGTGCCTATGCCAGTATCATATGTTTATATGGATCTTGTGAGGGAATTAAATATTCTTGCACCATTTGGAAAAGATAATCCAAGACCACTATTTGCTGACAGGAATCTTTCTGTAAGACGACTTACAATTCTTGGAAAAAACAGTAATGTTATTCGAATGGAGATGGTTTCACAGGATGGGGCTTTTATCTCGGCTATGTTATTTAAAGATGTCGAGGGCTTTTTAGAATATATAAAAGTAAAATTCGGGGAAACTACATTATACAATGCCATGGCTGGTCGTGATAATAATATACTCTTATCGATAGTATATACAGTAAAAATCAACATTTTTAAAGGAAACGAGTCAGTTCAGTTTGAAATTCAATACTATCAGTAGTATAATTATTAGTAATATTAAACATCGGGGGAACGCTAATGTTTGGCAATAAGAACAGAATGAAGCCTGAAGAAATCGAGAATATGAAAGAGCAGCTTGAGCAGAAAGAGGATTTCTTCAATCGTGTAGCCGCAATAAGAGGAATGTGTGAGGCCAACATTTCAGAGATAAACAGTTCAAGAAAACAGACAGATGAGAATCTTAATCAGATAGCAAGAAATGTTGACAATGTTATCGGACAATCAATAGAGAGTATTGAGATGCAGGCTACATTGACAGGCGACATAAGACAGATAACAGATAATTTAGCTTCAACTAATGAAGAATATTTAAAGTTAGTAGAAAGAATAAGGGAAGATGGAAATTCATTAATGAAGATGGTAGATGGCAATAAGCATTACACAACACCATCTAAATTTATAAAAGAATATCCAAATAAAACAGAACTTCGACTTGTAAAGTGTGTTGACTATACAGCACAGATGTCGGAATTTAGAAAGCAGATGGGCGTTTTGGCTTTAAATGCTGCAATAGAAGCTGGACGAATGGGTGATGCAGGAAAGAAATTCGTTGATGCTGCCGAAGATATCCGTGCATATACTTCAGGCTTTGTAGGCGTCGTAAGTGGTCTTGAACAGGAGCTTGACGAAGCTAAGAAAGAAAATGAAGAGCTAAAGAGTCAGGTATCTAAGCTTATAAAGCTGATTAAAGATAATAATGTTGTAACAGCAAATCTTATGAAAAAATGTATCGAAAATATTTCAGCTTCTGAGCAAATAAGTATTTTGGAAAGTGTGAATGATGTTTCGGCACTTAAGGATAAAATAATTGATATAACAAACACACAGGAAGAGATTTTAAAAGAAGAAGAACGAAACAAATTGCAGATACAAGACATATACAGCGAATTTGAATTACAGCAGAATCATGAGAAAGAGTTGTATGATGCCTTACTTCCAATTCTTCGTGAAACAAAATAAAGTAATGTGAGAATGTTATACAAATTTGGAGGAATGGTAATGATAAAAGAATGTTTTTCTTTCCTGTCAAATGATGGAAGAACGACTATCCATGCCGTAAAGTGGATTCCTGACTCTGGTGAATATAATGCAGTAATGCAAATTTCACACGGAATGACTGAATATATTGAACGGTATGAAGCATTTGCAGAATTTTTGACTAATAATGGATTTATTGTGTATGGTCATGACCATATTGGACATGGACATTCCATAAAGACAAAGAAGGATTATGGTTATTTCTGTGAGAAAAATCCAAGCAATGTACTTGTAGATGACATGCATCATCTTCGTTGTATTGCCCAGCAGGAAAACCCAAATCTGCCATATTTTATGTTTGGTCATAGTATGGGTTCATATCTGCTAAGAAAATATATTACAAAATACAATAAAGACTTAAACGGTGTAATACTAGCCGGAACGGGATATGTTCCTGCCGTCACAACACGAAACGGACTTAGACTTGCAAGATTTGTCAGCAAAATAAGAGGTTCTCATTACAGTAATATATGGATTACAAAGCTTTCATATGGAAAGTCATATAAGAAATTTGATATGACAGGAAAGGATCCAAATAAGAGCTGGATATCAAGAGATGCAGAACTTGTAAAGAAAAATACTGCTGACCCTCTATGCCAGTTCCTTTTCTCAATGAATGGTTATATCGGACTTATGGAGACAGTTGCTTATGTATGCAAACAGGAAAATGTCAAAAAAGTTCCAGCGAATCTTCCTATATTCTTTGTTTCAGGAGATGATGATCCTGTTGGAGATTTGGGCGAAGGTGTACGAAAAGTGTATAACATGTTCAGAAGATGTGGTAAGAAGGACTTATCATTCAAATTGTATGAAGGTATGAGACATGAAATACTTAATGAAATTGGCAAAGAAGAAGTATATCAGGACATATTAAAATGGCTTAATGCAAGAATAACAAAGACGTTACTCTGATTCTCAGATGTAACGTCTTTTTGTATTTTGTGATATTTTATTTGTGCTGTGCTGTGAAATATTACTTGTTTTTCTAATATAAATAACATTGTACATAACAGTTCCAAGCAGTAATGCAGTAATAACATCAAACACAGAATGCTGTTTAATAAACATAGTTGATAAGATAATGCTAACACAAAGAATCCATGAAAAAATCTTTACTGTTTTCTTATGCTTTAAGTCTTTACTGTTAAGTACTGCAAAGTGCACACCTAAAGAATTATATACATGAATACTTGGAAACAGATTAGTCGAAGTATCCGATGCATATAACCATCCGCATAATGTAGTGCAGAAGTTATGGTGTGTAAAATAATAAGGGCGAAGGTAGTGGCCGTTCGGATAAAGTGTAGAAATAATTAAGAATACGGTCATTCCTGTAAAGAGAAATCCGCATAATTTATAAAAATCTTCACGGTTGTGTGTTGCTGTAAAAACAAAGCCCCATGCTACATATGCAAACCAGAGGATGTAAGGAATAACAAAGTATTCACAAAATGGTATGTAATCATCCAAGGCTACATGTATTATATGAAAACGAGTGGTTACTGTCCTTTCAAGATAAGCAAACCATAGCAGGTATACTATGAAATATGACATACACCACAAATGTTTATATCTTTCGAAAAATGAAGATAATTTACTTTTTAATTCAGTCATAATATGTCACCTTAAAAATTAATGTTCGATGGAAATTATATCATCATGAAAATAAAGTTCAAGCCTTATTTTATAATGTTAATAAAATTTATGAAAATCTTAAGATTTTAGAACATAACCTTCATTTTTTAAGTAGTCCTTTTTCATTTTGTGTGCTATAATTATTTTTTGTGGACCATTAATTAAAAATTGTGACCACATGAAACATCAAGGAGATTTTATATGAGTCGTTTTATCAAAGGAATGGATATCGAGAGAGTATCAGGTGCTCAAATTTCGGTGGTAACAGAAGCCTTAAAGAAATTAAAGGATTATGGTATTAATTATATAAGACTTAGCATCTGGAGTGACGATAGCCTTGCACAGGAGAATGATATTGAAGCTGCGGGAAGATTTAAGCTTGAGGAAGCGGTAAAAATTGCAAAAGCGGCTAACGAGGCAAATATCAGAGTTATGCTCAATTTTTATTACTGTAGAGAAAAAGCTGGAAAATGGGCAGACATGGATTTGGCTGGTTTAGAGCAGGGGATATATGATTTTACGTATGATTCAATGATGGCATTTAAAGAGGAAGATATCCGAATTTCCATGGCACAGATTGGGTGTGGATTATCAAAGGGAATTTTCAGACCAGAAGGTGAGGCTGGTGAATATGCTAATCTGACATCATTTGCAAGTTCAGGAATACGAGCATGCAGAAGTGCAGATCCGGGAGTGCCACTTATGTTACACTTATCAGACGGATGTGATAATAAGATGTGTCGTGAATGGTTTGATAATTACATCGATAGTGGAGAGGATTTTGAATACATAGGTCTTTCTTATGAGTGCGACGAAGAAAATACTCCAAGAAAGCTTGAGCATAATCTTAATGATATTGCACTTAGATTTAGTAAGGAACTTGTAGTTCTTCCAGCCATGGGAGTTAAAGAGGAAGACGCAGAGGATTTATTAGATCGTATAAAACGAGTGGTAGGTTACAGTGGCGCAGGAATTTTCTTTAAACAAAGAAGTCTTTTTGACTCACACGGAAATCCTACTGAGATAACTAACACATTAAAAGCATTTTAAATGGAGGCTTTGTTATGAGTAATTGGGAAGCAAATGTAAGAAAGGTTGTTCCATATGTTCCAGGAGAGCAGCCAAAAGACAAAGATATAATTAAACTTAATACAAACGAGAACCCATATCCACCATCACCGGCAGTAAAGGCTGCGATGGATGAGTTTGATGTTTCTAAATTAAGACTTTACCCAGATCCTGTTATAGCAGAGCTTGTAAATGCCATTGCTGATTTTTATAATGTGGATAAGGATCAGGTTTTTGCAGGTGTTGGTTCGGATGATGTACTTGCAATGATTTTTATGACTTTCTTTAATTCAAAAAAGCCTATTCTGTTCCCGGACATTACATATTCATTCTATGATGTATGGGCAGATATGCTTAGAATTCCTTATAAGACAGTAGCTCTTGATGATGAATTTAAGTTAAAGAAAGAAGATTATTTTGTGGAGAATGGAGGAATTATCTTCCCTAATCCTAATGCACCAACAGGTGAGCTCTTAGAGTTATCTGAGGTAGAAGAGATTATAAAGCACAATCAGGATGTCATCGTTGTAGTTGATGAAGCATATATTGACTTCGGCGGAGTGAGTGCACTTCCACTTGTTGATAAGTATGACAATGTTTTAGTTGTTCAGACATTCTCAAAATCACGTTCTATGGCTGGTTCAAGAATTGGATACGCAATTGGAAACAAGAAGCTTATTAAGTATTTAAATGATGTTAAATATTCGTTTAATTCATATACTATGGACATGCTTACAATAAAACTTGCAACAGCTTCAATTAATGACAGAGAATATTTTGAGAAGACAGTTGAAAAGGTAATCAATACAAGAGAATGGACTAAGAAAGAACTTAAGAGATTAGGTTTTGTATTTGGAGATTCAAAGAGTAACTTTATTTTTGCAAAGCATCCTAAGGTTTCCGGAAATGAACTCTTTGAGGCGCTTAAGTCGAATAAGATTTATGTTCGTCATTTTAGTAAGCCGGAAAGAATAGGAGATTATCTTCGTATTTCCATCGGAACGGATGAACAGATGAAGACACTTATTTCGTTTTTGGAAAATTATTTATAATAAAAATCGCTGCAGGTATTCTTGATGTGGATTCGAAGAATACCTGCAGCGATTTTGTTTATATATTTAACATGGAATTTCCACATTTGTTTCATCGAGCTTATCTCTTTCAGATAATCCCCTATGAAACAATGTAAATCCGATTATAAATGAAACTATAGTTAATACAAAGATAAGCAGTTCTGTAAACACGGAGCTGCTTATTTCGCTCAATAAAGTAGAAATAACAGTTCCCCAGAAATTGAACAGGATATGCATAAAAATCGAGTAATAAATGTGCCCACTCTTTTCACAAATGTATCCCAACAGGATTCCAAGTGCGCATGCATAAATACCCTGTACAATATTCATATGGAAAATACCAAATAAAACTGCCTGACAGATATTAGCAACCCAGAAAGAAACTGAACGATTAAACATTCTCAAAGTCAGTCCTCTAAAAATTAATTCTTCACATATAGGTCCTAAAATTACGGCATATAAAACAATCAGAAATGATATCTCGGAAAGTCCGCTAGATTCCATTAGTTCTTCATATCTATCCCACCAGTCAGGCTTAATCAAATAAATAAATACACAAATGTAATTGCTTGCAAATTGTGCACCAGGAATAAGTGCAAGAACGCCAAGTACCATCAGAGGATTAAATTTCTTACCAACATTTTTAATATATTCCCCTTCATAGCAACAGTAATACCATATACCAAATGCACAAATTGTAATCAGGGTATAAATAATCATAATCATTGTATTAAAGCTTTCATCCATAAGCAGGTTATCTAAATCATCAATACCAAAAAGGGATGAAAAAAGCAGCATAAACAATACTGAAAATATCTGTATCCCTTCAACAATAATAAATGGCACAAAAGCCAGCATAAAATATCCAAATCTTCTCATCCAATCCTCCTCAAAAAATGCATTATTATAAATTATAACAGAAAAAGTCTGTAATGCAATAAAGGTGTTTACTTTACAACTTTAATATGCTAAAATGATAAAAGCTATTATTATGAAAAGAGAGGTATCACATGAGCAAGAAATTAAGAACAGAGGCGGTTGATCATCTGTTTGATGCAATATTGTGTCTTGAGAATAGAGAAGAGTGTTATACATTTTTTGAGGATGTTTGTACAGTAAATGAATTACTATCACTTTCTCAAAGATTTGAGGTTGCCAAGATGCTTAGAGACCAGAAGACATATTTAGATATTGCAGAAAAAACTGGTGCTTCTACAGCTACAATTAGTAGAGTAAATCGTTCTCTTAATTATGGAAATGATGGATACGATATGGTTTTTGCAAGAATGAAAAATGCCGACAATTAATTGTCGGCATTTTTTTCGTCATCATCTTTATTATTCTTCTTTCTCTCATTTAAGTCATCAATTATATTCTCAATAATCATTTTTTTCAGATAAACATCAAAGCTTAATGAACAGATAAAACTGAAAGCATGAAGAAATTCCTTATCTTCATCTGGAAATTCAGAAAATGTGTGACTGGCATGATAATATTTTTTTGCCAGGTCTTTTAGAAGCTTTTCAGATTCTCCGGTCGAAAGGGAAAATACCTCCTCATACACATCAAGCATGTTAAATCCATCTTTATTTCCAAAGTACTTATCCGTAATTGGGTTAAGAATAGATGAAATGTCACTGATACTCAGAATATTTTTAAAATAATAAATAAAAATCAAAGTAAGCATATGCTCCCTTGAATATTTTTTCTTCTCGGAAGGTGGGAGAAGGTTATTTTTTGAGTAATTGTTAATCATGGTTTTGGTTAGAATTTTATCAGTATCATAGCGCTTGCAGGCTTCAAGCTGATCCTCCATAAAACTGGTAACCTGGTCCATGTATAAGTCTATGTTTGGTATGTCTTCAGGACGAACAAAGTCAATGCTTTGCACATCTCGTATTAGATCAGCTAAAAATCTGCGGTCTTCTTTCTTCATCTTAATCACCTCTTGCTCCATTATATAGTATTGAAAACTATATAACAAGAATTTTTTGACTCTTTTTAGATAGGAACAAAAGTGATATAATATACACCTATTGTGGCAATATGAATATAAGTGTAAAAATTTTGAAAGGTAAATTACAAGATGACTTTAGATAATATGAATGAAATGCAAAGGCAGGCTATCATGCATACGCAGGGACCTTTACTTATACTTGCAGGTGCAGGTTCCGGTAAGACAAGGGTGCTTACACATAGGACTGCTTATCTTATAGAAGAATTGGGTGTTAATCCATATAACATTATGGCGATTACCTTTACAAATAAGGCTGCAGGCGAGATGCGGGAGCGTATTGATGATTTAGTTGGATATGGTTCAGAAAGTATCTGGGTTTCAACTTTCCATTCAACCTGTGTAAGAATCCTTAGGCGATTTATCGACAGATTGGGATATGATACTAATTTTACAATTTATGATGCAGATGATCAGAAGACATTAATGAAGGATATTTGTAAGAAGCTTGAGATTGATACAAAGCTTTTTAAAGAGAAGATGTTTCTGAATGTAATTTCATCTGCAAAGGATGAGATGATTGGACCGGTAGAGTTTGAAAACAGAGCAGCAGGTGATTACGCGAAGAGAAAACAGGCACAGGTATATACTGAATATCAGAAGGCATTAAAGGCAAATAACGCTCTTGATTTTGATGATTTGCTTTTTAAAACAGTTGAGCTTTTTAAACTTGATAAAGAGGTGCTAGCTTATTATCAGGACAGATTCAAATATATCATGGTTGATGAGTATCAGGATACTAATACAGTTCAGTTTGAGTTTATCAGACAGCTTGCAATGAAGAATAAAAATCTCTGTGTGGTAGGTGATGATGATCAGTCAATCTATAAATTCAGAGGGGCAAACATATATAACATTTTAAATTTTGAACAGCAATTTCCGGATGCAAGGGTTATTAAGCTTGAGCAAAATTACAGGTCTACACAAAACATTCTTGATGCAGCAAACAATGTAATTGCCAATAATGAGGGACGTAAGGATAAGAGCCTTTGGACTGAGAATGGGCGTGGAGAAAAAATTGATTTTAAGCAGTTAGAGACCGGATATGAGGAAGCTGATTATATTGCAAGAGATATTGAAAGAAGAGTAAGAAAGGGCGAGGCTACATATAAAGACTGTGCTATTCTTTATAGAACTAACGCTCAGTCACGACTTTTTGAAGAGAAATTTATCACTGCAAATATTCCATATAAAATTGTGGGAGGCGTAAACTTCTATTCAAGAAAAGAAGTAAAAGATATGCTCAGCTATCTTAAGACAATTGATAATGGTAAGGATGATCTTGCGGTAAAGAGGATAATAAATATTCCTAAGCGTGGAATCGGTGCAGCAAGTATTGCGAAAGTTGATAGTTATGCGGCAGAGATGGGAATTGATTTCTTTACAGCTCTTTGTCAGGCAACTGATGTACCTGGTCTTGGAAGGGCTGAGACAAAGATTACACCATTTGCACTATTTATTCAGTCTATGAAAGCAAAGGCAAAGATTTTGTCTGTTTCACAGCTTTTAGAAGAGATAATAGAGACGACTGGCTATGTCAGGGAGCTTGAGTTGGAAGACACCGAGGAAGCTCAGGCCAGAATTGAAAATATCAACGAACTTATCAGTAAAGCAGTAGCGTACGATGAAGGCGAAGAGGAGCCAACTCTTAGCGGATTTTTGGAGGAAGTTGCGCTTGTTGCGGATATCGACAGTTTAGATGAGAATAGTGATTATGTTGTACTTATGACACTACATAGTGCAAAGGGACTTGAGTTTCCAAATGTATATCTTGCAGGAATGGAGGATGGACTTTTCCCAAGCTACATGTCCATAGTAAGCGACAATGCTACAGCCGAAATAGAAGAGGAGCGTCGACTAGCTTATGTAGGAATTACAAGAGCCATGCAGCATCTTACTATTACTTCAGCACGTATGAGAATGGTTCGCGGAGAAACCCAGTTTGGAAAAGTATCACGATTCGTAAAAGAAATTCCAAAGGAACTTCTTGCTGGTGAGATTTATGAGAAGAAGTCACAGGATGATATACCGACAAAAAATAATTCTTTTAAAAAGGCAAGAGAAACATTTAGACAGACACCTTCGTATGGAACTGAATACAGCACTACTTTTAATACGAAGAAACCTAAAACTCCGGTATACACACCTGTAAGCAATCAGCGTTCATTTGGAACTGCTGCAACTGCTAATGCAAATCTTGATTATGCTGTAGGTGATAGAGTCAGACATATCAAATTTGGTGATGGAGAGGTTATGGCTATAGTCGAAGGCGGTAGAGATTACGAGGTTACAGTAGACTTTGATAAGGTTGGAACCAAGAAGATGTTTGCATCATTTGCCAAATTGAAAAAAATTTAATGTTTTTTTATAAAATAAATTGAATTTATAATAGGAAAATGGGGCAAAATATGATATAATTACATTAACTTTTATGAGAAGGAGTGTATTGGAATATGAGCAAGGTAGAAGACATTTTAAGAGATGCAAAAATTACTGAGTTACTTAAGAAGGAAGACGAGAAGAAGAAACCTTCTAAAGCATTAATAATTTTTGCAGTAATCGGAGTTATTGTTGCCGTTGCAGCAGCTGCATATGGAGTATATCGTTTCTTTATTCCAGATTATCTTGACGATTTCGAAGATGATTTCGAAGACGATTTTGATGATGATTTCTTTGAGGAAGATGACGAAGATGATTTGGTTCAGGCTCCTAAGAAAGAGGCAGAGACTGATGCTACAGCAGCATCTGATGATAAGTTCGAAGAAGAATAATTTTAGATGAAGGGTAGGGCTACAGGTTAGTAGCCCTCTTTTACTGTATAAATATATTATGGATTGCAGGAATGTGTAGAAGCAGATGCCAGCAAAGCTGACGTACATTCCGCAGCAATAATGGCAAGTAGTAATGGATAGATTTTGTAGGAGAAAATTAAAATATGAAAAAAGGATTTAAAGGGCAAGGAATTGTAGAAAGAGTTGAATTTCCAAATAAGGGAATTGTTCTTACGGAAGAAGGCGAGCAGGTAGTTGTAAAGAATACAATACCGGGACAGAAGGTAGAGTTTCTTGTTAATAAAGTAAAGCATAAAAAAGCGGAAGGAAGACTTCTTGGAGTGCTTGAGAATTCACCTCTTGAAAGAGGCGAAAGATGTCCACATTTTGGTGCCTGTGGCGGATGTACATACCAGCCACTACCTTATGAAGAACAGATTAAGATTAAGCTTTCCCAGGTTAAAAAGCTCATTGCTGATGCAATCGGAGATGAAGAGAAAGCAGGATATGAGTTTTTAGGAATCAAGGAAAGTCCAAAGACAACAGAATACAGAAACAAGATGGAATTTTCTTTCGGTGACGAATACAAGGACGGCCCACTTGCGCTTGGAATGCACAAAAGAGGAAGTTTTTATGATATCGTACCAGTATGTGACTGTATGATTGTTGATGAGGATTTCAGGACGATTCTTAAGGTTACACTTGAGTATTTCAAAGAGAAGAACATTACATTTTTCCACAGACTTACTCATCAGGGATACTTAAGACATCTGCTTGTAAGAAAGGCAACAAAGACAGGCGAGATTCTTGTAGACCTTGTAACCACAAGTCAGGAAATAATAAGTAAAGATGGATTTAAATACGAAGAAGAAAGCCTTCTTAATGGCTGGAAGGACGCGCTCCTTTCTGCTTCATACAAGGGAGAATTTAAGGGAATTCTTCACACAAAAAACGATAGTGTGGCAGACGTGGTCAAGAATGAAGGTACGGATATTTTATTCGGCCAGAGCTTTTTTTATGAGCAGTTACTGGACCTTAAATTCCAGATCTCTCCATTCTCGTTTTTCCAGACTAACTCATTAGGAGCCGAGGTGCTTTATGAGACAGCGAGGGAATTTATTCTTGACGGAGATGAGTCTTCACTGAACGAGAAAACTGTTTATGACCTTTACAGCGGAACGGGAACAATAGCTCAGATGATGGCACCTGTATGTAAGGAGGTTGTTGGTGTTGAGATAGTTGAGGAGGCTGTTGATGCGGCATGGGAGAATGCTAAGCTTAACGGACTTTCTAACTGTAAGTTCTTAGCCGGTGATGTGCTCAAGGTGCTTGATGAGATTGAGGAGAAACCGGATTATATTATTCTTGATCCACCAAGGGATGGGATTCATCCTAAGGCAATTGAGAAGATTATAAATTATGGGGTTAAGAACATGGTTTATATCTCTTGTAAGCCTAGTAGTCTGGCCAGGGATTTGGAGATTTTTACTGCTAGGGGGTATGAGGTTAAAAAGATTTGTTGCGTGGATATGTTCCCTAATACTGTTCACGTTGAGACGGTTGTTCTGTTGTCCCAACGGAAAGCGGATGATTATGTTGAGGTGGAATTGGAACTGGATGAGCTTGATGTGACGCGTGCGGAGAGTAAGGCGACTTATGCGGAGATTAAGGAGTATGTCTTAAAGGAGTATGGGTTGAAGGTGTCTAATCTGTATATTTCACAGGTAAAAAGGAAATGTGGAATAGAGGTTGGAGTAAACTTTAATTTATCAAAATCTAATGATGCAAAACAACCACAGTGCCCGGAAGAGAAGGAAAAGGCGATAAGAGATGCGCTGGAGCATTTTGGGATGGTATGGTGAGTTGGTTGTAGCAAAATTCCTTATTAAGGAGGAGCATTGTGAAAGAAATTAGTGATAGAAGAAGCATACGAAAATACAAAGAGGATGCAGTTAATAAAGCTGATATTGAAATTATTCTTAAAGCTGGAATATTAGCACCGTCAGCTAAAAATAGACAACCTTGGAAATACTATGTATATGCAGGAAGTGAAAAAAATAAACTGCTAGAATGTATGGAAAGTGGATTAGTAAGAGAGCGTGATGGAAATAAGTTATTACCCAATTCACAGAATGGTTTACCAGATGCTTTTAATACATTGAGAATAATGAAAGAAGCACCTATTCTTATTATCATTGAAAATACAAATGGATTATATCCATATTCCGAAATTGATGCAGACAATAGAGTGACAGAAATATGCGACACCTTATCAATTGGAGCATCAGTACAGAATATATTATTAACAGCAACTGAGTTAGGATACGGTACATTATGGATTGCCAATACTTGCTTCGCATATGATGAATTGGTAAATTTTATTGATATAAAAGGACAGTTAGTAGGTGCGATATCTTTAGGCGTTCTTAATGAAGTGCCTAACCAAAGACCACGAAAGGAATTTGATGAAGTAGTGGAATTTAGATAATAAAACTTTATCTATGTTTAATATAAAATATGCTTGACCTTGCCCTAGGGACAAGGTCTATTGTATGTTTATGGAAAGTTGCAACTTCTAAATTATATCATTAAGGAGAACATTAAAAATGGATAAAGAAATTTTTTATACAACGGGTGAATTGGCTGAAATTGCAGGAATTACCTATAAGAGTATAAGGATTTATGTAGAAAAAGGACTTCTCACCCCAGATAAAATCACAGAATCTGGTTACAAATTATTTTCAAGAAGAAGTGTAGAAAAATTGCAGAGAATTCTTATGTTCAAGTATTTGGATTTTACTCTTGAAGAAATTGGACAGATGTTAGAATATGAAAATATTCAGGAATCTCTTGGTAAACAGTTGGAATTAATAGAACTAAAGATAACTCATCTAAATCAGATAAAAAAAGCAGTTGAAGATATGCAGTCATTATCAGATGAGAAAAATTGGGATAAGATGCTTGATATAATGAAATTAACTTCTCAGAGGGAAGAAGTAATTAAGCAATATATAAAGAGTGATAATCTTGAGAAAAGAATCAATATTCATGAATATAGTACATCTGATGTGAATTGGCATGATTATTTGTTGGATAAATGTGATATTAAGGAAGGTATGAGTATTCTTGATATTGGTTGTGGAAATGGACTGCTTTGGTATAGGGAAAGAAATCTTTTGCCGGATAATATCAATATATATTTAGTTGATAATTCTAAGGCTATGTTAGATTCGGCAAAGCAGATTCATTTTAGTGAAAAAGATTTTTATACTGATAAAAATATAAAATTTCATTACCATATCTGTGATGCCTCAAACATTAATAAGTTATTAGAGATTAATTCTAAAAAGTTCCACCGGATAATGGCGAATCATATGCTTTATCATATTGATGATTCAGATAGAAAATTACTGCTTGGTTATGTAAATGCTATGCTAACAGATGATGGAAAATTTATTGCATCAACAATCGGTAAAAACCATATGAAAGAAATATTTGAACTGGCATACGAGTATGACAAAAATGTGAAGGCACCGGAGTGGTTTTCAAGAGGTTTTATTTTAGAAAATGGAAAAGAACAACTTGATGTTTTTTTCTCTAATGTTACAATGTTTTATCACGATAATAATTTATTGATTCCTGACTGGAGAGTAATCTATGATTATTTATGTTCTCTTCCGGGAATTGAAAAAGTTATGAGGAAAAATAAAGAAGCCAGTGTTAAGTTCCTAAAAGATAGAGTGACAGAAAGTAAACCATTTTTTATTAGAAAGAGCACGGGAGTGTTTGTTGCCCAAAAGAAATTATGAATATTATGTGCTGTTTTACAAAATAGACGTAGTGCTTATTATTACAAAATAACTATTGGAAATAATTGTGAGAACCTGATGTGTATCTGGAAATAATAGAAATTTTAAGGATGAGGTGAATAATATTGAATAGAAATGATGTATTAACAGACCCTAAGAAACTCGTCAGAGTAGAATTAAAAAATGCTGGATTCAATATCGATAAAATCAAAATACCAGAAAGAGTATATCTTCTTGCTGATGATATTTTTGATGAAATGGTGTCAAGAGATGCAGGGGAATATAGATATCCATTAGGTGGTAAGCTGTATGTGTTTAATAAAAATGATAACATTGGTTTTATAAAAGGGCATATGTGTTCGCCTGCAATAGCTACGCAAGCGGAGGATTTAATTGCCGGAGGCGTTAAAGAATTGATTCATGTTGGATATGCCGGAGGCTTACAACCAGAATTAGTTCCGGGAGAGATTATTCTTACGGACGGCGCTTTTAATGATACTGCAGTAGCAAAGTTGTACGGATATGATTATGAGCTAATTCGTTCATCCAAGGATTTAACGAACAAGATTGAAGAAATGATAACAAGTGCTGAAATACCATACAAGAGAGGACTTCACTGGACAACGGACGCAGGTTATAGAGAGACGTGGGGACAAGTCATGGATTATCGGGACAAAGGAGCACTTTGTGTTGAAATGGAAGGTGTTGGTTTGTTTACAATAGCTAATTATAGAAAATGTATGGCAACAGGTATATATGTTGTTTCTGATGTGTATTCAGAGAATGATTGGAAACTTGGTTGGGAAGGAAATGATATTAAAAGAGCTGTTGGTGCTGTTATTGATATGATAATTGAGTCTATAAGATGAACGGAAGTGATAAGTTTGTTATGAAGTTTGAAAATGTTTATTTTATTAATGGGACAGCATATGCTGGAAAATCTACAATAGTAAAACTTCTGGCAGAAAAATATGACGGAATTGCATGCGAAGAAAATTATCAGGATAGACTTTTAGAAAACATGTATGCTCAGGAGTTTCCTAATCTTACTTACACAAGAGATTTACAGGATTGGGGTGAATTTGTCAGAAGAACTCCATATGAATATGAGGCGTGGGTAAATGGTGTTACAAAAGAATGTACTGTCTTAGAAATTGAAATATTAAAGGATTTAGTTTCCAGAACAAAGAAAAAAATATTTGTAGATACTAATATTCCGGTTGAAATTCTACATAAGATTTCAGATGAGAATCATGTTTTGATTATGTTAGCAGATCCGAATATTTCTGTCCAGAGATTTTTTGAAAGACCAGATAAGGAAAAACAGTTTTTGTATCAGTTGTTATTGAAAGAAGATAATCCTGAGCAGGCTATAATAAATTTCAGAGAATGTCTGAAAAGAATTAATTCACAGGAAAGATACATGATGTTCCAAAAATCTGGTTTTAGTGTAATAACAAGAGATGAAAATCGGAGTATAGAAGAAACATTTAGTTTGGTGTAAGAAGTGTTTCATCTGAATTAATGGATTTGTTTAGTTCGACGATACAAGGGAAAATGCAATCAAGGATTATTTATCAAGAAAATGGCTATTATTTTCTAATATCCAATTGCGGAGTGGATATTAAATATGGCTAGCCATTATTCAAAAGGCTATCATTACATATACTCATAAAAACATCAGAAATACTGGCTATGATTTTTTCATATCCAGTTGCCAAATGGCTATAACTCTTCAATAGCCAAGGCAAAAATGGCTATTAAATTTTCATAGCCATAGAAAATATCATAAAAGTGTGGCTATGACTTTTTCATATCCAGCCGTGAAATGGCTATAACTTTTCAATAGCCAGAGGCAAAATGGCTATGAAAAAATTATAGCCATGGTAATTTTCAGGGGTTTTAGGGGATTTTTTTCCCTAACAAGATGGATTATGGGGTAGAGATGTCTCTAATGCGTATCTTGCCATGGACATGGGAAAATTATTGTAGCAAATGATGAACTTGAGAATAAGAAAATATATTTTTTTAAGAGCTTGAATTATTGCTTTTTCTGAGTTGTGGTTGTATCATTGGTATATGAAGTAATTACAATTTTATATGTAAGAAACGATGCAGAAGCACAACTATGGAAGGAGGAGCAGTTTGAACAAGGAATTTGAACGCTGCTGCACATTTCTGGCTGAGATGATGGAGAAATATGGGCTATTAGTTATGCAAGATATACTTGAAGAGCTTCACTATGATCCGGAAACTTGGGGTTATGATGCAGAAGGAAAAAGACTGCGGTATGTGGCTTATGTGAAGAATTGTCAGAAGAGTTTTCAGAAAGCAGCATAAGGATTACCGGCATCCTGCGAGAGTGGGATGTGATACATATGAAAGAGTGTTCAAAATAGTAAGATTGAAAGTTTACCACAGACCGATAGGTGGTATAGAAATGGTCGGGTTGATAGTGTACCGCTGACCAATATGCGGTATAGAAATGGTTGGATTGAAAGTGTTATTTCACATATTGAGTATAATAATAGATTTATAGTAAGCTTCGGTAAATTTTTTGCTGAGGTTTATTTTTTTGCGACAAGTTGTTGACCGTTTGAATGATTGGACATATAATAAATTTATGCAATGCATAAAGAGGTGAACTTATGGAAGCAAGAGAAGAATTGAGAAAATTAAGAGAAAGTACCGGTATGAATAGAAAAGAATTTTGCGAGTATTTTGAAATTCCGTATATGACGGAAACAGATTGGGAATTAGGTAACCGGAGAGTTCCAACATATCTTTTGCGTTTGATGGAGTATAAGATTCGGATAGAGCAGTTGGCTGATAAAAAGAATCAAGAGAAGACGGTGGATAAGAAATAATGGATAAGAAAACAATAAGTACTATGAAAAAAATGTTTGATGATATTATGCACACAACAGAGGATGGAACAGTTGAATTTTGGTATGCAAGAGAGCTTATGGGATGTTTGGGTTATACAACATGGCGTAGATTTAAAGATGCGATAAATCGAGCAATGGAATCTTGTAAAAGTGCTGAAATAGAGGTTTCAGACCATTTTGCCGACGCCGTCAAAATGGTTGTGATTGGCAGTAATGCGGTGCGAGATGTGGATGATATTATGCTTACCAGATATGCATGTTATCTTATTGCGCAAAATGGAGATCCAAGAAAAGAGGAAATTGCTTTTGCACAAAGTTATTTTGCTGTGCAGACAAGAAAACAAGAACTTATAGAAGAAAGAATTGCTTATATTCAGAGAACGGAAGCAAGAGGAAAACTACGAGAATCTGAAAAAAGGTTATCGCAAAATATTTATGAGCGTGGCGTGGATGATGCTGGATTTGGGCGAATTCGTTCAAAAGGTGACCAGGCATTATTTGGTGGAAGAAGTACGCAGGAAATGAAGGAAAAACTCGGTGTTAGCGATAAACGACCGTTAGCAGATTTTCTGCCAACGCTTACGATCGCAGCCAAGAATCTTGCAACAGAGATGACCAATTACAATGTGGAAGAAAAGGATTTAAAGGGAGAAGGAGCTATTACTACGGAACATGTGCAGAATAATACTACAGTTCGTGAAATGCTTGGTACCAGAGGAATTAAACCGGAGGAACTCCCACCATCAGAAGATATAAAGAAGTTGGAGCGTAAAGTAAAATCGCAGGAAAAAAGGATTGCGAAGGAATCTGGAGTACTTCCGAAGAAGATAGAAGAATAAATTCTATTTTTATTGAATTCGAGTGATTAAAATTTGGAAAGGGGAGAGGGGTTACATGAATAAAATTTATTTAGTAAACCATTGTTTTGATGTGGATGGCGGTTTTGGGGATGCAATACCCCAAGAAGAAGTTATTTGTGGCTTTGATAATAGAGAAGATGCTAATGGATTTGTAGAAAAATATAGTAATCCACACATTTATGATAGTCCTTATGCTTCATTAGAATGTGGAATTCTTCGGGTAGAAGAATTAAATATGACACCACCTGATAGAGAAGATATGTGGTGGCTTGATTAGGACAAGGTTAGTGTAGTTAGTGTGGTTGGGCGGTCAGAGAGGGGGCTGTCTATTTTATGTTGAAATACAGTTGGAACAGACGTATTATCTTGTTGGGACGATAAAAAGTATGAAAAATTTTAGTATAGACTGGAGGATGTTTACATGGAAGTTTCAAAAAGTGATTGGAAATTATTCAGAGAGCGCGTTGTTGATTGGCAGGAAGCGTATATGGAACGATTGGTTAAGGAATATATGGATTTATTAGATGGAGCCGAGAACGCTTCAGATAAGTTATGGAAGCTGGAAGAGCGAATAAAAAAGGATAAGAAACATCCGGGAGTAATGCTTGAATTAAGCAAAGGGAATATGATTTTTGATATTGTGGCATTGGTTAAAAGTGATGTGATTATAACAGCTGATTTGGCAGATTTTAGCGATGAACTAAAAGAAAGTGTAGATTTTCTTTTGAGTAGATAACGGAAGGCATTATGTACATAAGAACAAGATCTGAAGGAGGCTGATAACTATATGAAAAAACAACAGAGATGCTACATCTACACCCGTGTATCCACCTCCATGCAGGTAGATGGTTACAGCTTAGACGCGCAAAAAGATAAATTGCATAAATATGCCGATTATCAGGATATGATTATCGCTGGTGAATATTCTGACGAGGGTAAATCCGGTAAAAGTGTGGAAGGTCGCCCACAGTTCCAGCAGATGCTTCAGGATATTGAATCGGGTAAAGATAACATCGATTTTGTACTTGTCTTCAAATTATCCCGCTTTGGGCGAAATACAGCGGATGTATTATCTTCCCTTCAGAGAATGCAGGATTTTGGTGTTAATCTTATCTGTGTGGAAGATGGTATCGACAGTTCAAAAGATGCAGGTAAACTAATGATTTCCGTGTTATCTGCGGTGGCTGAAATTGAGCGAGAGAATATATTAGTTCAAACCATGGAAGGACGCAGACAGAAAGCTAGAGAAGGTAAGTGGAACGGTGGTTTTGCACCATATGGTTATCAGCTTATTAATGGCGAATTGCATATTGCTGAGGATGAAGCGGAGATTATTCGAATTATCTATGATAAATTTGCCAATACCACCATGGGAATTGCGGCAATTGCTACATTCTTAAACAACAGCGGATACAAGAAAAAGCTTCGCCAGAATAATACCATAGAAGGCTTTTCTACATCCTTTGTAAAAGGTGTACTGGATAATCCGGTGTATTGTGGCAAGCTTGCATTTGGCAGAAGAAAGAATGAGAAGATTCCGGGAACAAGGAATGAGTATCATGTGGTAAAGCAGAACAATTATATGTTAAATGATGGTATTCATGAGGCCATAGTGTCAGAAGAGTTGTGGGATTAGGCACATAAAAAGAGACAGGAAACCGGTGTGGGAAATGTGAAAACGCACAGTCTGGATCACGAGCATATTTTATCCGGTATTATTAAATGTCCGATATGCGATAGCGGTATGTATGGAAATGTGAATCGAAAGAAGCATCCAGATGGTGGTTATTACAGGGATTATTTTTATTATGCCTGCAAACACAGAACTTATGTGAATGGTCATAAATGTACTTACCGTAAGCAGTGGAGCGAAGATAAAATCAACGCAGCTGTAGAAGAAGTGATTCGTAAGCTGGTAAACAATCCCAAGTTTAAAACAGAGATTCAGAAGCACATCGGACAAAGCATTGATACCCAGGAGCTGGACAGAGAGCATACAGGTTTGCAGGAGCGATTAAAGCAGGTAAACGGAGCTAAGAACAAATTGGCAAGTAAGATGGATAATTTATCCGTATCGGACAAGCATTACGATAAGAAGTATGAAGATATGCAAGTCAGACTGGACAAGTTTTATGATGAGATAGAGGAAATTGAAACCTCTATTGAAGCAGTAGAGACAAGACTGTATAATATTAAGCAGGAAAAGATATCCGGTGATAATGTATACCAGTTTTTGTTATTCTTTGATAAGCTGTACGACAGATTTACGGATATGGAGAAGAAGACATTTATGAAGAGCTTCATTGAGGAAGTAAATATCTATGAGGCAGAACAAGAGGATGGCAGGATTTTAAGAAGTCTCAAGTTCCGCTTTCCTGTATTTTTCAATGAACAGGAACTATACGAACTTGATTGGGACAACGAAAGTACCGTTGAGACAGTCTGCTTGCTGTCGAAGAAATGCTCAGTTTAAGCGTGGGTGAGACGATTATTAGTTATTATGTGTCTGCCATAATGGTGCAACTTTTTGTGATAGAACTGGTATTGCTACCAGCACAATTAGTGACTGGCGTAAGAAAAAGTTTAACCCATGATTTGTAAATAGATATATTTGGATTGATAAGGCGACATCCTTTTCATAGGAGTGAAAGAATATGGAATACGTGACAATTAAAGAAGTAGCAAAAATGGAACATCTCAGTTAGAAGGGTTCAGACTATATGTAACGTTTTACACAACTAAAAGAAAGGAGAAAACATGAAGAAATGAATTGTAAAATTAATTGTGTTAACATGTACATCTGCATTAACTTTTTCAATGCATACTGCCTACAAAGGAAACACCGAAACAAATACTTCCACGGACAATGCTCAGGCTACTGAAGCAGCAGAAACTTTGGAAAGCACAGAGACTTCCGAAGTATCAGAAACATCAAAATTTTTTGATGAGGCAGCTAGTCTTTGTATTATTTATAAGTCTTCGTCAATACAATTGGATTCGTTTTGCATCAGGCAGTAATGGAATTGCACAAGCTTATTCGATTATCAAAGATACGACAATTCCACTCGAGAAGGATCAGATCGATATGTTGATGGCACGATGATGCAAATCATAAAAAAGATTACGGAAAAATAATGGTATATATCACGGATTAAGGAAATTTAAAAAATCATGGCTACCACGATTTTATACATCGGGTAGCCATAACTATTTTAATAGGTTATTATAATATACATAGTAAAGTTATGAGGAGGACTTGATTATGGCTGCTCAGGATAAGCTTTTGAATGCCAGCGATAAGAACAGATCTTGCGACGATGACAACAAAATTAAGTGGGAACAGGAGCTGATTAACCGCATTGATCAGATAGAAGAAAATAGTCGGGATATAAAATCTATGACAAAAAAAGATTACATAGTAGCAACCGTGATAACTGCAGTATGTCTTTTGCTTGTAATAGTGGGAGCTTATATATCTTGATGGGAAAAATCTGGAATTAAAATGAGGGAATAAAAGTATGAAAAATGCAAATGAGGAAATAGAAAAAGAGGCATATCTGGGCATTTTACCGGTAACAGCAAAGGAAAGGACATATGGTTTTATCGATGCCCTGCTGGTGCTGTCAGGATATTGTATTGCCACCTGGAGTTATACGCAGGGCTCTTATCTTGCTACATTAGTGGGTTTTAAGCAATTGTTAATAGGTGCATTTTTTGGTGCCATTTTGATGCTGATGATTTATCAGCTGCCTGTTATTTTGTCCGTACGGTACGGAATTGATATATGGATTTGGCTTCGTGGAGTGTTCGGTACTAAGGGTGTAAAAGTAATGACTATGGTTATTATTCTGATTAATTTTCCATGGTATGCAGTATGCTGTGATTTATTTGCTTCATCTATGAATTCACTGGCAGCATTGTTTGGAATAGAACTTCCACAAGGAAGTCATCTGGTATTGGCATTATGCTGTGTTATTCTTGGAACAATCATTGCTTACAGAGGAGTAAAAATGATCACCTGGACGACTAGAATTTTGGTTCCTGCATTGCTATTGGTAGGAATTATTGTGGTAATTGTGGGCTTTACTTCAGTACCAGGTGAGGTTATATGGAATTACACACCAAAGCAGGTTGTCCATTCAAATTCCATTATTCCTTACATTTTATCGATTGAGGCAAATTTTGCTTTTGTTATTACACTAGTTGGTGGTATGGCTGAGATTCCAAGGCTTTGTAAAAGTGAAAAAAGTGGATATTATGCAGGCGTATTAGGTCAGGGACTTGCAGGTTCTTTCTTTGTGGTAGTAGGTGCGGTTATGGCTATTGCCATGGAATATGTTACGGGAAAAATGATAGATGACCCGACGGTTATGATGGCAACATTATCTGTTCCGGCACTAGGACTTACATCATTACTGCTTGTGGCATTTGCCAATATCGGAACCCAGGCAGTCGGCTCCTACATATATGGAGTAATGCTAAAATCCACCTTTAAAAAAGTCGATTATCGAATACTGGTCCTACTCTTAGGTGTGTATGTAGGCGCACTTTGCATATGGGGTAAAATTGTAGAGTATTTCGGAGCGTTTTTGACCATAAGTGCCTGTGTTTATGCTCCATTAGCAGCATTGCTATTTGTGGATTTTTTCTTTGTAAGAAAGCAAAAACTTGATTTTTATAGTGCTTATGAGATAAAGGGACATGATAATTACCATTATACAAAAGGCTTTAACATAGTAGGGATGGTGTGTCTTATTGTGGGCATTGCTATTTCCCTTCTCATATATAATCCTGTAACAGGTGAGGTCCACAATGAAATATTTTTTTCTTTCACACCAACTGGCTGTTCACTGATAGGAACAGGACTTCTATATTATCTGTTATGCAAGCTGCCACCAATTCGCAGATATGTAAGAAAAGATATAGCAGTTTCGCCAGATACAAAACCTTTTGACCGTATGAAAGAACCGCCAAAGCAAAACCTCTTTTTCATGCCATTTATATGGATTGGCTGTTTTCTGATTACACGTATGGCAAAGTTGAAAATTGTAAAAACTGATAAAAGAGGAATCAAACCTCCTTATCTTGTGCTTGGAACCCATCATTCATTTACCGATTTTTATGTGACACCGCTGGCATTATTTCCACACAGGGCAAATTATGTATCGGAGTTGGAAGGCTTTGAATATTATGGAGAGTGGATTTACCGACAGGCAGGATGCTTAGGGACAAGAAAATTTGTAGACGATATGGCCCTGATTAAGAATATTAAAAGAGTGACAGACCGGGGAGGAATTCTTGTTCTCTATCCGGAGGCGAGATATGCAAATGTAGGAACATCCTCTAAGCTTCCTATGTCTGTTGCTAAGCTGGTAAAGCTGTTAAAGGTGCCGGTTGTGACACTTAATATGAAGGGAAATTATCTGCAATCGCCAATCTGGAACCTGACGAAACGAAAGGAAGCAAGGCTTCATACTGATATGACCTATGCATTGACAACAGAAGATATCAGGCAAATGACAACAGAGGAAATTTACGATAAGCTTTCTGAATTGTTGTCATATGATGAGTACCAGTGGCAGCGGGACAGTAAGATGAAGATAAGTTACGTCAACCGTGCAAAAGGATTGCATTTACCGCTATATCAGTGCAGAAATTGTAAGACAGAGTTTAGCATGGACTCAAATGGTAGAAGAATATATTGTACTTGTTGTAAAGCAGGCTGGAGTATGGATGAATATGGAACACTTAAATCTGAACAGTCGAATGAGGAGATTTATATACCAGACTGGTATGAATGGCAGAGAGAAAATGTTAGAGAGCAGATTGAACAGGGCGCATACATACTTGATATGAAGGTGCATGTGGAAGCACTTCCAAATGCAAAGAATTTTATTGATTGTGGAGAAGGACATCTTCATCATGATAAAGACGGATTTAAGCTCACATTTACTGACTATGAAACCAAGAGCCAAAGGATATTAACGGTTAAGTCAAATACACTTTTTTCTATTCATACTGAGTATGATTACAGAGGAAAGGGACAATGTGTTACATTATCTACACCAGACAATACTTATTTCATTTATCCTCTTGAGGATGGCTTCAATGCAACAAAGATACAGTTTGCAACGGAATTATTCACTTAGTAAAAAAGCACTATAAATCATTGAAAAATATTACTAAAAAGTATATTATAGTAAGTATAAAAGATACTAAGGAAAGGTAGCAAATATGAATAAAACAAATATTGGGGCGAGTTCTGATACAGTGCATTTTCTTATAGACTGCGCATTGCTCTGTATCGCATATGGAATAGTTGTATTATTTAACTTCGATGATATAACATCTGAAGAAATGGTTATTTTCCTAATTCTTGTGGCTGTCCAGGGCACAATTTTTCTTCTTTCCAATAAAGAAGCGAGAGTGTACAATGTCACATTATTTTATTATGTAGACAGAATATTTCGTAAAGTGACAAAATCTTTTTTACTAGGAGCAATCGCAACGAGTGTAATACTTATATTTGTAGCACCAGAAGATACTGAGCGTAAAGTTTATTGGTATTATCTTGCAATTGCATATGTACTTTTGATTGGAAATGCACTTTGTTTTCATAAGGTGTTTGACAAATGGTTAAACCGTAAAAACATTCCAAGAACGGCCTTTGTTGGAAAAAAAGATTCATTCAACAAGTTTCAGAGATTTTTGGAAAAGACTTCAATTAGAGTGCATCAGCTAGGATACATTTATATGGATGGAATTGACGATTTATCCGCTAATTTCAATGAAAAAGATTACATAGGAAAGTTTTCAGATTTAGAGACACTTATCAGAGAATATAATATAGACCAGATTTATATTCTTCAGAAAAAAGAGCATGAGCTTGCATATATTCAAAGATATATTGATTTGTGCATAGAAATGGGTGTAACTTGTCGAGTTGTTGTGGATTTTTATAAGAGAAGAAAAGCAAACAGCTATGTAAGTGCAGTAGGAACATATCCTGTAATTACATATCATACAATATCGTTAAACGCTTCTGAAAAAATTGTAAAAAGAGTTGTTGATATCATAGGAGGACTTGTTGGAATAATTCTTTCATCACCAATTATGCTTGTTACAGCAATTGCGATAAAGCTTGATTCGCCAGGACCTGTGCTTTTCAAACAGACAAGAGTAGGACAAAACGGACGACTATTTAAGTGCTGGAAATTCCGAAGCATGTACACTGATGCAGAAGAGAGAAAAGCAGAACTTATGGCACAGAATGAGATGGAGGGTGGCATAATGTTTAAGATGAAGGATGACCCTCGAGTTACAAAAGTCGGAAAATTTATCAGAAAATGCAGCATTGACGAATTACCACAGTTCTTTAATGTGTTTGCAGGAACAATGAGTCTGGTAGGTACAAGACCACCAACAGTTGATGAAGTGGAAAAATATGAAAGAGACCAGTGGCGTCGAATCAGTATAAAACCAGGCATCACAGGAATGTGGCAGGTAAATGGCCGAAGCAATGTAAAGACATTTGAGGAAGTAGTCCAGATGGATGTAGAATACATTGATAACTGGTCAATATTTATGGATTTTAAAATATTATTAAAAACAGTAGCAGTTTTGTTTAAACACGAAGGTGCATACTAAAAATAAATAGCATACATGGGGGGACATGAAAATGGAGAATCAACTTTTTAATAACAACAATGTGATAGCATGGTTAAAGTATTTTGCTGACAATACAGAATTAGACTTAGAGCATGTGAAAATTCTTGATATCACAAAGAAGAACAAGAATCTTATTCCGGCAGTCGAGGCTCACAGAAGTGTCTTGGTATTTACAGAAGCCGGTCATCCGGATATTTTTTATCGCATGTACAATGCCGGACTTGGAGAATGTACAGTAATATACAATGAGGGAAGTGAACCTGCCGGCCAGATAAAAAAAGATAAGGTTGCTAATATGATTGACAGAGGTATCAATGCTTCGGCAGGAATGCTTGTAATTAATCCAAGTGCAAGAAGTACAATCAAATTTGGAATGGATAACAGATCATTTGCAAGCGGTTCTGTAAAATATGTTGGTTCTGAAATCAGATCTATTATCTTATCGAAGATGCAGATTAATGAAGACAAAAATATATGTGTAATCTCAGGAGAGTCAATTGCGATTGAGGCAGCGATTCTTGATGGTGAGGGAGATATCATAGCAGTTGAATACAATGCAAATGATCGAAACACATTAGAAGATAACGTAAATCAGTTTGGACTTAATAATGTCACAATAATTGATCATGTGGACGAAGAAACAATGAAGGGACTTGCAATTCCTGATGTAGCAATGCTTGTAGCATCAGCAAGTATGGAACAGGAGATGGAGTGTCTGCTCAAACTTAATCCAAATATTGAGTTTGTTGTTTATACACTAGACTTTGTTGTTGCAGCATCTATGCCAAAGATTTGCGAAAAGATGGGTATAAAAGATCCAGAGATTATTCAGGTTACAGTATCTAAGCTTACATCAAAGAATACATATAATACACAGCCTGCACCATGGATTATCACATGTAAAGCAGGAGAGTAGTGCTTTTTAGTGAAAGGGGAATATACTTATGGTATTTGATACTATCGTGCAGCGTGGAGTTGGAGTTCTACTGCTTGGCGCAATAGCATACTTATTACTAAGATTATTTGTTTTCAAATCTAAACAAAAGTATACCTGGGTCGACACAGAGATGTTTAACCAGCAGCTCGAACAGGCTAGTGAGGGGTGTACAGAATCCGGACTATTAAACTTCATTAATTTTTTAAGAGTTTATGAAGGAGAGTATATCAAAAGACAAAAGGGGAAAATTGTCTTTGAAGCATACTCTGAAAGAGAAAAGGAGGCTTTAAAAAACTTTTTTGAAAAATCAGTCATTCCTTCAGGATATGCATCAATAAAGACAAAAGAAACCTTTAGAAAACTTATTATAAGCCGAGGTGTTAAAGGCCTTGAAAGTCGTCCTAATTACGAGGGGCGTGAGCATAAAGTAACAATATCTGGAATTGTTGCAAGCAGTATTGCTGCTGATAAGGAAAAAGAAAATAGAAATATCCTTGATGAAACAGATGAAAAAATCAAAAAAATCCTTGAGAATGAACTTGATTCAAAAAAATATTTCATTTTAAACAAGGCGGAATATACAGTTGGTGAAGAAACTACAAAGTATGATTTTTTCGTTGTAGGAGAAAATGGCGCATTTGCCTTTGAGACAGGCGCACTAGAAGAACTGGCAAATTTCCTCGGAACAGAACGTACAACACTTACAATAGAAACGGGGGATATATGGCATCTTGTAAAAGGGAACGAAGAAAAGATAATGACCAGCCCAACAGAAAAGTTAAATGAACAGCAGATATTCTTAGATAATATTGTTGGTGATTTAGATGTAGTCATTCATCCGGTACTTGTTCTTCCGGACAGTAATTTAAATATAGTAAAGAGAACAGATTTGCCATATGAAGTTATTTCTCCAAGAAACATCATATCATTTATAAGAAATTATAATGATCCAATTGATTTGAGAAATCGTATGGAACTTACAGAAAGACTTAGTGAATTAAAAAGATAGAAAAAACCTGCATCAGAAATGGTGCAGGTTTTTTTAAAAGTTTTAATATTTTTACTTTACTTTACTAAAGAATGTTCTATAATATAAAAGATTAAATATGAATAGATGTAAAATAAAATTGATTTTTCACACAGAATAGGAGAATGAAATAAGATGAGTAGCGGATTAGAAATCAGATGGCACGGAAGAGGTGGACAGGGTGCTAAGACAGCAGCTCTTTTACTTGCAGATGTAGCATTCAAGACAGGAGCCTATGTTCAGGGATTTCCAGAATATGGTCCAGAGCGAATGGGTGCTCCAATTACAGCATATAACAGAATCAGCAGACAGGAGATAAAGGTACATTCAAATATTTATAATCCTGATCTTGTAGTTGTAGTTGATGAGACACTTCTTGATTCAGTAGATGTAACAGCAGGCCTTAAGGAAGAAGGCGCTATAATTATCAATACTGCAAAATCAAAAGAAGAAGTTATGCCACATCTTAAAGGTTATAAAGGTGATGTATATGTAATCGATGCCAGAAAGATTTCTGTTGATGCATTAGGAAAATACTTCCCTAACTCACCTATGCTTGCAGCAGCAGTTGCAGTAAGCGGCGTAATGGAGCCAGATGAATTTATCAAAGATATGAGAGCTTCATATGAGCATAAGTTTGCCAAGAAGCCAGAAGTAATTGATGGTAATATGAAAGCTCTTTCAATGACACTTGATGCATTAGCACCAGCACTTGAAGGAAAAAAGAAACTTATCAAATAATAATTATATTAAACATAGAAAGAGAAATATTATGAGAACAGATGTACATTCAATAAATGAGCAGACACCTCATCAGAACCTTACAGAAGGTCTTATGATGTTTGCAGCAGGAACTTCAAAAGAATTCAATACAGGTGAATGGAGAACAAACACACCTGTTTTTAAGGCAGAGCTTTGTAAGCAGTGTATGCTTTGTGCTCCAGTATGCCCGGACAGTGCTATTCCGGTTGTTGATGGAAAACGTGGAGAGTTTGATTTAGACCACTGTAAGGGATGCGGAATTTGTGAGAAATCATGTCCATTTGGGGCAATCGAGATGAAGGAGGGAAGATAATCATGGCAAGAAGAGACCGTATGTCAGGAAATGAAGCAGTTGCATATGCTATTAAACAGATAAATCCGGATGTAATGCCAGCCTTTCCTATCACACCATCAACAGAGATTCCACAGATGGTATCTACATATATTGCAAACGGACAGATGGATACAGAGTTCATTCCGGTAGAGAGTGAGCATTCATCTATGAGTGCGACAATCGGAGCTGAGGCAGCAGGTGCCCGTTCGCTTACAGCTACTTCATCAGCAGGACTTGCTCTTATGTGGGAGGAGCTTTTACTTGCT
This sequence comes from Agathobacter sp., assembly GCA_036309425.1. Classification (GTDB taxonomy): domain Bacteria; phylum Bacillota; class Clostridia; order Lachnospirales; family Lachnospiraceae; genus Roseburia. Next base: position 38,374 of record JAXJTU010000134.1, read on the forward strand.
GCAAGTAATCGTATGCCTTGTGCACTTGCACTTGTAAACCGTACATTATCAGGCCCAATCAACATCAACTGTGACCATTCGGACGGAATGGGAGCAAGAGATACAGGATGGATTCAGATTTATGCTGAGGATAACCAGGAAGCATATGATAACTTTATCCAGGCATATCCAATTGCAGAGGATCCAAGAGTACATCTTCCAATTATGATCTGCCAGGACGGATTTATCACAAGTCACGCTGTTATGAATATTGAGCTTATGGAAGATGAGGATGTAAAGAACTTTGTTGGAACATACCAGCCAGAAGAATACCTTCTAAACCCTGGAAAACCAATCGCAGTAGGTCCTTACTCAGTGTCTAACTACGCTATGGAAGCAAGAAAGAATCAGGAAGAAGCCTTAGAAAGAGCAAAAGAAGTACTCCTTGAGGTGGCAGCAAAATACGAGAAAATCTCAGGAAGAAAGTATGGACTTTTCGAAGAATATAAGAC
>JAXJTU010000135.1:0-10419 GCA_036309425.1 Agathobacter sp.
GTCTCAAGCTTGCTCTTAAAATACTCTCCCATTTTTGCTGCGTTTTCTGCCAGATTTCTATCTAATAATTCATTAATTTCTGCAAGAGCAGCCGCACAGCTTACAGGATGTCCACCGAAGGTTGTTCCATGCGAGCCTGCTGAAAATGCCTTAGATACTTCTTTTGTTGCACAGATTGCACCGATTGGCATTCCACCTCCAAGTGCCTTAGCCATTGATACAATATCAGGCTTAATTCCATAATTCATATAGCTCATCACCTTACCCGTTCTGCACCAGCCGGTCTGTACCTCATCTATCAGAAGGAGCATTCCCTTTTCGTCACAGAATTCTCTAAGTCCTGTCATGAACTCCTGTGTTGCCGGATGAACTCCACCCTCACCCTGTACAGGTTCAATCATGATTGCAATTGTGTTTTCTGTGCATGCATCCTTAAATGCCTGTAAATCATTATATGGCGCATATGAGAATCCGTAAGCCATTGGTCCAAAGCCTATCTGGCAGCCATTTCCCGGTTGTCCTGTTGCTGACATTGCACCGAAGGTACGTCCATGGAAGCCCATTTTTGCAGTTACAATATGGTATTTGTTAGGACCATATTTTTCAATTCCATATTTTCTTGCCATTTTAATCATGGCCTCGTTTGCCTCTGTACCTGAGTTCTGGAAAAATACCTTATCCATTCCAATTGTCGTACAGATTTTTTCTGCGAGAAGTGCCTGTGGAATTGTGTATGGATAGTTGAAGGTGTGCATTACATCCTTAACCTGGTCAATTACAGCCTCTACAACCTTTTCGTTACAGCTTCCTGCTGAGTTTACCGCAATTCCTGCATAGAAATCTAAATACTTTTCTCCATTCTCGTCATACATGTACTGGTCTTTTGCTGTCTCACACAAAAAATCCATTCTCTCGTATGTCTCTATCATATATTTATTTACTTTGTCTTTGATGTCCTGTGCTGTTAATCCTGTATCTGCTAATTTCATAATATCCTTCTTTCTTTGATTACTCCGACTTAATCATGTCAGGTGTAATCAATCCTTTTATAATTAAGTACTGCTCAATTGTCTTTACACAATTGTCAACTCCAACCCTCTGGCTGTTTAATGTCATGTCGTAATTGACCGGATTAGTCCAGTAATTTCCATGTGTATAGTACTCATAATAATCAGCCCTGTACTTATCCGTTCTTTCAATTGTTGCATGTGCCACTTCTTCTGTAACACCCATGTTTTCCATTGTTCTTTGTACACAGAAATCTCTTGGTGCCTCAATATATACGCTGACCACATTTGGCTTATCCCTTAACACATAATCCGCACATTTTCCTACAATTACGCAGGACTCTTTTTCTGCCAGGCTTCTGATAATCTCGCTCTGATATTCGAAAAGCTTATCATCCGATACGAACTTTTCATTCCTTGCGATATAGTTTTTTGACCTTGGCAGCCCTTTAAGAAAACTTGAAATGGCATTAGTCTCCCTTATTTTCTCATTTACCTCATGAAATATATTTTCATCGAGTCCGCTCATCTGGCTTGCCAGTGTAAGAATTCTGTTCTCATAACAATGAATTCCCAAATCCTTGGCAAGCTTTGAGGCAATAACTTTTCCTCCTGAGCCAAAGCCCCTTGCAAATGTAATCACAAAATTTTCCATACTAAAATGCCTCCTTTAACCTGCAAGATATCTCTTCAAGAACTCTCTTGTTCTTGGATTTTTTGGATTAGTAAATAACTCTGACGGTGCTGCATCCTCTGCCACATATCCACTGTCCATGAAAATTGTTCTTGTAGATACATCTCTGGCAAATGCCATCTCGTGTGTTACGATAATCATTGTAAGTCCTGTAGTTGCAAGCTCCTTCATTACATTAAGAACTTCGCCTACCATTTCAGGATCAAGTGCCGATGTTGGCTCATCAAAAAGCAGTACTTCCGGGTTCATACAGAGTGTACGCGCAATTGCAACTCTTTGCTTCTGTCCACCTGATAACTGCGCAGGTTTTGCATTGATATATGGAGCCATCCCTACTTCTTTAAGATGTGTTATTGCTCTGTCAAATGCTTCTTCTTTTGAAATATGAAGTACTTTTCTTGTGCAAAGCATACAGTTTTCAAGCACTGTCATATTGTTAAAAAGGTTAAAGGACTGGAACACCATTCCTACTTTTGAGCGGTACTTGTTAATGTCCTTCTGAACATCACGCACTTCCTTATTGTGATACAGAATCTTTCCTGATGTCTGTCTTTCAAGCTTGTTAATACAGCGCAGAAGTGTCGATTTTCCTGAGCCGGAGGAACCGACGATACATATGATTTCTCCAGCTTTTACATCAATATCTATTTTTCTAAGGACCTCATGGTCTCCAAATGATTTGCTCAAATCCTTTATTGAAATAATTGGTTCGCTCATATACCGTCACCTCCTATTCATTGTCCATGTACTCTATTGCGAGTGCATAATCTGTCTTTCCCTGCATCTTCTTCTCTATCAAGTTGAAAATCTTATTAAAGAAGAAGCATAGTACAAAGTAAATTACTGCGATTACAAGATAAGACTCGAAGTACTTGTAATAATTTCCACCTACAGTTTTTGCTGCCATGAAAAGCTCCTGAACTGCGATTACATTTAATACTGATGTCATCTTAAGGTTAGTTAAAAATGTATTTGCCATTTCTGGAATAATATTTTTAAATGCCTGTGGCAAAACTACATAGAGCATTGTCTTAAATGGTGACATTCCCATTGCCCATGCACCTTCTCGCTGTCCCATCTCTATCGAACCGATTCCTGCTCTTACTGTCTCTGCCATATATGCTCCTGTGTTTAATACTGTTACAAGAATACCTGCAAAAATCGGTGTTACCTCTACTCCTATCATTTTGATTCCATAGTAGATAATCATCGCCTGTACAATCATTGGTGTGTCTCTGAAAACTTCAACATACACACTGAATATGGCTTTTACTAATCTGACAAAAAATCTTCTTATTATTCCGTCTCCCGGATTTATCTTTATGTCCTCGACTATACCAACTATGTATCCTAATATGAAACCAATGATTGTACCAATTACTGCAATATATAGCGTAAGCCAGGTTCCCTGGATAAACATATCTGAATATTTTTTTGCCAAAAAGACCATCCATTCAAATGAATTACCTGGTTGTTCAAAATTCATAATCATACCTCGCCTTTCTTCCCAGCTTACACTGGTTTGTGCTCTTTTCTAGTTTGCTGCTGGCTGCTGTGTAAGAACTGTGCTCATAAGCTCATCCATTTTTGCCTTGTCGTTCCAGCCGATTGCGTCCATAGCATCCTGGACTTTATCCCTAAGTTCTGTATCATCTTTTCTTGTTGCAATACATACATTTACCATCTCGTCATCACCTGTAAATGTATCATTCTCATCAAGCTCGATAATTACTAAGTCATCATTTGTAAGCGCAGCTGACTGTGCTGTTGGTAAATCAACTATACAGACATCTGCTACACCGTTTGAGATTGCCATAAAGCATTCTGATGTTGTCTCAAAGTTTCCTGACTGTTCAGCTCCTTCAACCTGGTCGAGAAGTGGAATCCAACCTGTTCCAAGCTGTGTTGTCACTTTACATCCGGTTCCGGCTAACTCTGAAAGACCTTTAACATTTTCGTACTTACTTCCTTTCTTTACTACGATGCAGTTGTCTCTGTAGTAATATGGATCAGTAAATGCATATGAGGCTTCTCTTTCTGCTGTACGTCCCATTCCTGCGATAATTACATCGTAATCTTCTGCGTCAAGTGAGATACCAATTGATGACCACTCTACTTTATGTACTTCTAATTCCATTCCCATCTCATCTGCAAGCTTCTGTGCTACTGCAACATCGTATCCATATGCATAATAGTTTGAATCATAAATTTGAACTGCCTTACTGCCATCTGGTGTTGTGTCTGTATCCTGTGTCCAGTTGAATGGAGCATATGCACATTCCATTCCAACTCTTAAAACATTATCATCACTGCCCTTTTTGGCGCTTTCTGAACCGTTTTCTGATTTTGATGCTCCACATCCTGCAAGCATTGTCACTGCCATTGCTGTTACAAGTGTCATTGATAAAAGTTTTTTAATTCTCATATAAATTTCCTCCTATATCCATTGTTTTTTATATGTCTTAATTAAGATTCATAACGTAACAAAGGCGCCGAAGATTTCTCTCCAGCGCCTTTGCTGATAGTCAGATAATATACTAATTATCAAACCATCACAATGTTCAAGATGCATAATAGTTCTATCAGTTTTGCACAATATCAACTATATTAACTTGTATAATACTAACAAATAACTCTTATATAAACATAAGCTTCTTAATCAGGATACAATTAACAAGGTCAAGATATTCCATTGCATCATCCAGCCCAATTTCTAATATCTCCTCTATTTTTTTCAGACGATATTGCAGGGAATTTCTGTGTATAAATAATGCCTCTGCAGTTTTTCCAACATTAAAGCCATTCATATAGTATTCAATTAAAGTATCCTGCAGAAAAGTACCATTGGCATGGTCGTATTCCTCCAAGGACTTAAGTCTATTATTGCAATATTCCAGAATTTCCTGCTGATTTCCGCTCTTGAACATGAACTTGTAAATTCCCATTGAACTTGCACTCAATACTTTTCTATTCTTAGGATTTGGCAGAATATCTTTTTTGGGAATAAGACTTTTAGCCTCCTGATAACTTTGTCCAAATTCTTTAGGATTTGAATAGGTGCTTCCTAAAATACATGTACTTTTTATCAGGTTTTTGAACTCTGGTCTATTATCTAGTTTTGTTAATATTTCCTCTAGCTCATGCTCTGTATCTTTTGTCGGTGTGGCTTCAAACAAAAGCACAAATTTATTTAAAAACCGCATATACATTGGTCTTTTTTTCATGTGTATTACTTCGCGGTTTAGACAATCTGTATAGTATTCATAGGTATGCTCATCCTGCTCTAAGTTAATTCCATATTTTCTGTCTATTACAATAATCCCAACTCGATATGGCTTTGAAAAATCAATACCAAACTGTGCAGAAATCTTATCTACATATTTCGAATTTACTTGATAGCCAAATAAAAGATTATACAAAAAATCTCCAGTTCTTTTATTTCGCACTTCCGTTTCTAAAAGTAGTTTACCTACGCTTTGAGCAATATCTACAAACGACGCACCTTCCCACCTCACATAGAATAATGGCAATTTCAATTGCACCGCCTGGTCTATTATAACCCTGGATATCTTTTCCCTATCTTCAACTATTGATATGGCTAAACCTGAAATTCCTAAATCATTTAATTCCATCATTACATGAGGTATTGAATCCAATGTAAATCTAACATAATCTATTACTATAAGTGCCAGATTTCCAGGATTCATGTGTTCGTCAAATGGCCTTGTCTGCACCATATATGTCCATGAAACCATGCGTTCAAGACCAACCTCTCCCGTAAGTAGTTCTACACCATCCAATCTTAAATTATTCACGTCTCTACATGTAATCATCTTTTACCTCTTTCTTAGAAAATATAGTCACTTTGCGGCTCTTTACTAAGCATTGTCAGAATACAGCTACATTGTCTTAATACAATGTCTGCATTCTTACGAAACGAATTTTATATAACAAAAAAGCGACAAAAAAATCAGGGATTTACCCGACTTCTTTGTCGCTTTAATTTTTTAACTGTAATGACTTTAACATGTAGATATCACTTCGTCAACGCTTATATTTAGAAATGCTGAGCTCCAACTATAATACCTACAAATAACATTGCAATACTTATAATGAAAAAAATTGTTGTTATGAATTTAATTATGAATTGTTCTTCCTCTACATAAATCATCTTTGGATTTTCATTATTGTAATAAATTGTAAGCTTGTCTCCTACCGAAAATCTTCTTCCTGTAAAAGCATTTTTACTAACGGTTCTATACTCTGCTCCATTAGCCCAATATGCATATACTGGTGCATATGTATAATGACTGTCCCCATGATAACGAACATACTCTACTACTTCTGCTGTTGTTGAACGGTCACATTTTTGTGCTCTTTTCTTTCTAGCACTAATCATAAATATTGGTACAATAGCAAATACTATTCCTACTGTCAAAAACACTACAGATATCATAATTAACGCTTCAAACTCCTGATTTCCCATGACTAATCCTCCTTAAGCTCTTTCTTCATCCAAATATGAGGACAGCCCTCATCATCTTCTATTTCTCCAAATTCACAGTAACCACTCTTCTCATAGAAGTTCTTTGCTCTGCACTGCGCATGCAAAATTAGTGATGATGCCTGTTTTTCCAGAACACACTTTTCAGCCTCTTTTATCAATAATTTTCCAATATTATTTCCACGATAGTCTTTGATTACAGCTAATCTGCCTAAAATATATTCGTTATTATTCTTTCCCTCAAACACCCTGCATGTAGCAATTGGGGCATCATTATCATATAGAACAAGATGAGTTGCAATATTATCAGTATCATCAAGCTCATTCTGAAATCCCTGTTCTTCTACAAAGACTTCTAATCTAATCTTTTTTGCATCCTCTGGCAAATAATCATATGTCTTTACGTACATAATATACTCCATCTAATATTTAGTATTATTTTAGCATTCTTGTTGCCTAATTTGCATCAGCCGTGCTAACATTACCTTTTTATCTATGAGCATTTTACCACAAAAAACATTACTTGCCTTATTTTATTTAATAATTAAACTAGAGATAAATCTTAAAAATGCTTCTTTTCCCTCATCAGTACGCTTGTATACGCCTGCACACGCAAGTACTTTTACAAACACATTACTGATTTCTTCATGGATTATTTCCATAACATTATCTGCTGTAATCGTGTAATTATCTTTCCACGAATCTACCCAGTCCGCGTGTTTTTCAAGTATTGCATTTGCACGGATATCTTCATTCCTAAGTATCGCATCAGAAAGTGCTGACATCTCTGCCTTTAGTCTTGCCGGGAGCACTGCAAGTCCCATTACCTCAATAAGCCCGATGTTTTCTTTCTTAATATGATGCAAATCTGCCGATGGATGATATACTCCCCACGGACACTCATCAGTAGTAATGTTGTTACGAAGCACAAGATCAAGCTCAAACAAATCACCTCTCATGCGGGCAATCGGTGTAATTGTGTTATGCGGTATGCCATCCGTTTCTGCAAAAATAAATGCATCCTCGTCTGTATATCCACGCCATGTTTTAAGAATATGTTCTGCGGCGTCTACTACATCCTCAGCCTTTTTACTCTGAAGGCGGATTACTGACATTGGCCACTTTATAATTCCTGCAGTCACATTTTCGAATCCCTGCATACTAAAATTGTACTCATATTCTGCTCTTGCCATTGCAAAAGTATAGTGCCCGCCCTGAAAATGATCATGACTTAAAATCGAACCTCCTACTATTGGAAGGTCTGCATTTGATCCGGCCGTGTAATGAGGAAATTGTCTTACAAAATCCAAAAGCTTTACAAATACCGCACGGTCAATTTTCATCGGTGTATGTTCCGCATTAAAAATAATGCAGTGCTCGTTATAATACACATATGGTGAATACTGAAGAAAATAATCCTGTCCATCTAATTTGATTGGAACAATTCTATGGTTCTGTCTTGCCGGATGTGAAAAATGCCCTGCATAGCCTTCATTTTCTTTACAGAGAAGGCATGCTGGATATCCTGATTTTGGTGCCTGTCCGGCCTTTGCAATATCACGAGGGTCCTTTTCCGGCTTTGAAAGATTGATTGTAATATCTATTGGACCATAATCTGTCTGTGTCACCCATTTGTCGTCTTTTTCAATTCTGTCTTTTCTAATATAATTTGTTGCCACACTGAAACTATAATAGTAATCTGTTGCTGTCTCTGGTGAAACTGCATATTTCTCTGCGAAAGTCTTGCGAACAAGGCTTGGCGCTGGTGTAAGGCACCCCATAATTTTTGTATCGAATAAATCCTTCTCTGTGATTGTATCACTTTTCATGATTCCTTTTTCAAAAGCATATGAAAGCATATCTTCTAGTATTTCATGGACAGGACGAGCTGTTTCAAAAGTCTCTGTCTCATCATAACCTGGAACTTCAAATAATTCTAAAAGTCGGTTTGTTACATATATTTCATCAGCAGTATCAACTAATCCATTTTCCTTGCCATATGCAACCAATTCCTGAATCCATCTTGTAATCATATTTAAACCTCCCAATAACCTTACAACTTTGGTTTACTCAACTACCTGCATACCACCATACTTACGAATCTTTAATACATTACATGCACCTTCACCAAACACGCTGTCCATCATCTTCTTATAATGGGCAACTGCCTCGTTCTTAACAAGAGCCTGAATTGTACCTGCAAATCCACCACCATGAACTCTGCATACACCCTTTCCACCTGCAAGTGCAATTTCGCTTACTGCAAGTGCCAGAGATACATTCTGGTGCTCTACATCATTATTTGTATATACATTTTGAAGGAACTTGTATGAAGAATTTCCTGACTCTTTTACAAGTGAAAGGAATTTGTCCATATCATTTTCCTTTAAAGCCTGTGTCTCTTCCTTGACACGCTCATTCTCGCATACGAAATGCAATGCACGAAGTACAGCTCTATCATTACATTTCTCTCTTAAATCAGAAATATTTCCAATAATATCATCTGTAGTAAGTCCAACAAGCACTTCTTTATCGAAACACTTAGCAACAGCTTTCATTTCTGTTGGAATTGCTGCATAATCCGCTGTAAGATCCGCATGACTTCCCTTTGTATCTGTAATACATAAGCTGTATCCATATGCATTTAAGTCAAATTTAATCTTCTCTACTGCAGGCTGACCTGGTACTGCAAAGTTTACATGAACAAGATTACCTACGGAGCAAGCCATCTGATCCATAAGTCCACAAGGCTTTCCGAAGTAAACATTCTCAGCATACTGCCCGATAATTGCATTTGTCACACTATCAAGCTTTCCGTCATTGTAAAGATATGAAATAATAGTTCCAATTAATGTCTCAAATGCAGCTGATGATGAAAGTCCAGCTCCAATTAATACATCACTTGTAATATATCCCTGGAAACCACCAATCTTGTATCCTCTCTCTTTTGCACCAGCAAGTACACCTTTGATAAGAGCCATTGTTGATTCCTTCTCTTCTTCACGAAGCTCAAGATTCTCTAAAGAAATTACAATTTCATCATATCCATCCGATACCACTCTTACAACCGGCTCATCAAGCTTCTTAATAACTGCAATCGCATCAAGATTAATTGATGTTGCAAGAATCTCTCCATGCTGATGATCTGTATGATTGCCACCAATCTCGCTTCTTCCTGGCGCACTGAAAATGCTTACTGAATCTTCCCCATAAAGAGACTCATACTTCTCAATTGCTTTGATGTAACGTTCTGTCTGATATTCAATTTTATCTTGAGCCACATAAATATCAAGAAACTTTACCTCAAATGCTCCTGCTGCTAACTGCTCTTTTAATACTGTTGTTTGAATCATCCCTGTACCTCCCAATTGTACTTTAAATTTTATATATTTTTGTGTTGCCTCTTGTGTTGCTCTCTTGTATTATTCTCTTACGTTTCTCACTTGTACTGTCCATAGTGTAACATTTGTTTAGTAAATTGTCAACCTTTTTACTTCCTTGTTTACTAAACTATTCTATTCTTTCACTATATCTCAATTTTGTGATATTTATTACATCAAAATTATTTACCTCGACATAAATATTATTGTATGCTATTATTTGTTTAGTAAACAATTCAAGAAGGGGGGCTTCTATATGGCAACCATTCGTGACATTGCCAAAGAAGCTGGAATTTCTGCTGGTGCAGTTTCTAGAATATTGAATAACGACGCCACATTAAGCGTATCTCCGGAGACAAGACAAACCGTTTTCGACATTGCCAAACGTCTAAATTACACAAAAAAAAATAATAAGACCAAAAGCGAAAAAGCAGCATTTACAATGGGTATTGTTCAATGGTTCTCCGCTGAAGAGGAATTAAAGGATAATTATTATTTACTTGCCAGACAGGGGATAGAAGATTTTTGTGCCAAAAACGCAATCGCCATAGTACGCGTTTTCCCTGGTGAATCTGATGCCCAAGAACGTCTTGAGAATGTCGATGGTCTGATTTGTATCGGCAAATTTTCAAAGAGTGAAATTGAGACATTTATAAGTATATGTAACAATATCGTTTTTTTAGATATGGCTGTTGAAGAGTATAATATTACATCTCTATCAATGGATTTTGAACAGGCCGTTTACACCGCCTTGGATTATTTGACAGATTTAGGTCATTCAAAAATCGGATTTCTTGGTGGACTCGAATATGTTGGAGAACATGAGCTTATAAA
>JAXJTU010000136.1:0-2685 GCA_036309425.1 Agathobacter sp.
GACACGCTCTCGCTCTCCGGACAATGTAGCGGTACTAAATTCGCGCAGCACCTTGCGGTACTGTGCTCATTAAGTGCCGACATTGTTCGACGGTCTGACTGCATATACATACACCCTGCTTGCTTTCTCAATATTTACGGGTTCTAGATTCTATTTGTATTTTTCCTCGTATTCTTTTAGCTTTCTTTTAAGTTCATCGATTTCAGTAGCACTTTGCTCGAGTAAATTATCCTTCTGCTCGAGTAACTCATCCTTCTGCTCAAGTAACTCATCCTTCTGTTGAAGCTGTCCTCTCTGTTCTTCTATGGTTCCTTGCTGTTCTTCTATAACCTGATCTCTCTGCTGAATTCTATGCTCGTAAGTATTTATATCCATCTGGTATATAAAGCGTGCTTCACAGGCTTCTTTTACGCTGCGGTCTCCTGATAATTCACTTGCTGTATTAACTAAGGATTTCATTCTTTCATTTTTCTCAGCTATCATACGCAATTCCTCCCAAGTCTTTGCCTTGAATAACTTTGCCCAGTAATAGATGCTGTTGTAGTTGGCTTTCTGTTCTTCGGTTGCATTTTCTATATTATTGAGCATTAAGACTTTGATAATAAACTTGTTTGTAAATTCTTCGTGTGTTGTTGTGTTTAACACTCTGTAATCACTGTAAAACTCTTCTGTATTGTTTAGTGAGAAATTTAGGATGCCGATATGTATGCATGGTTTTATATTATCGTAGTCGTTTCCTTCTTCAAGGTTGTCGTACATTCTGCAGGTGTAGGTCATTGCTCGGTCTTGCCAGAAGTCCTGATATTGGTTCTGGATTTCTATGTTTATTATTTCTTTGTGGTTTAGCTCGAGCTTTATGTCCAGGATGCAGTCTTTCTCACTTATTATTTTTGACGGTTCTGTTGGATTTAATACCTGGATGTCGGTTATGCTGTCTAGTGGTATTTTTAAGGCTGCGGCTAATAAGCCTTTTAGTGCATATAAATCCAGCTGTAATCCGTATTTTGCTAGGAAGTCGTTTAGCAGGGTGTATTGCATCTTGCCTGTTACGGTTTCCTCTAAGTGTTTTAGTAGCGCCATGTCCGTTATGTATGGCGTGTCTATCTTGTGTGCCATTTGTCCTCCTTTGCAGGAGTATAAGACACTTCGTGTATATTTATGCTCCTGCTCTTATGTAATTAGTTTTTTGTGATTGTTTAAAGCAAGAGTTCAATATAGACTTATTTTTTTTACTTAGAATTGTAAAAATTAGAATTGTCTTATGTGATTGTTTTTGCTTTGGGTTTATTATACTTCTACATGGGGGGTTTTACAAGTTTTTTCTAGGGGATTATGGCTTGAGAAAGCAAGCAGGGTGTCCTCTCTCTTCCTCTATGGTATTTTATAAAAAAAGGCTCAATAGAAAGCATTTATAACTACTTTCTATTGAACCTTTTTTTCAAAAGCTCAAATATAGATTGGTGCACGCACCGCCCTATTAAAAATCTCTTACGATTTTTGTTCTATGCATATGATTATACCAAGTCACTTTTCACCTGTCAATCTCTATTAAAGAAAATTAGTATGTTTGGGATTTTTATTTTTTCTATTTATATATTCTATTATATTACAAATAAACTTATATGCATTTGTTAAGTATGGATTTTTTTCAAAATAATTACTATTCTGTCTAAACCTTCCATCCTCATTACATATCTGGTATGCAATATTTTCCATCTTCTTGTCTCTAATTTTTTTTGTAGCAGATAGCTTCATTATGTCATTATAAACCAATAGAAGTGTAACAAAATCATGAATAATTGGATTTTTCATCATTCCACTTAAGTTTTCTATTTTACGTAATTGAGGATCATTATTCATAATTGTTGCCAATTGCTTGGTTTTCTTAAATTTCTTTAAATTCATCTAAATGATTTTCTGCCAAGTCCGAACAAAATGAATATGAAGAAATAGCTCAACAATATTGTATCCATCCTCCGAATTATTATTTGTCAAATCATTCATTAATCTTACTTTTAGATAATGCTCTACATCAAGACATAATTCTAAGATTATTTTTCTTAAATACATGTCAAGCTTTGACAATTCAACAATATATGCAAAATCTAAATTATAATATATTTCTTTCGTAAGCGTCTAATTTCAGGGTGTATCTAAAAATATTATCGGAATCCTCATTGCTAGGATTCCGATAAGCTAACATTTTACTCTGTTTTATTGCTACATTGTTGCTGAACTATTTCATTCCATTGTGCTAGAGAGTCTAGTTCTTCATCTGTCATATCACTGTTTGGACGGTGTTCTAAAAGATATTTCAGATATTCATATAGGTTGAGATGATATGCCTTCGCCATTTCTACAATTGTTAGATAAATGGCATTAGCATGAGCTCCATCAGGAGTATCAGAAAACAGCCAGTTTTTGCGGCCAACAGTTACAGGTCGAATGCTGTTCTCGCTCAGATTATTGCTTAAACTGCATCGCCCATCTTCAAGGTAGGTCATAAGAAACTCCTCACGATTCTTGATGTATGTGATAGCTGTTTTTAGTTTTCCATTACTTCCAGGATTAACCTGTTTTAGCCATAACAAGAAAGCCTCAATAACTGGTTTCTCATCTTTGAGGCGACGGTTATAAATCTGTTTGACACTGTATTCTTTTTCCTTGTATGAACGCTCGTATTCA
>JAXJTU010000137.1:0-31534 GCA_036309425.1 Agathobacter sp.
CTGTAGTCTTGTAGATTCAATGAAGAGAAAACAGTTTGTAAAAGGAGTTACACAGATTGCACAAGAAGGTGCTATTCAGATTTTCCAGGAATATAAAGGCGGAATGGAAGAGATAATAGTAGGAGTAGTATGTGTCCTTCAGTTTGATGTGCTTAAGTTCAGATTAGAGAATGAGTACAATGTTGAAATCAGACTTGAGACTCTGCCATATGAGCATATCCGTTGGATAGAGAACAAAGATGAGGTTGATGTAGACTCGCTTACTGGTACAAGCGACATGAAGAAGGTTATCGATATGAAGGGTAATCCGCTTTTATTATTCGTTAATGCATGGAGTGTAGGCATGACACTTGACCGTAACGAAGGACTTGTTCTTTCAGAATTTAGTAGAAACTAGAGCATCTATTCATAAAAATCAGAAGATACAATTTTTCGGAATGTTAAATATTATAATAAACGAAAAGGAGACAAAAACATGGGTGTAGTAGAAATTACAAAAGAGAATTTTAATGAAGAAGTAGTTGGATCAAAAGTTCCTGTAGTAATTGATTTCTGGGCAAGCTGGTGCGGTCCATGTATGATGCAGGGCCCTATCATTGATGAAGTGGCCGAGGAGCTTGGTGATAAGGTAAAAGTCTGCAAAGTTAATGTAGACGAGCAGCCATCTATTGCCATGGAGTACAGAATTGCAAGTATCCCAACTCTTGTATATATGAATCAGGGTATGTTCCAGGATCGTGCAATCGGTCTTCAGGACAAAGAAAGTATCATAGAAAAACTTACAAGTTATATTGACTAATATAATTTATATGAATATAATAATTAGCAGTTGCAAAAGCAACTGCTTTTTCTTTTATTTTGCAAACAAGATATTCTACATGGATTCGATTCGTAATCCCTTTTCCCATAATAAAATTTATTTATTTGCTTGACATATAAATCAAAGTATAATAGTATAATATCAGTAAAACAAACAAATGTTCGCAAACAAATGTTCAATGTGTTTATACAGAACAATTAAATAAAGAGATTTAATAAATGCGAAAGATTAAAACGTGAAAGATAAAAACGTGAAAGATAAAAACGTGAAGAATTAAAACGCGAAAGATAAAATTAACAAATTAAAATATGAAAATATGAATTAAGGAGAATTACAATGGCAAAGGATGATAAATTAAAAGCTCTTGATGCGGCAATTGCTCAGATTGAGAAACAGTATGGTAAAGGATCTGTTATGAAGCTTGGAGATAACTCAGCAAATATGAATGTTGAGACTGTGCCTACAGGCTCATTAAGTCTTGATATCGCTTTAGGACTTGGCGGATTACCAAAGGGAAGAATTATCGAGGTTTACGGACCTGAATCATCAGGAAAGACAACAGTAGCACTTCACTGTGTTGCAGAAGTACAAAAGAGAGGCGGAATAGCAGGATTTATTGATGCTGAGCACGCACTAGATCCAGTATATGCTAAGAATATTGGAGTGGATATTGATAATCTTTATATTTCCCAGCCAGACTGTGGAGAGCAGGCTCTTGAGATTACTGAGACAATGGTTCGTTCAGGTGCAGTTGACATCGTAGTAGTTGACTCGGTAGCAGCATTAGTTCCTAAGGCTGAGATTGATGGAGATATGGGAGATTCGCATGTTGGTCTTCAGGCTAGACTTATGAGCCAGGCACTTCGTAAGCTTACAGGTGTTATAAGCAAGTCAAACTGTACAGTTATCTTTATTAACCAGCTTCGTGAAAAAGTTGGAGTTATGTTCGGTAATCCAGAGACTACAACTGGTGGTAGAGCCCTTAAGTTCTATGCTTCAGTTCGACTTGATGTAAGAAGAGTTGAAGCACTTAAGCAGGCGGGGGAAGTGATTGGTAACCATGTGAGAGTTAAAGTAGTAAAGAACAAAGTAGCCCCACCATTTAAAGAAGCAGAGTTTGATATTATGTTTGGAAAAGGAATTTCTAAGGAAGGAGATATTCTCGACCTTGCTGCTAACTGTGATATCATCAGTAAGTCAGGTGCATGGTATGCCTATGAAGGTGAAAAGATTGGTCAGGGAAGAGAGAATGCCAAGACACATCTTAGAGAGAACCCAGAATTCTGTGCTATGATTGAAGAACAGGTTCGTCATTTTTATTTCGAGAAAGATGAAGAAAATATCGAAGAAGAGGAAACCGAAGCACCAGCTTCAAAAGAGGAATAAAGATAACAATGTTAGTTACCACCTATGTAAATTTAGGTAAAGGAAAATACCGCGCGAGTTTCGAAAACGGTATGACATGTGTGTTATATCGAGGCGAAGCCGCGCGGCTTTCTTTATCCGAAGGATGCGACATTACAGAAGAACAATATGATATTTTAATAAATGAGATAATCGGAAAAAGAGCTAAGAAACGTGCAATGCATCTTCTTGAGAAGATGGACAGAACTGAACATCAGCTTAGAGATAAACTTTCTAAGAATGAATATCCTAAGGAATGTATAGATATAGCAGTTGAATACGTTAAGAGCTACAATTATATTGATGATGACCGATACGCGCATAATTTTGTGAGATTATCGCAGGAGAGACTAAGCAGACAGCAGATTTTCCAGAAATTAATGCAAAGAGGTATCAGGAAAGACTTAATTAATTCAGCTTTAGACGATGAATATGAATCAGATGAAGATGAGATGATTAGAAAATTGCTGGAAAAAAGACATTTTAAGGGCCAATTGTCAGAAGACAAAGAATTTCAAAGAATATATAACTATATCTTAAGAAGAGGATACAGTAGTAATAAGATTTTAAAAGAAATGAGAAATTATACTTGTTGAATTTGCACAATATATTGCGGCTATAATACTCGTTAAGTACTATAATTGCTTGACATTACAGCATAAAAAGGATAAAATTTATATGTTGTTATTTATGACGAAAAGGTGTTAAAGCTTGTTGTAATACAATAAAATTAAATAAAGGAGGTGCTCCTGTAATGACTCCGTATATCATTACTGCGGTGGTTGCAGTAGTTGTTACTGCTGTTGTCGTATGGCTCATTTCTTTAGAGTATCAGAAGCGTATTGCCCAGTCTAAGATTGGTAACGCTGAAGAGAAAGCAAGAACCATTATCGACGATGCTGTAAAGGCTGCGGAAGCTAAGAAGCGCGAATCTATGCTCGAGATTAAGGAAGAGTCAATTAAGGCTAAGAATGATCTTGATAAAGAAATCAAAGAGCGTAGAAGTGAAATCTCAAAGAATGAGCGCAGAATTGTTCAGAAAGAAGAAAATCTGGATAAGAAGCTCGAAGCAATTGAGAAGCGTGAAAGTAGCTTTGCAATCAAGGAAGAAGAGCTTAAGAAGCAGAAGATAGAGATATCTAAGCTTAACGAGCAAAGAATACAGGAACTTGAGAGAATCTCAGGATTAACCTCTGAACAAGCAAAAGAATACCTCTTAAAGACCATTGAAGAAGATGTAAAAATTGATACTGCAAAATTAATTAAGGAAATGGAAAACAAAGCTAAGGAAGAGGCTAATAAGAAGGCCAAAGATTACGTTGTAGCTGCAATCCAGAAATGTGCAGCAGATCACGTATCTGAAACAACTATATCAGTTGTACAGCTTCCTAATGACGAGATGAAAGGCCGTATCATTGGTAGAGAAGGTCGTAATATTAGAACTCTTGAAACAATGACAGGGGTAGATTTAATAATTGATGATACTCCGGAAGCAGTTATCTTATCAAGTTTTGATCCAATCAGAAGAGAAGTAGCAAAAATTGCACTTGAAAAACTTATCGTTGACGGACGAATTCATCCAGCTCGTATCGAGGAGATGGTTGAGAAGGCTCAGAAGGAAGTTGAGACTATGATTCGTGAAGAGGGCGAGGCTGCAACTCTTGAAGTAGGAATTCATGGAATACATCCTGAACTGATTCGTTTACTTGGAAAGATGAAGTTCAGAACAAGTTATGGACAGAATGCACTTAAGCATTCTATAGAAGTAGCACAGCTTGCGGGCTTACTTGCTGCTGAAATCGGCGAAGATGTTCGTATGGCTAAGCGTGCAGGTTTATTACATGATATCGGTAAAGCAGTAGATCATGAAATGGAAGGGTCACATATTCAACTTGGTGTTGATTTATGTAAGAAATACAAAGAGTCAGCAGTTGTGATTAATGCAGTAGAATCACATCATGGTGATGTAGAAGCTGAATCTTTAATTGCATGTCTTGTTCAGGCAGCTGATACAATCAGTGCAGCAAGACCAGGTGCAAGAAGAGAAACATTAGAGACATATTCTAATCGTTTACAGCAGTTAGAAGAAATTACAAATGGTTATAAGGGAGTCGACAAATCTTTTGCTATTCAGGCAGGTAGAGAGGTTCGAATTATGGTTGTTCCTGAACAAATCAGCGACGCTGATATGGTATTGATGGCTAGAGATATTTCAAAACAGATTGAATCTGAATTAGAGTATCCTGGACAGATAAAGGTCAACGTTATTCGTGAATCGAGAGTCGTTGATTACGCTAAATAGTGTAATATATAAGACCAGATGCGGTTTTCCGTTCTGGTCTTTTTTTTATCTTGTCTTTTGTATTTTGATTTAGTAATATTATAGTGGGATTGATTACAGAATTTGGAAATAAGGAAAAGTATGATAGAAAAGAAAGATATTATTGTAGAAGTATCAAAAGATGAAATGCAAGTTTGTATAAACCTTCCAATGTATTTTGAGATAGAAAGCGATAGTGAAAATGAGGGAGTAGTGCATCATTATACTACTGATGAAATATACGAAGCATTAGAACAGCATAATGTTTGTTCTGGTATAGATGATGAATTGATAAAAATTATTGTTGATTCAGCATTATATGAGAAGGATTATGTTGTTGCAAAGGGAACACCTGTAATTGATGGTATAGATGGCTATTATGAATTTTTATTTAATACGGAATTAAATAGAAAACCATTAATAAGACCAGATGGTTCTGCAGATTATTATAGTATTCATTTGGTTGAACTTGTAAAAGCTAATCAGGAGATTGCAGTATATCATGACCCGGTCGATGGACAGAATGGTATAAATGTTAGAGGAAAGGTTCTTCAGGCAAAGAGGGGAAGAGTTCTTCCACCAATTCCGGGAACAGGATTTTTTAAGGTAAATAATAATCATATTTATGTTTCGAGTATTAATGGAAAAATAGAATACAAGAATAAGCGAATTACAATAGCACCAGTTTATGAGATTCATGGCGATGTTGATATGAAAACGGGAAACATTGATTTTCGTGGAGATGTAATTGTTCATGGAAGTGTCAGAAGTGGTATGAAGGTTAATGCTACAGGAACTTGTACACTTGATGGAGTTCTTGAAGGAGCAAAAGTTTATTCAGATGGAGATATTCTCATTAGAGGAGGTATTCAGGGTGGTGGAAAAGCCACTGTCAGAAGCAATAAAGATATTCAAGTGGGATTTATCGAGTATTCGAATGTGTTTGCTGAAGGAAATATTAGCGTTGAGTCTATTATTGACAGTAATGTTGTTTGTCATGGAAAGGTAAAGATGTCAGGCATAAAGTCTAGCATAATTGGTGGAAGTGTTTATGCAATAGGAGGAATTACAGTTTCCATTGCGGGAAACAAGCATAATACACATACAGCTTTATCAGCTGGACAAGATTTAAGAATCATGAAGGAATTGCTTGCTGTTCAAAATGCCCTGCAGGAGGATCTATCATTAGTCGACAAAATAGATGAGGCATTAAAAATATGTTCTGAAGCACAAAAAATTGATTTGCTAAGAGCAAAGGTTACTAAGAAAGCGGATGTTTCTAAAAATATGCATAAACTGGATTATTATAAAATTTTGATGGCAAGAGCAGAAGATGCTACTGTAATTATTAAAAAAGAAACATTTCCAGGTGTTGAAGTATGTATTAATAATATAAAAGCGGTTATAAGTAACCATCAGGATCCAGTTCAGTTTATTGAGAACGAGGGAAGGATACGAATGTATTCTGGAATCGTTGAGGAGAATTAATGATTGATAAAATGAAACGAACAAAAAGAGAATTAATGTATAAAGGCTCCATACTTGATATTTATAAAGATACAATGGAGTTTTCTAATGGTCATGTTGAATACTGGGATACTGTATCGCATAGAATGGGCGCGGCTGCGATTCTTCCGGTTCTTCCGGATGGGAGAATAATTATGGTCAGGCAGTATAGAAATGCATTAGAGAGAGAAACGATTGAGATTCCGGCAGGATGCAGAGATTCACTTACAGAAGATACTTTAATTAGTGCCACAAGAGAATTAGAAGAAGAAACCGGATATACAAGTGATGATATTTCTTTTTTATTGTCCCTTAGAACGACAGTCGCGTTTTGTGATGAGTTTATAGATGTATATCTTGCTAAAAATCTTGTGAAAAAAGGAGAACAGCAACTCGACCAGGCTGAATCAATTGATGTAGAGATTTATACATTAGATGAATTGTGCCAGATGATTTATGCCGGAAAACTTCAGGATTCTAAGACTGTTTCTGCAATCATGGCATATAGCAATATGATAAAATCAAAAGAAAAAGATTTATAAAAAAACCTATGTCTACTCTTACATGTAGACATAGGTTTAATTTTTAAGGAAAATTATTTGTTCATTTCAGCGATGGTATAGATAAGTTCTTTTGAATCTTCCCATCCAAGACATGGATCTGTAATAGATTTTCCATAAATATGTTCACCAATTTTCTGGCATCCTTCTTCGATATAACTTTCAATCATAAGACCCTTTACAAGAGAGCGGATATCCTTTGAAAGCTGGCGGTTGTGCATAACTTCTTTTGCAATACGAATCTGTTCTTTGAATTTCTTTCCAGAGTTTGAATGATTTGTATCAATAACAGCTGCTGGATTAACAACATCCATTTTGTCATACATTTCAGAAAGTCTGATAAGATCTTCATAATGATAATTTGATATAGTGTTTCCGTGCTGATCTACTGCACCACGAAGAACTACATGTGTATATGGATTACCTGTTGTCTGAACCTCATATCCACGGTAAACAAACTGATGTGGATGCTGGGCAGCATATACTGAATTAAGCATTACAGAGTAATCACCACTAGTAGGATTCTTCATACCACTGGCAACATCGAAACCACTTACTGTTAGACGATGCTGCTGATCTTCAACGGATCTTGCACCGATAGCAACATATGAAAGAAGATCTTCAACATATCCCCAGTTTTCAGGATAAAGCATTTCATCAGCGCTTGTAAGTCCGCTTTCATTAATTGCACGGATATGCATTTTTCTAACAGCTATAAGTCCTTCGAGCATGTCTGGCTCTTTTTCAGGGTCTGGCTGAGAAGCGATTCCCTTATAGCCTTCTCCTGTTGTTCTTGGTTTGTTTGTGTAAATTCTTGGGATGATAATAACCCTGTCTTTAACCTCCTCCTGAATTTTTGAAAGGCGGCTAACATAATCACAAACAGAATCCTCATTATCTGCTGAACATGGTCCAATAATTACAAGTACTCTATCATCTTTTCCACAGATAACATCGGAAATCATTGCGTCACGATTTTTTTTGAGCTCCACTAATTCAGGAGAGAGAGGGAACTGCTCCTTAATCTCTGCTGGAGTAGGGAGTTGCTTTAAAAAAGTAAAACTCATGATATACTCCTTAATATAGAAAATTTTTTATATAAATGATAAAGTAAAAAAAGATGAATGTCAAATTGCAATATCGCATATTAATAGTTATAATTACGATGTAAAATAATGTTTTGAGATAAGAGAGAATGAATATGCAACAAAAAGTAGTAATAAAAGGAAAAACACTCGGAGAGGGAAAACCTCTAATTTGCGTTCCGGTTATGGGCGAGAAAAAGGAACTTGTGATTGAGCAGGTAAGAAGACTTGTTGATATGAAGGCACAGATGATAGAATGGAGAATAGATGCCTTTGAAAATGTTAGTAATCCCGATGCAGTAAATGATGTGTTAGAAGAACTAAGGAGTATTACTGAAAATACGATTTTGGTTTATACATACAGATCTAAAGCACAAGGCGGATTAGGAAATGACTCAAGAGATACTATAGAAAAGTTGTACAGGGTAGGCGCAAACTCGGATGTCGTTGACTTTGTTGATGTGGAATTTTTTGCAAACGAAAATTGTTCAAAGCTGATAAGTGAACTAAAAAAAGAAGGTGCAAAAATTATTGCATCACATCATGATTTTGATGAAACACCAGAAGAAAAAATAATGAAAATGCTGTTAGAAGAAATGTATAATGGCAGGGCTGATATTGTAAAACTTGCTGTTATGCCGCAGAAAGCTTCTGATGTTATTTCATTAATAAAGGTAACAGAAGAGTTTAAGCAGATTCATTCTGATGGGCTTATTATTACAATGTCAATGGGTGCATTAGGTGCAGTTTCAAGAATTGCAGGACAGCTTAGTGGTTCATGTGTTACATTTGGAGCAGGAGAGGTTGCAAGTGCGCCAGGTCAATTGCCATTTACAAAGCTTGATGAGATTTTATCTTTGATAGAGTATTAAAATAATGTTAAGAAAATGTTAAAAAAATTGACGAAAATATTATTTTGTGTTATTTTTAATAAGTTGTAAATACTTATATCTATTTGTGCAGCCGTAGTTTAATGGATAAAACACAGGACTCCGACTCCTGGGATGTGGGTTCGATTCCCGCCGGGTGCATACTTTAAAAATGGGAGGAATATATGAATAAGTTTACAGAGCAGTTTAAAGCTTTTGTTGATAAGATGAAGGAAACTAATCTTAAAGAGACATTAATACATAACAAGAGATATATTGGTGTAGCAGCCATATTAGTGATTTTGCTAGTTGTAATTGCAATTGGATTTAACGGAGATAAGAAGAGAAATTCTAAGAATCAGCAGGAAACACAGGTTGATGTAGATAAATTCAAGTTTACAGAAGAATTTGAAAGTGATAGTAATGAAGATATTACAAACCTTCTTTCACAGTATTATGATGCATATGTAAATGGTGATGTTGATAAGCTTGGCCAGATTGCTTATCCAATGTCTGATAATGAGAAGAGTTATGTCACAGTACTTAGTAAATATTATGAGAAAGTTGCAAATATTAAGTATTATAGCAAACCAGGTATCAAGCCAGGTTCATATATGGTGTCATCAAGAATTGATATTAAGTTTGCGGATGTAGATACAACAGCTCCAACATTAGATTTCTTTTTAGTAGAGACTGATGAAAATGGTAAGCTTTATATAAACAATTTATATAGTATATATAATCTTAATTTTATGGAAAATTCATGTGACCCGGATGTTTATTCCGTTGTTCAGAAATATATGTCACAGGAAGATTTCATCAAACTTCAGCAGGAAGTACAGACAGTATATAATGATGCAATAGCATCTGATGAAAAGCTTGTAACAATGATTGAATCAACACTCAGTACAGCAATAAAAGAGTGGCAGGCTTCACTTACAGTAAATCAGTCCACAGAAGAGACTGCAAAAGAAGAGCAAAAACCTGAGGAATCAAAGGAAGAACAAAAGCCTGAAGAATCACAGGAAGAGCAGCAACCACAGGAACAGCAACCTGAGGAACAAAAACCAGAAGAACAGCAACCTGAACAGACACAGCAGGAACAGCAAACACCTGCTACTACAACTTACAAGACTTTGGATGTAGTAAATGTTAGAGACAGAGCAAGTAAAGAAGGAGCACTCATAGGTGTATATGGTGAGGGAGCACTTCTTAACAAGACAGGTGAAGATGGCGATTGGACAATAATTGACTTTAATGGAACTCCTGGTTATGTTAAGACAGAATTCTTAGAGCCAGTAATTCAGTAAAAATGTGGAGACCTGAGAGAGGGTCTCCATTTTATTATATAAAAACAAGACCTCTTTATGTGGGAGAAAATAAAAATGCAGGACAATAGTGTAAGAATAAATAAATTTTTGAGTGAAGCAGGTGTGTGTTCCAGACGTGAAGCAGACCGTCAGATAGAAGCTGGTAATGTTTTGATAGATGGAATCAAAGCAACTTGTGGTGATAGAGTTCTACCAGGACAACTTGTCACATATAATGGCAGAGTAGTGTCAAAAGAAGAAGAGATGATTCTTATTGCATTCAACAAACCAGTTGGAATTGTCTGTACCGCAGAAAAAAGAGAGAAAAATAATGTGATAGATTACATTAATTATCCCAAGAGAATTTATCCAATTGGACGCCTTGACAAGGACTCCCAGGGGCTTTTGCTGTTAACTAACAATGGAGAAATTGTCAACAAGATGATGCGTTCAGGAAACAGACATGAAAAAGAATATATCGTTACAGTTGATAAGCCAGTCAGTGAAAGTTTTGTAAGAGGTTTGGCAGGTGGAGTTCCTCTAGTAGAGCTTGGTGTAACAACCAGAAAATGTCATGTAAAGAAAATTGGCAAAAATCAATTAAAAATTATTTTGACACAGGGTTACAACAGGCAAATTAGAAGAATGTGCGAATACTTTGGATACAGAGTACGAAAACTAGAAAGAGTAAGAATAATGAACATTTCCTTAGGTGATCTTGAAGTAGGAAAATACAGAGCAGTAACTGACTTAGAATATAGACAGTTACAGTCTTTGATAAAGGAATCATCAAATGAACCTGTAGGAAAAAGTAAAAGTGGGAGTTAGTAATGGATAAAAGAGAGAGAATAAATGAATTAGTCGATATACTTAACAAAGCTTCAGAAGCATATTACAATGGACAAGATGAAATAATGTCAAATTATGAATGGGATGCATTATTTGATGAACTTACAAATCTTGAAGCTGAGACAGGAATTGTTTTAGAAAACAGTCCGACACACAACACTGGTTATGAAGAAAAATCATCAGATAGAGAGGCTCATGAATATCCTGCACTTTCACTTGCAAAGACAAAAGAAGTATCAGCATTAATCGACTGGGCACAGGATAAAAAAATCTGGCTTTCATGGAAATTGGATGGATTGACACTGGTACTTACTTATGACGATGGAAAACTGACCAAAATTCTAACCAGAGGAAATGGTACAGTAGGAAGCAACATTACTTTTTTAAAGAATTCAATAAAGGGTTTCCCACTAACAATTGACTATAAAGGCCATTTAGTAGTACGAGGAGAGGCTACAATATCATATACTGATTTTGCACAGATAAATGATATGATTGAAGATGAAGACGAAAAATATGCAAATCCAAGAAATTTGGCGTCAGGAACATTAAATCTTGATGATGCTGAGGAAGTAAAGCAAAGACATGTTCATTTTAATGCTTTTACTCTTGTTCATATCGATGATGAAATAACATCATGGGGGCAGCGTATGCAGTTTCTTTCGGATATGGGATTTACAGTTGTAGACCGTGAGCTGACAGATGCCAGAGGAATTGAACAGGCAATCGACAGATGGACAAAAAAAGTTGAAACAGGTCAGATGGATATACCGGTTGACGGATTGGTTATATGTTATGATGATACAGAATATGCAGCTGGTGGAAGTGTAACAGGGCATCACGCCACAAGAGCAGGTTTTGCTTTTAAATGGAAAGATGAGGCGGTAGATACAAAGCTTTCATATATCGAGTGGTCGTGTGCTGTATCGACTATTTCTCCGGTTGCAGTATTTGAACCAGTACAAATAGAAGGTACAACTGTTTCGAGAGCTTCGCTTTGTAATATTAGTGAGATAGAGCGATTGGGTGTGAAAGAAAGATGCACACTTTCAGTAATAAAAGCTAATAAAATTATTCCGAAATGCATAGCAGTAAAAGATGCCGAGGGAGAATTGATTATTCCAAATGAGTGTCCTGTTTGCCATGCCCCAACAGAAATAAGAATCAGCAGGAACAGTGGCACAAAAACCCTTCATTGTACAAACCCTGACTGTACTGCGAAAAATGTCAAAAAGTTCACCAGATTTGTCAGCAAAAGTGGAATGGACATAGATGGACTTTCTGTACAAACAATGTTAAAATTTATTAATGAAGGTTTTATTCGTGAATTTGCAGACATATATCATTTATCAGAACATTTTGATGTGATAAGTAAGCTAGAAGGCTTTGGAGAGAAATCCTGTGCCAATATGAAAACTGCAATAGAAAAAAGCAGAAAAATTCATCCGGTTAATTTTATATTTGCTTTATGTATTCCAATGATCGGAGTCGATGCAGGAAAGAAAATTATAAATTCAATTGGATTTGATGGATTTCTTGAACGAATGCGCACTAATACCGGATTTGAAGATATTGATGGAATCGGAGCGGAAAAGTCAGGTTCAATACTTGAATGGTATGCAAAAGATGCAAATAAAAACAGTCTCGATAATCTTATGAAAGAATTAGATATCGAAAAAGTTGAAGTGAAAGATATTTCTTCAGGAAAATGTGCTGGAATAACATTCGTTATCACTGGAGATGTATTCCATTATAAAAATAGAAATGAATTTAAAGCTTATGTAGAATCTGAAGGTGGAAAGGTAGCAGGAAGTGTTTCTAAAAAGACCGGTTACCTTGTAAATAATGATGTACTTTCAGAATCGTCAAAGAACAAAAAAGCAAAGGAATTAGGTGTGCCAATTATTTCGGAGGAGGACTTCCTTAGAATGTTTGGCAACTAGAAAAGAGGAACAAAATAAATGCCAATTAAGACACAAAATGCACTTCCTGCAAAGGAAATACTAGAAAAAGAAAACATATTTGTGATGGATGAAAACAGGGCTATTCATCAGAATATCCGACAGCTTGAAATTGCAATTGTTAATTTGATGCCTCTTAAAGAAGACACTGAATTACAGATACTAAGATCGCTTTCTAATACACCATTACAGGTTAATGTAACATTTATTGCTACAAAGACACATGAATCTACACATACTTCAATGAGTCATCTTAATAAGTTCTATCTTGGATTTGAAGAGATAAAGGATCAGAACTTTGATGGACTTATTATCACAGGAGCACCTGTTGAACTTATGGCTTACGAAGAAGTAGATTACTGGGATGAGATATGTCAGATAATGGAGTGGAGCAAGACTCATGTGACAAGTACGCTTCATCTTTGCTGGGGCGCGCAGGCTGGCCTGTATTATCATTATGGAATTGATAAGCATATTCTTGACAAGAAAATGTTTGGAGTATTCCCACACAGAGTTAAGAATAGAAAAGTACCTTTGGTAAGAGGTTTTGATGATTTGTTTTATGCTCCACATTCAAGACATACGGAAGTAAGAACAGAGGATGTTTTAAAACACAAAGAACTTACAATTTTAGCAGAGTCGCAAGAGGCAGGAATATTTTTGGTAATAGATCAGGACGGAAAGCGAATTTTCGTTATGGGACATCCGGAGTATGACAGGATGACTTTGTATAATGAATACATGAGAGATAAAAACAAGGGGTTACCGATTGAACCGCCTGTTAATTATTTCCCAGATGATGATGATACAAAGAAACCATTGCTTCAGTGGCGTTCACATGGCAACATCTTATATTCAAATTGGCTTAACTACTATGTGTACCAGGAGACACCATATGAATTTATAAATATGGATGAAATAATAAGGAAATAATCACTTTTCACAATTGTTAAAATGTGATACGATATTCATAGATTTATGATGTATAAATAATATCAATAACAAAATTTTTATAGAAAGGGGAATTTTGCAAAATGGCAAAAGAACTTGTAGCAATGCTATTAGCTGGTGGTCAGGGTTCCCGTCTGTATGCACTGACACAGAAGCTGGCAAAACCAGCAGTTCCATTTGGAGGCAAGTATCGTATTATTGACTTTCCATTATCGAACTGCGTAAATTCTGGAATTGATACTGTAGGAGTGCTTACACAGTATCAGCCTTTTGTACTTAATGAGTATATTGGAAATGGACAGCCTTGGGATTTAGACAGATTATATGGAGGTGTTCATGTCCTTCCACCATATCAGAGAGCAACAGGGTCTGATTGGTATAAAGGAACTGCAAATGCAATTTATCAGAATATTGCATTTATTGAGAGATATGATCCTGAGTATGTAATTATTCTTTCGGGCGATCAGATTTGTAAGCAGGATTATAGTGATTTCTTAAGATTTCATAAGGAAAAGAATGCAGAATTTTCTGTGGCAGTAATGGAAGTTCCATGGGAAGATGCATCTCGTTTTGGACTTATGGTTGCAGATGAGAACGATAAGATTACAGAGTTCCAGGAGAAACCAAAGGATCCTAAGTCAAATCTTGCTTCAATGGGTATTTATATCTTTAACTGGGATATTCTTAAGAAGTACCTTATCGAAGATGAGGCAGATCCAAATTCAGAGAATGATTTTGGAAATAATATTATTCCAAACTTACTTCGTGATGGACGTAATATGTACGCATATCGTTTTGAAGGATACTGGAAGGATGTAGGAACAATTTCATCACTTTGGGAAGCTAATATGGAGGTTCTTGATCCAGAGAAGAGTGGTATTAACCTCTTTGATGAGAACTGGAAAATCTTCAGTCGTAACAGTGGACATACAGGACATACAGTTGGTGAGAATGCAGAAATATCTGAGTCACTTATTACTGATGGATGTAACATCGATGGAAAGATTAATCATTCAATTCTATTTAGTGGTGTTACAGTTGAAGAGGGTGCCGAAGTAGAAGGCGCTGTTGTAATGGGTAATGCAGTTATCAAAAAGGGTGCTAAGGTAAGAGGCTGTATCGTTGCAGAGAATGCTGTTATCGGAGAAAATGCAGTTGTTGGTGAGACACCTGACATGTCTTCAGTTATTAAAAAAATTGCAACAATTGCACCTGGTGTAAAGATTGGAGCAAATGCTGTTATTGGACCAGAGGCAATGGTTTATGAAGATGTAGAGGAGGGCCAGACACAATGTTAAATATGAACAACGAAGAAGCATTAGGAATTCTTTTCCCAAACAGCTATGATGCTCTTTTACCAGAGCTTGTGACTGAGCGTCTTATGGCATCTATTCCTTTTGCAGGAAGATACAGATTATCAGATTTTATAATATCTAGTATGGTACATAGCGGAATGGATAACATTTCACTTATTGTTAAACAGAATTATCATTCACTTATGGATCATCTTGGTTCAGGTCAGGAGTTTGACCTTGCAAGAAAGAATGGTGGACTTAACATAGTTCCTCCATTTGCGCAGAGACAGATTAAAGTATACTCAGGACGTATTGAAGCTCTTGAGAGTATGAAGGGTTACTTAAAGAAATGTCAGCAGAAATATGTTATTATGTCTGATTGTAACTTTGCATTCAATTTTGATTTCAGACAGCTTATTGAAGCACATAAGAAGAGTGGCGCAGATGTTACATTAATGTACAGAAGACAGGAAATTCCAAGAATATTTACTAGACCAAATTCAAATAATAAAGAATTATATTACACTCTTGATATTGAGAATAATAGAGTTCGCAAGATTTATATTAACTCAAAACTTAAGGGTGAAGTAAATTACTGTATGAATGTATATGTTCTTGAGAGAAAGAAACTTATTGCCCTCATCGAGGATGCATATGTTCATGGATTCTCATTCTTTACAAGAGATCTTCTTGCACAACATACAGATACTCTTAATATTCAGGCATATAAGTATGATGGATATGTAGCTATGATTACAGACCTTAAGAGCTATTTTGATGAAAATATGAAGCTTCTTGATGCTGAGAATAGAAATCAGCTCTTCAAGGGTGGAAATTCAATCTATACAAAGATCAGAGATGATAACCCAACAAGATACATTAATGGTGCAAAGGCTAAAAATGTAATGGTAGCTGATGGATGTGTGATTGAAGGTACAATCGAGAACAGTATCCTTGCTAGAGGTGTAAAAGTTAAGAAGGGTGCTGTTGTAAAGAATTGTATTCTTATGCAGGATACAGTTATTGAAGAGGGCGCACAGCTTCAGTATGTAATTACTGATAAAAATGTATGTGTGTCACCTAATAAATCTCTTACAGGTAACGATTCCTTCCAGGTATATGTTGCAAAGGGACAGACAGTATAGTGTATTTAAGGAGGAACTAGAATTATGGCTGATAATAGAAAGACTTTCAACATCAAGTCTGATGAGACTGGCGAGATTAGAATTGCAGATGAGGTAGTTGCTATAATTGCTGGATTAGCTGCAACAGAAGTTGAAGGTGTAAGCTCTATGGCCGGCAATATCACAAATGAAATTGTCAGCAAGCTTGGAATGAAGAACCTTGCAAAAGGTATTACAGTAGAAGTAGTTGAAGATGAAGTAAAGGTTGATGTTGCTATTAACATAGACTATGGCTATAGTATTCCAGAAGTTTCTGCTAAGGTTCAGGATAAAATCAAGACTACAATTGAGAGCATGACAGGTCTTGGAGTTGCAATCGTTAATATTCGTATTGCAAGTGTAGATATGAGTGAGAATTAATACTTTTTAAATATTCATATTTGTAGTATAATAAAGGGTGCCTTATGGCATCCTTTATTTATGTTATAATTTGTATTAAAAGAAAATTTAGTTATAAATTCGAAAGGAAATTATAATGACTAGAAGAGAAATTAGAGAGAATATTTTTAAAGCACTTTTCAGAATCGAATTTCACAGTGGTGAGGACATGGAGGAGCAGTTTGCACTTTTCCATGATGAACTGGGAGAAATAGATGAGAAGGACTTTACTTATATCAAGGATAAATGTGCAGATATTTTTGAACATATTGATGAAATCGATGCACAGATTAATGAGAAGTCAACAGGATGGAAGACAAGTAGAATGAGTAAGGCTGATCTTGCTATTATTCGTCTTGCTGTATATGAGATTAAGTATGAGGAAGAAATTCCTGTAAAAGTTGCGATTAACGAAGCTGTTGAACTTGCAAAACAGTATGGAACAGATGATTCATCATCATTTGTAAATGGACTTTTAGCAAAATTCGCATGATAAAGAATGTTTATTCAGTAGGACAGGTAAACAATTACATAAAGAATATGTTCTCACAGGACTTTTTACTTAAAAGGATAAGTATTAAGGGTGAAGTGTCAAACTGTAAATATCACACAAGTGGGCATATTTATTTCACGATAAAGGATTCATCAGGGACTATTAATGCAATTATGTTTGCGGGTAATAGACGCGGACTGAACTTCCAGATGAAGGAAGGAGATAAGGTAATAGTAACTGGCTCTGTTGAGATATATGAGAGAAATGGAAGTTATCAGATATATGCAAGAGAAATTGAGCTTGATGGTGAGGGAAATCTCTATCTCAAATTCGAGGCGTTAAAAAGAGAACTTGAAGAAATGGGAATGTTTGCACCTGAATATAAACAGCCAATTCCAAGATATGCTAAGAGAATTGGTATTGTGACTGCTCCAACTGGTGCAGCAGTACAGGATATTAGAAATATTTCTTACAGAAGAAATCCCTATGTTCAACTTATATTATATCCTGCATTAGTTCAGGGTGATGGAGCAGCAGAGAGTATAGTAAATGGAATAAGGGCACTTGAACACATAGGAGTAGATGTAATTATTGTTGGTCGTGGTGGTGGTTCGATAGAAGACCTTTGGGCATTCAATGAAGAGATTGTTGCCCGTGCAATATTTGATTGCCAGATTCCAATTATCTCGGCAGTAGGTCATGAGACAGATTGGACAATTGCTGATTATGTTGCAGATATGAGGGCTCCAACTCCTTCAGCAGCAGCTGAACTTGCAGTTTACGATTATCGATTAATAGTATCTGCTTTTGCAGAAGCAAAAAGAAGAATGGATAACATCCTTATCAGAAGGATAGAACTTAAGAGAGAACAGCTTTCGCATATGAAGACAAGGATTGAATACTTAAGTCCACAGAGAAAGCTTAATGATAATAGACGTAGGCTTGTCGATTATAGTGATAGAATAGATGAACTTATGCAAAGAATAATAATTGATAAGAAGAACAGACTCAGACTACTTGCTGGAACACTTGATGCATACTCACCTGCTAAGAAACTAAGTCAGGGTTATGCTTTTGTAGAAGGCATTGATGGTAAGGCTGTAAAGAGTATTAACAGCACAAAGCCTGGAGATGAAATAGGAATTCATTTTATAGATGGTAGTGTAAAGGCTGTTGTGTCGGAGGTTTATTCTAATGAGTGAAGAAAATAAAGTGACTCTTGAAGAAAGATTTAGCAGACTTGAGGGGATAATAGAACAGATGGAAGATGCAGAAAGTACATTAGATGCATCTTTTGAGTTATACAAGCAGGGGCTTACAGAAATAAAGGCTGCAAACGAGATGCTTGATAATATAGAGAAGGCTATGATGGTTATAAATCAGAATGGGGAACTGGAGGAATTCTAATGGAATTTAAAGAACTGCTTGGATGTAAGGTTGATCATATTAATGAGATAGTGTACAGATATCTTCCAAAAGAGGATGGATTTCAGAAAACTATATTTGAGGCTATGAGATATAGTGTTGAGGCAGGTGGCAAGAGGCTGCGTCCAATGTTGATGGAAGAAACATTTAAAATGTTTGGCGGGGAAGGTGAAATTATTTATCCTTTTATGGCAGCAATGGAGATGATACACACATATTCATTGGTGCATGATGATCTCCCGGCAATGGATAATGATGAATACAGAAGAGGAAAGAAGACTACTCATGCTGTTTATGGAGAGGCGATGGGGATTCTTGCAGGAGATGCTCTTCTTAATCTTGCATTTGAGACAGCAACTATTGCACTTGAAATGGAGCCTGGAAATATAAATGTAAGCAAGGCGATTAGAGTGTTAGCTGTTAAAGCTGGAATTTTTGGAATGATAGGTGGTCAGGTTGTAGATGTCGAGAGTGAGAAGAGAGATGATTCTCCTATTACGCGAGATAAACTTGATTTTATTTATAAATTAAAGACAGGGGCCCTTATAGAATCGTCAATGATGATTGGTGCAATTCTTGCAGGAGCTACAGAAGAAGACGTAAAGAAGATTGAAGAGATTGCAGCAAAGCTCGGACTGGCATTCCAGATACAGGATGATGTACTTGATGTTACAAGTACACTTGAGGTCTTAGGAAAACCAATCGGAAGTGATGAAAAGAATAACAAACCTACCTACGTTACATTTGAAGGACTTGATAAAGCGAAACAGGATGTGAATAAATTATCGCAGGAGGCTTGTCAGATGTTAAAGTCATTTGACAAAGAGGATGAATTTTTACAGCAATTATTCATATATTTGATTGATCGGGAGAAATAATATATGGCATTGGATAAAATTCGAAAAGAGAACGATATCAAGTATCTTTCAGAAGATGAATTAAAAGAATTACCTGGAGAAATCAGACGGTTTCTAATCGAAAGCATATCAAAGACAGGGGGGCATCTTGCATCTAATCTAGGTGTGGTAGAACTTACAATGGCCCTGCATCTTTCATTTAATCTTCCAGAAGATAAGATTGTGTGGGATGTTGGTCATCAGTCATACACACATAAGATTCTTACTGGACGAAAAGATGGTTTTGAACAGTTAAGACAGTTTGGTGGAATGAGTGGATTCCCAAAGACCTGTGAGAGTGATTGTGACTGTTTTAATACAGGACACAGCTCGACTTCTATTTCGGCTGCTCTTGGAATGGCTCAGGCAAGAGACATTTTAGGTGAGGATTATAGAGTAATAGCTGTAATTGGAGATGGTGCACTCACAGGTGGAATGGCATATGAAGCACTTAATAATGCATCAGAGCTTAATTCAAATTTTATTATTGTTCTCAATGATAACAACATGTCAATCTCTGAAAATGTTGGAGGAATGAATAGATATCTTGCAGAATTTAGAACTACAGATATGTATCGCGATTTAAAGAGCAATGTGATGAATTCTCTTAATCATATTCCAAAATATGGAGAGAAGATGGTTAAGAGAATTAGAAATACAAAGAGTAGTATTAAGCAGCTTTTTGTTCCTGGAATGTTCTTTGAAGAGATGGGAATAATATATCTTGGTCCTGTTGATGGAAGTAATCTAAATGAACTTAGAAAAACTTTTGAAGAAGCCAAAAGGGTAGATGGTCCGGTATTAGTTCATGTAATTACAAAAAAAGGATCAGGATATGTTCCGGCAGAGAGACATCCTGCCAGATTCCACGGAGCAGAACCTTTTGAAATAGAAACTGGTATTCCAAGGAATAAAAGAACAGATGCAAATTACACAGATGTATTTTCTACAGTAATGAAAAAGCTTGGAGAACGTGATGATAAGATTGTAGCGATAACTGCTGCCATGCGTGATGGAGCAGGTTTGAAACGCTTTGCTAATATTTATCCGGATAGATTTTTCGATGTTGGAATTGCTGAAGAACACGCTGTTACATTTGCAGCAGGAATGGCTAAAGCTGGTCTAAAACCTGTGTTTGCTGTATATTCATCATTTTTACAGCGAGCTTATGATCAGATACTTCATGATGTATGTATACAGAACCTTCCTGTAATTTTTGCAATTGACAGAGCTGGTCTTGTAGGAAGTGATGGTGAGACTCATCAGGGTATTTTTGATATATCATATCTGTCATCAATCCCAAACATGACTGTAATGGCCCCAAAGAACAAATGGGAGCTTTCGGATATGATGAAGTTTGCAGTTGCGTTTGAAAGACCTGTTGCTATTCGTTATCCAAGAGGTTTAGGGTATGCTGGATTAAAAGAACACAGAACCCCAATAGAACTTGGTAAGAGTGAGATAATATCAGAAGGTAGTAAGGTGGCAATTATGGCATTGGGAAGTATGATTCCTGTTGCGGAAGATGTTGTGGCACTTCTTAAGGAAAAAGGGATAGAAGCAACACTCGTAAATGCTCGTTTTGCGATGCCATTTGATAAGGATATGATAAATAAACTTACAGATAATCATTCGCTTCTAGTTACAATGGAAGAGAATGTATTAAGTGGTGGTTTTGGTGAACATGTAAGTGCATTTGTAAAAGGTGAGTCATTAGATATTGATGTTATGACAGTGGGGATACCGGATGCATATGTTGAGCATGGTAGTGTATCAGAACTTAAAAAGTTACTAGGCATAGATGCTGATACAGTAGCAAAAAGAATTCTTGAAAAGATTAATGGATGATGAGGTTTTATGAAAGAACGTTTAGATGTATTACTTGTAAATAGAGGTCTTGCTCCATCGAGAGAGAAAGCTAAGACTATGATTATGGAAGGTAATGTTTTTGTAAATAATAATAGGGAAGATAAAGCTGGTTCTACTTTTCCGGACGATTGTCAGATAGAGATTCACGGAAAGACATTACAGTATGTAAGCCGTGGAGGCTTAAAGTTAGAGAAAGCCATGAAGCATTTTGATATCACTCTTGATGGAAAAGTGTGTATGGATATTGGAGCATCGACAGGTGGATTTACAGACTGTATGCTTCAAAACGGTGCAAGCAAAGTTTATGCTGTAGATGTTGGATATGGACAGTTCGCATGGAAGCTTAGGCAGGACGAAAGAGTAGTATGTATGGAGAAGACTAATATCAGATATGTCACTCCGGAACAAATTGATGATGCGCTTGATTTTGCATCTGTTGATGTATCGTTTATTTCACTTACCAAGGTATTAGGACCTGCCAGAGACCTTCTTAAAGATAATGGTCAGATGGTGTGTCTTATTAAGCCACAGTTTGAAGCAGGAAGAGAAAAAGTTGGTAAGAAAGGTGTTGTAAGAGATAAAAAGGTACACGAAGAAGTTATCAATAAAGTAATCGATTTTGCATTAGATATTGGTTTTTCAATACATAACTTAGAGTATTCTCCAATTAAAGGACCAGAAGGTAATATTGAATATTTAGTTTACATTGAGAAAACTTCAGAACCCAAAATGGATGAAAATGTTATAATTCATGATGTGGTTGAGGCTGCACATGGGGAATTGGACAAATAATCATGAAGAAATTTATTCTAATTACTAACGGATGCAAAGACAAAGACTTAAGATTAAGTAATCAGATAATAGAATATATTGTAAAAAAAGGTGGAGCTGCAAAAGTATTTACCGAGTATGAGATTAAAGATATTCCTTCCGATACAGAGTGCATACTTGTATTGGGTGGAGACGGAACTCTTATCAGAGTAGCTACTAAGGTTGAAAGCTTAGAGATTCCACTTATTGGAGTTAATCTCGGAACACTAGGTTATCTTTGCGAACTCGAAGAAGAAACAGTAATGGGTGCGATTGACAGGCTTATGCAGGATGACTATATGATGGAAGAGCGGATTATGCTTACAGGTCATAAAGAAAATTGCTGTAACAGCAAAGTGGCACTAAACGATATTGTTATCCATAGAGCTGGTATGCTTCAGATATTAAGCCTTAAAGTATATGTAAATGGTGAGTTTTTAAATACATATAATGCTGATGGGATTATAGTTGCAACCCCAACCGGTTCGACAGGTTACAGTATGTCTGCAGGTGGACCAATTGTAGATCCGAAGGGACAGATGTTACTTCTAACTCCCAATAATGCACATAACCTTAATTCAAAGAGTATTGTTTTGAGTGCTGAAGATGAGATAGAAATAGAAATATGCAGCAGAAGACAACAGAGAGATGAAAAAGCCTGGGTAAGCTTTGATGGAGATACTGTTGAAGAATTATCAGTAGGAGATAGATTTATAATTTCAAAGGCAGTTAATCATACTAAAATCTGTAAGCTTAACAAAAAAAGTTTTCTTGAGATTTTAAGAAAGAAGATGGAGACTTATACTTAGGAGACAATATGAAGACTAGCAGACAATCAAAAATAATTGAGCTCATTCAAAAAAATGATATAGAGACACAGGACGAACTATTAGAATATCTACTAAAGGCTGGTTTTAAGGTAACACAGGCAACTGTATCGCGAGATATCAGAGAATTAAAGCTGACCAAGATTGCAACTTCAAATGGCAAGCAAAAGTATGCAACTTTGAATGGAAATAGCGAGGATTTGTCAGAGCGTTATGTACGAGTTTTAAGAGAAGGATATGTGTCTATGGATATGGCACAGAATATTCTTGTTATAAAGACTGTTTCCGGAATGGCCGGAGCGGTTTGTGCAGCAATTGATGCGATGCAGATTAATGAAATTGTAGGCTCAATTGCTGGAGATGATACTATAATGTGTGCTATTCGTTCTGTTGAGGACACATTAGTGCTTATGAAAAAATTGAGAAAAATTGTAGAACAGTAAGCATATAATGCACGCTTTGGGAGAGTGGAAGGAGAAAATATGTTACAGAATCTACATGTGAAAAATCTTGCACTTATTGATGAATGTGAGGTTGAATTTGGAGAGGGACTAAATATTATGTCTGGAGAGACTGGTGCTGGTAAATCAATTATTATTGGCTCAGTAAATCTTGCATTAGGACAGAAGGTTCCCAAGGAAATGCTAAGAGATAGTGAGGAAACGGCCTTTGTCGAGCTGGTATTTTATGTCGATGATCAGACTACACTGGAGAAGCTAAGGGAAATGGAAATCGAGGTAGAAGACAATACTGTAATTTTGAGCCGTAAGATTACGGCTCAAAGAGCGGTTGGACGTGTAAACGGAGAAGCCGTATCAGTATCAAAGATGAAGGAAGTAGCATCACTCCTTATAGATATCCATGGACAGCATGAACATCAGTCCCTTCTTTCTAAGAAGAATCATCTTGCAATATTAGATGAATTTGCAGGAGAAAAACTTTTAGAAGAAAAAGCCAATATGGCACTTTTGTTCAAAGAGTACAAGAAACTAAAAGAAGAATTTGAAAATTCTAATTTGGATGGAGAACAAAGAGCCAGAGAACTTTCTTTCTTAGAATATGAGGTAAAAGAAATAGAGGATGCAAATCTTGTAGTCGGTGAAGATGAACAGTTAGAACAGGATTACAGAAGATTTTCAAACGGCAGAAAGATAATGGAAGGTGTTAACAATGCATATAACGCAACAGGCGGTGATGTGGGAAGTGCATCAGAAATTATCGGGGCAGCAGTAAGAGAATTATCTGCTGTATCATCTTATGATGAAAAGGTTGCAGAGCTTGAAGGTCAGTTAATAGAAATTGATAGTTTGCTATCAGATTTTAATCATGAAATTTCTTCATATATTTCGGGCAATGAATTTGATGAGGAACATTTTTACAATACGCAGAAGAGACTTGATGAGATAAATCATCTAAAATCGAAATATGGTAATTCAATAGAAGAAATATTAGAAGCACTCGATGAAAAATCAAAGCGAATTGAAGTGTTAAATGATTATGATGAATATCTAAAAAAATTAGAGACAAATCTCAAGCAGAAAGAACAGGAATTATCAAAAGTCTCTGAGACTGTATCAAAAATCAGACAGGAAGAAGCAAAGAAACTTACAGAGCAAATTATTCAGGCTCTTAATGACCTTAACTTCCTCGATGTAAATTTTGAGATGGAATTTAACCGACTGGCAACATATTCGGCGAACGGAATCGATGATGCACAGTTTATGATTTCGACTAACCCGGGAGAACCTATCAGACCTCTTGATAAGGTCGCATCCGGTGGTGAGTTATCAAGAATAATGCTTGCAATCAAAACTATCATGGCGGAAAATGATAGTATCGATACATTGATTTTCGATGAGATTGACACAGGTATAAGTGGTAGAACAGCACAGATGGTATCTGAGAAAATGAATAGTCTGGGAAGAAGCCATCAGATTATTTGTATCACACATTTGCCACAGATTGCAGCAATGGCAGATACACATTTTCTTATTGAAAAATCGGTTGAGAACGAATCGACAATCACAAATATACATAAATTATCTGAAGACGAAAGCGTAACAGAACTTGCCAGAATGCTTGGAGGAGTTGAGATTACAGAAACAGTTATTTCAAATGCAAGAGAAATGAAACAGATGGCTTACATGAAAAAGTAAAATAATTCGCATACTAATACTTAGTGGAGGTAATAGTATGCGAATTTCTTTTTTTTATTACAGATTATTTTTAACAATTGTTTTAGTTATTTTGCTTGTATTTGGATATTTATATATACATGGAGATATTGGAAATTTTAGTTACGTGGCAAATGATGAGGTTGAACAATGTTTTGATGAAAATATTCCTGATAAAGTGTATGCATCAGGACGAGTAATAGGGATATATGAAAAGACAGATGGTGTACTTGTGATAGATACAGATGAGGTAAAAGATGAAAAAGGTAAGAATCATTCTCCAGCAAAAGGATTGATATTAGGTGGAGATTATATAACGGCTATAAATAAATGCCCTGTAGATACGAAAAAAGAAATAGTAAAAGAATTATCCAAACTATCTAAAGAAAGCTGTGATGAGATTGAACTTTCAATTGTAAGAGGAAAAGAAGAAAAAACAGTTAAGATTTCGCCAATAAGGGATTTGGAAAATAAAATAAAACTAGGAATTTGGATTAAAGACGACATGGCCGGAATTGGAACCATGACATTTTATACAGAAGATGGCCGGTTTGGAGCACTTGGCCATGGAATAGGAGATGGAACAACAGACGAACTTCTAGAGACTGGGGAAGGGGAAATATATACTGTTAGTCTATCTACAATAGTTAAGGGAGAAGAAGGAAAACCTGGAGAGTTATCAGGAGTTATATATTGTGGAACGAGGAATCATATTGGAGTACTTGATGATAATACTTCACTAGGTATATACGGAAGTCTTGATGTGGAGGATATGGAGGAATTCAAAGAGAATGACTGCTGTTATTCTGTTATGAAAAAGGAGGAAATCGAGGAAGGTGAGGCCTGTATTATATCGGATATCTCCGGAGAACGAGAAGAGTATAAGATTGTTATTACAGATGTTAATAAGCGGGCTGTGGATAGAAATGATGGAATTGAATTTGAGGTGACAGACCAAAGACTCTTAGAACTAACAGGGGGGATTGTGCAGGGGATGTCTGGCTCGCCAATAGTCCAGAATGGGAAAATCATTGGTGCTGTAACTCATGTTTTGGTTAATGATCCGACTAGAGGATATGGGATATTTATAGAGAATATGCTATTTTAGATTTGTATACATTTAAGTTGAAACATAAAAATATTCAGTCTATAATAAATTAAGGGTTGAGTACCTTTATTAATCATATAATGAACAGAATTTAGAAAATGATCACAAAGGAGGTAGGTCAACTTGAACACAGAGATAGCAAACGCAGTTTCGGCTGCGGATGATAAAGCACAGTATGATGAGCGTGCAAAAAGACTTCTTGCTCAAAAAAGTATACTTGCTCATATTTTGGTAAAGACAGTGGATGAATTTAAGAGAATGAATCCAAAAGAGGTAGTAGCACTTATTGAAGGAGAACCAAAGGTTGGTATTGTACCATTAGAACCAGGGATGACAAATATCGAAAAGACAGTTCAAGATGGAAATCGTGTGGTAGGTCTTAACACCGAAAATTCAGAAATCAATGAAGGCTTGGTTAGATTCGATATTATTTTTTATGTGAGGATGCGGGATGGCTTGTCACAAATTATAGTCAATGTGGAAGCACAGAAGGATGAACCGACGGAATATAATATATTAAACAGGGCAATCTTTTATGTGTGCAGAATGATTTCTTCTCAAAAAGAACGAGATTTTGTGAATACCAACTATGATGACATCAAAAGAGTCGTTAGTATATGGATTTGCATGAATATGGATGAAAACAGCATGAATCATTACCATATAGCGAATGATGTGTTGCTTGGAAATCAGAAGTGGGAAGGAAAAGAGGATTTGATAAGCATTGTGCTTTTGGGATTATCGAAGGAACTCCCTGAGCATGATGAGACTTTAGAACTTCACAGATTGTTGGGCACATTATTATCAAAAAGTCTGACACAGAATGAAAAATTAAACATTATCGAAAAAGAATACGATATTCCAGTTGAGGAAGAATTTAGAAAGGATGTGAGCATTATGTGTAATCTTAGCCAGGGAATTGTGGATGATACAAAAATAGAAATGATTATGAACATGTATAACAATGACATTGCAATTGAAAAGATTGCCATTATTGCAAATAAAACAGTCGAAGAGGTGAAAGCAATTATAGAAAAAAATCAGTCAGTTTTGGTATAGAGCTGACGTGATAAGTTTTATTTAGCAATCACTATCCGGCAAAGAATAAACAATCCCAAAGTAAAGGTACAAAGCCTATATTTTGGGATTTTTTTGTTGCTCCCTACTTGACACGTGCCTGTCTGGTTCGCCAATCATTCAGAATGGAAAAATCATAGGAGCAGTAACACATGTTTTGGTTAATGATCCGACTAGAGGATATGGGATATTTATAGAGAATATGTTATAAAAAGATTTGTATACATTTACGTTGAAACATAAAATTATTCAGGCATTTGGTAATCCGTCAATCTGCCTTGTGATTGATGAATTGGATGCAGGTATTTTTGAATATATGCTTGGAGAGCTTCTTGATATCTTTGGAAAAAGTGCAAAAGGTCAGTTGATTTTCACTTCTCATAATTTGAGAGCTTTGGAGATGTTGGATAAGAGTAGTATTATGTTTTCGACTGTTAATCCAGAGAATCGATATATTCATATGAAGAGCGTGAAGGAAAATAATAATCTTCGTAGCGTGTATATTAGAAGTATTACTTTGGGTGGACAGGATGAGAAAATTTATGAAGAAACAGATAGCTTAAAGATTGCACGAGCATTCCGAAAAGCAGGAAGGAGTCTTCATAATGAATGAAAAGAAAGTCATTGCAGTAATCGTTGAAGGCCCTAGTGATGAAAATGCTATCGGTGGAATTTTAAAAGAGTTTTTTCTTCAGAAGAAGTTCAGTTTGCTGTAGTTCATGGAGATATTACATCGAATGAATTTACTACGGTTGATAATGTCATTACTTTATGAAAATGGATATTTTATAGCAGCAATACGGTATCCGACTGTTTCAAAAGGGACAGCAAGGCTTCGGGTAGCACTTATGTCAAGCCATACAGAAGAGGAATTGGCAAAATGTGCAGAATTAATAGGAAAAGCTTTAAACAAAACATTAAAAATTGATTGGTAACTTGTATTTATTAAATATGGAATTTTTTTACAGAATATGTTAGAGTAATATTCATTGAGAAAAGAAATAAGGAGTTAAACAATAATAATGAAAAGAATAGCAACAACATACGAAAACGGACAAATTTTCCAGCACTTCGGAAGAACAGAATCATTCAAAGTTTATGAAGTAGAAGAAGATAAAGTAGTAAAGAGCGAGATAATAGAGTCAAACGGTGTAGGACACGGCGCATTAGCCGGACTTCTTTCAGATAACACAATAGATGTTCTTATCTGTGGAGGAATCGGTGGTGGTGCAATGGCTGCTCTCGAGGAGAATGGAATAGAAGTAGTTGCAGGAACAGAAGGAGATACAGATGCAGTAGTAGAGGCATACCTTAAAGGTGAGTTAGAATCTGCTGGTGTAACATGTGACCACCATCATCATGAAGAAGGTCATTCTTGCGGAGAGCATGGATGTGGAGGTGGATGCCACGGAGGATGTGGATCACAGCCGGCATTCGAAGGACCAAATGTTGGAAAGACAGTAAAAGCACACTACAAGGGAACTTTCAACGAT
Source organism: Agathobacter sp. (assembly GCA_036309425.1). Lineage (GTDB taxonomy): Bacteria > Bacillota > Clostridia > Lachnospirales > Lachnospiraceae > Roseburia. The sequence goes on from JAXJTU010000137.1 coordinate 28,665, forward strand.
GGAACACAGTTTGACTCATCATACGACAGAGGAGAACCAATCGAATTCGTATGTGGAGCAGGTATGATGATAGAAGGCTTTGATGCAGCAGTTGCAAAGATGCAAGTAGGTCAGGTTGTAGATATTCACCTTATGCCGGAAGAGGCATATGGAATGCCGGACCCACAGGCAATATTCTCAGTGGAGATAGCACAGATGCCGGGAGCAGAAGAACTTACAGTAGGTGAGCAGGCGTATCTGGCAAATGCATATGGTCAGCCATTTGCAGTAAAGGTAACAGCAAAAGATGAAACAATGATTACCTTTGATGCAAATCACGAGATGGCTGGAAAAGAACTTAATTTTAAGATTGAATTAGTAGAAGTAAAATAATGAAAGTAAATTTTGATATCACAGAAGATAATACTGTAGGAAGAACCGGGTTTAGGGCGGTAGACTGGTTATTAGTCTGCGCAATGGCATGTTTTATTATTGCTGCATTTCTTTATCGAGATTATAGAGATGTAAGGGAAAGTCCACTTGGAGTTGGAACCATTGATTATGTTGAGGAAAATCTTCTGACAAATGGTGAATATGAGTATGAGTTTACAATGAGATGGAAATATCAAGGAAAACAATACTCACATTATTATGATAATGAAAAAGTTAAAAGAACTTCGGGTGAACAGATAATCTATATCTGTGAGAACGGGGAAAAAGCGGTATTTGCAGATGATGTAAAACTTGGAAAAGGCTTTTATAATGCTCTCTTTTCCGGCTTTGGATTTATTGTCTTGTGGGGAGTACTCATTTATCAATCAAGAGTAACAGTTAAATATAAATATGATGATGGTATAGAAGAAATAAAATAATAAGCAAAAAGAAAGGCGCCTGTCAAAATGACAGGCGTTTTTTTAATCACAATTTTGGTTAAATGTGACTATTTTCCTAAAATTAGTTGAAAAAACTCTATATAGATGGTATTATGGTACTAGTTAAAACATAGGGGGGAATCTGTTTTGGCACTTAGACGAGAGAAGAAAAGAATTGGAGATATGCTTATAGAGGCTCGAGTTATTTCTCAGGAACAACTCGAACAGGCGCTTCCTCGTGCAAGAGAAACCGGGAAAAAAATTGGTGAAACTCTTATTGAAATGGGTTTTACAAATGAGGAAGGTATTGCACGAGCCTTATCAGAACAGCTTGATATGGAATTAGTTAACCTGTCTAACTATTATATCGAAGAAGATATCCTGAAACTGGTTAACGAGAATGTCCTTAGAAAACATATAATGATTCCGTATGCATTCGATTCAAATAATGCAAACATCGTCCATGTGGCAATGGCAGACCCGATGGATATGATTGCTCTTGATGACTTTGCGATTGTAACCAACTTACAACCAGAACCATCAGTATCTACCCCAAGAGATATTATGCTTGCACTTGATAAGTATTATGGTGATACAACAGTGCAGATGGCGGCTGAAGAATATGCAAAGGAACGAGAGAGCAAAGCGATAAAAGCCAATGAAGAGAGCGAGGCTATGAACCAGGATGTAAGCGATTCTCCTGTAGTTCGAGTAGTAAACTCAATCATTGAGCAGGCAGCAAGACAGAGAGCTTCAGATATTCACATCGAAGCATTAGAAAATAAATTAAGAGTACGTTACAGAATTGACGGTGCTCTTTATGAGAGAGGAAGCCAGAGTATTATGCTTCTTCCAGCCATAATCGCCCGATTAAAAATTATGGGTGGTATGGATATTTCGGAAAAAAGAAAACCACAGGATGGTCGTATCACAATGATTATTGACAGAACAGAATACGACATCCGAGTATCAATATTACCAACAGTGTTTGGTGAAAAGTGTGTTATGAGACTTGCACAGAAGAAAAACCTCACAAGAGATAAAAGCGAACTTGGTTTTTCACCAGACGAGCTTCATGCATTTGACCACATCCTAAAAAACACGAACGGAATTTTACTTGTAACAGGACCAACAGGAAGTGGTAAATCGACAACACTGTATACAGCACTTAGTGAACTTAATAGAGAAGATGTAAACATTATCACAGTAGAAGATCCAGTCGAGGCAAATATCGATGGAATCAATCAGGTACAGGTAAATGTAAAAGCAGAAATGACTTTTGCAGCTGCACTTAGATCAATCCTTCGACAGGACCCTGATATCATTATGATTGGAGAGATTCGAGATCAGGAAACAGCACAGATTGCTGTACAGGCTTCTATTACAGGGCACTTAGTTGTTAGTACATTACATACAAATAGTGCAGCAAGTACAATTTCACGACTTGCAGATATGGGAATTGAGAATTATCTTCTTGCAGATTCGATGATTGGAGTAATTGCACAGCGTCTTGTAAGAAGATTATGCCCGGCATGTAAGAAGGAACATTATCTTACAGAAGAAGAAAAAGAAGTAATGGAAATTCCAAGATATCAGGAAGTTAAAGCTTACGAACCTTGTGGTTGCGAACAGTGTGACCACACAGGTTATAAAGGACGAATTGGTATCTACGAGATAATGACAGTTACACCAAAACTTAAAACATTGATTGCAAAAGGAGCGGGGGCAGATGAGCTTAAAGAAGCAGCTCAAAAAGAAGGAATGCATACATTAAGAGATAGTGCAATCAATTTGGTAAAAGATGGAATTACATCATATAACGAAATGTTAAGAATGACATTTGAAAACTAATTGTATAAAGGAGAAGGTTTATGACGATTGAAGAGATACTTGGATTAGCTCAGGAAAAAGGTGCTTCGGATATACACATCACACCGGGAAGTCCTTTAATGCTCAGAATTGATGGACAGATGATTCCACAATCTGCTCAGCCAATGCTTTCATCAGAGACACAGGAGC
>JAXJTU010000138.1:0-42883 GCA_036309425.1 Agathobacter sp.
AGTCTGTTGTAAGACAGGAAACTAAGAAAATTGTAAGTATGATTGAGAAAGGATGGTTATTAAAATGAACGTAAAAGTATTAGTGGTGGATGTAGTAAATGTGAGACACTTCTTGCAAACACAAAGGAAGCAGTAGCAAATGCTGGTGTGGATGCAGATGTAGAATACATTACAGATTTTGCTGTGATTGGAAGCTATGGAATTATGAGTATGCCTGCTCTTGTTGTAGATGAAAAAGTTGTGTCAATGGGAAAGGTTCTTAATAGTAGTGAAATTGAGGAATTTTTAAAGTAATGTGGATATTTATTCAGGAGCAATTTCTTGGAATGAAATGGCTCAAAGATTTGATAGGCAATTTATTGAGCGCGCTAGGCTTGGATATTAATGGAAGAATAGGTGGTTCTATTCAGTTTTTCATATATGATGTGATAAAAATAGTAGTGCTGCTTTGTGCACTAATATTTATCATAAGCTATATCCAAAGCTTCTTCCCACCAGAGAGAACAAAGAAAATTCTGGGAAGATTTCATGGAATTGCAGCTAATATTCTGGCCGCACTGCTTGGAACAGTGACTCCGTTTTGCTCATGTTCATCAATCCCCCTTTTTATGGGATTTACAAGTGCAGGACTTCCGATAGGCGTTACCTTTTCATTTTTAATCTCATCGCCGATGGTTGACCTAGGGTCACTTATTCTTCTTATGAGTATCTTTGGAGCCAAGGTTGCAATTGTATATGTGGTACTTGGTCTTGTAATTGCAGTATTAGGTGGAACACTTATTGAAAAACTTCATCTTGAAAATCAGGTAGAAGATTTTATCCGGAATGCAAAAAACATAGATATTCCGCAGGAAGAATTAACTGTAAAAGATAGAATTAAGTATTCGATAGAAAAAGTTGGAGAAACCTTTAAAAAGGTCTTCCCTTATATTCTTATAGGTGTGGGTATTGGAGCCCTTATTCATAACTGGATTCCGGAAGATATGATTGTCAGATTCCTCGGTAACGGTAATCCACTTGGTGTTATTATAGCGACAATCGCGGGAGTGCCAATGTATGCTGATATCTTTGGCTGCATTCCTATTGCCGAAGCTTTGCTTGCAAAGGGAGCGAAGCTTGGAGTAGTTCTTTCGTTTATGATGGCGGTTACAACATTAAGTCTACCATCTATGGTAATGTTAAAGAAAGCAATTAAGTCAAAACTGCTTGGTATCTTCATTGCAGTTTGTACTGTGGGAATTATTATTGTTGGATATTTCTTTAATGTGATACAGTATTTTCTTATTTAAAAATATTAGAGGAAGATATTTAATATTCTGAATAAATCCAAAAGGATGGTGATAGAGTGGTAATAGGTAGTCCGTATAACTTTTTTGTGATTTGTCAAATAATTAATGAATGGAATAATGACAATACATTCAACAATGGAGTATTGCTATTTGCAATTGATGGAGAGATATTTCCTAAAGAAATAATAAATATGAGTTTAAATACAGAAATATCAAGATTAATTGATAAGATGCACAATGTTAAGGAAAATACTATCTTATTTGATGGAGAAAAAGATTCTGTTATTAAAGAGATGTATAAAACAACATTTCCAGATGATATAAATAGCGATAATGATTATAGCTATTTAATGACACCATTTGGGATGCAAGATAATGATTATTTTATTTTTGCTGTTAGAAAAGAAAACAAAATAAGATTGTTAGCTACAAAATTAGAATATGATTTAGAAGAATCAACACATACATTTAATGAAATGCATGTAAAAGAAACATACATTACAGTTGAAGAAATGGAATATGTTGCAAACGGATTGGATAGACTTGTGTCAGATACTCGAAAATGCATCATTTAAACGATTTACGCTTTGAACTATGGAAGGGATGGAATTAATGTATTTAATCAAAACGATAAAAGGTGATATTACGAAAATTACAGATGTTCAGGCAATCGTAAATGCAGCAAACAACTCTCTTCTAGGAGGAGGGGGAGTTGATGGTGCAATTCACAGGGCAGCAGGACCAGAGCTTTTAGCAGAGTGTAGGACTCTTCATGGTTGTGAGACAGGTCATGCAAAGATTACAAAAGCATACAATCTGCCATGCGATTATGTGATACATACTGTGGGGCCGATTTGGAATGGTGGTAGAAGTAAGGAAGAGGAACTTCTTGCAAGCTGTTACTTTCATTCAATGCAGCTGGCACTTGAGAATGGGATAAGAAGTATAGCATTTCCTTCTATATCAACCGGAGTATATTGCTTTCCGGTAGAACTTGCAGCAAAGATAGCTGTAAAGACAGTAAGCAGATTTTTGGAGAATAACGGGAACAGCTTTGACCTTGTAGAATGGGTATTATTTGACAGTGTGACAGAATCAGTGTATGAAAAAGAAGTGGATAAGTGGAATTGATTTTGCAAAAATAAAATAAGTAAAAAATAGATGTATTTGGAGGCAGCAATATATGAATAGAAGTAAGGAAGCATGTCATTGCAGAAATGTAACATACGGAATGATTGAGGATGCTATTAAGAATGGTGCTCAGACACTCCAGGAAGTAATAGATTCAACCGGAGCCTCAAAAGGATGTGGTCAATGTAAGGATTTTTTGAACTGCCTTATAAGAGATATCAAAGAAGAAATGAATGATCAGTAGGCACTATGAGCGTCAGATTGTAGAGCTGGAATAATCGTGATTTGCAATTTTTGAAAATTCTTATTTAGCCAGGAAAGGATAAAGAGATGAATATCGAGCTAGTTTCATCAACGTAAGACGGCTTTTTGAAATCAGGTTGAAATAGTTAATAAAGTATATGAGGAACTTTATACCCGAAATGGTATAAAGTTTTTTTTGCCTTGACAACAGTAAACTCTGCTAGATAAAATATAGAAAACGGTCGTTAGTGTTTATGTATTAATAAGCAGATACATTGGAGAGGAAGTAATGAAGAAAGCTATGATCGCTTGCTTCCCCGATTTTGTCAGGCATTCTTGATCAGATGAAGAGAGAGGTTGAACCGCGGGAGCAGTTGAAAAAATTGAATAAAGATTGTCTGGCTTTTTTGCAAAAGGCATCTTTAAGTGAATAATGATATGGAGATTTGTGGGATTTTATGGGGAAATAGCACTTGTGATTTTCGTAATATAAGATGTCTTGTCCTGACGCTTTTGGTCATTATGTCTGGAATTATGTATTCTATTCTATCGTATCATGTAATTATTATGCTGATTCTTCCAGTCGTAGTTTCCTGTTTATACTGTGAGCGCAAATATGTCATATACACGACTGTATTAAGTGTTCCTGTAATGATAGTAAGTCATCTGATCGCATTCTGGCTTAAGATTGTACCTGACGAACCACTCGTTACGCTGCGAGGTGTATTGTTTTATGGAATAATACCTCGTGTTATTGAGCTTGTTGCGATATCAGTAATCTGTATTAGTATAACGGGTAAGCTACAGAGATTGATTGCAGCCCTTGTCAAAAATTATAATGAGTTGTACGAAGAGCAGGAGGTTATGGTTAGTTCTCTTTCGGAGCTTGTTGAGACACAAAGTCATGAGACTGGCCAGCACGTAAAACGTGTTGCCGCATATACAGAAATACTGTGTCGTGCAATGGGCTTATCTGAAGAGGAAACCTGGAAAATAAGTGTAGCAAGTATGATGCATGATGTAGGTAAAATCTGTGTACCACGGGAAATATTGCACAAGCCTGGAAAGCTTACAGAGGATGAATTCTCAGAGATAAAAAAGCATGTTGATTATGGATATAAGCTTTTGGAAAACTCGCCTGGAGAGATTATGCAGATTGCATCCAGTATAGCCCAGCAGCATCATGAAAGATTTGATGGTAAGGGTTATCAAAAAAAGCTGGAAGGTGAACAAATAAATATATATGCGCGATGTGTAGCTGTAGCAGACGTTTTTGATGCACTGGTAAGCAAGCGCTGCTATAAGAATTCCTGGACTCCAGAACAGGCGAGAGAGGAAATTTTGAGTCAGGCTGGCCGTCAGTTTGATCCACAGATTACAAAACTATTTGATGAGCATTTTGATGAATTTCTTAAAGTTATGGAGAGCTATCCGGATGCGCCATAAGCCTACAAGGTATGTTTATCTTCACTGGTATTTATTGAACTTTATAGTGGTAAAGTTATTTTATAAAACAATAGAACGAACATTATTCCATTACAGAAAAAATATGAACTTATGAATCTGATGTTTTAGCACTGTACACCATTTATTATGCAATGAATACTATCAGCAACAGCAATTTCTTTATAGTAGTGTGCATTCATTGTATCTACTAAAAGGTTGCTGTTGTTTCTTGCACATGATTCAAGTATTGCTTTTTTCTGGGAACGATCGTAGGTGTACTCTTTTTTACGAACAAGATTTGAATTTTCATCGAGGGCAAAGACAAAACGGATCAATTCTACATCCTGACCTGGCATATATTTTTCTTTTTTCTGTTGTGTTCCAGTACTTTCGTCTATCCATGTACAAATGCAGTATTTTTCCATGTTAATGTTTGCATTAACTGCAATTTTGTTATTTGATACCCATCCAAGCATATATCCAGTATTAATGTCTGTAAGAAGTACATCAACATTGTTCAGCTTTGTGCTACTTAATGTAGGATTGTAGTTGATTGTAAGTGGACCGCTATTTTTCCAAAATATATCCGTACTTTTCGTAAAGTTTAATGCTTTCTTATACATTTTGGATGTAGTTGCAATGTTATTTGGAATAATTGCTGTGCTAACAGGCTTTCTGCCAATTATATCATTGAAGAGATATTGCGGCCGGTTGTAGCCGTTAGATCTATATGTACTATTTTGAATACCCATCAGATGTGGGAAGTTTGCTTTTTCACCGATAAGGATAAAGCTGCTTCCATTATAGGTAATGACAAGATAGAAAGTCTTCAGATAGTTATCCTGGAAGAAATCTGCACATGATTGAATGTCGGTAATATTCATATATGTATTTTCTCCTTTTTCGTAAAAACAAAAGCCCTTGGAATTAACCAAGAGCTTTGTTACCGGCAATCGTTCACGATTATTTTTTAAACAGGGGAGTGCCCGGATCAGCCGATATGATTCCCTCAGCAAGTGAGCCTGTGTTATTTCCTACTTCTATTATACACAATTTGAGAAAAAAATCTACAGAGAAATTGTGCAAAACAGAATTTTCTCTTATAGTAGGCTTTTATTGTATTGCTATATATTTAGGTTGTCAATTACAAAAATTTAGAAAAATGTTGACTGATGCGGGGAAAAAAATAAATAAGGAACATAAGCAATATGAAAAGTATTTTTTGCAAGGGTTCATGGAGCTGTTTAGGGAAGAGGATTATGAAGCACTTGCAGATATTTTTGAAAGGAGTAGGGTATGCAGAATTTCAAAATGAAAAGAAGTTTATTCTTTTGGCACATTCACAGGGTGGGCTGTATGCACAGCAATTTGCAAGAACCTATCCGGATATGTTTGGAGGAATAGTGTTTGTAGATCCATTGTCTGCAAATGATAATAGATATAAAAAAGTATATTTTAAATGAGCTGACAAAAGTTTCACTTCATGATTCTTGCTTAGAGGAATACAGACTGGCACATGACGAGAGCGAAATCTGTCAGCTAAAAGAAAAAGGGGATTTTCCGCAGAATCCTATAGTGCTTATAACTCATGGAAGTGAGTTTGAAATAAAAGAAATAATGGAATTTGGACAGACTACAAAAGAATTTGCAACTAAAGTAGAAGAATTTTGGCAGTCACTGATGCAGGAATATCTTACTTTTTCCGAGCAGTCAATTTTGTTAAGAGCAAATAATAGTGGGCATTATATTCATTTGACAGATTTTGAGGTTATCATGCAGGCATTGAGCAGGTATTTTTAGACCAATATGAAGACACGAAGAGCCGATAGACTAATGATTTTTCATAGTCTATCGGCTCTTCGTTTTATCTCAGTTGGAGCGTTCTTGAACTTGACAACAATGAACCTCGTTAGTTAAAATATAGAAAACGGTCGTTAGCGGATTGGCCACGTAATCTTTTGTTTAAAGTCAAAGGAGTGTTTGGATATGGTTTTATTAGTAGTGGATACACAAAAAGGTTGTTTCAATGAGTCGCTATATGCATTTGAAACAGTGAGGGAAAATATTAAGAAGCTTATAGCAGAGGCGAGAGCTAATAATATTGAAGTGGTTTATGTGGCCGGTTAGATATGCACAGACATTTTCGGTTGAGGAAACGATTGAAATAATGAGAAACTTGCTAGTGAGCTAACTTGAGAAGAGGAGGAGAAAAATGAAAATTGTTGTTATACATGGACAAAATCATAAGGGAAGCACATGGAATGTGGCTAATATATTATTGCAGGATATTACCTGCGAAAAAGAGGTAAAAGAATTTTTCCTGCCAAAGGACTTAAATCATTTTTGCACAGGGTGCTACAGTTGTCTTGAAGGCAGAGATAAATGCCCGTTTTGGGAGGATAAAAAACCAATTGATGATGCAATAAAAGCTGCTGACCTTCTTATATTAACAACACCTAATTATTGCATGATGCCAAGTGCCCCTATGAAGGCATTTCTGGATTTGTTTTTTACAAACTGGTTAACACATAAACCATATGAAGAAATGTTCAGAAAGCGCGCAGTTGTGCTTTCAACCGCATCAGGGGCGGGTGCTGGAAAGGCAAATAAGCTGGTAGCAAATAATCTACTGAATTGGGGAATTCCGGAAGTAATTACATATGGCATTAGTGTTAATGCAATAAACTGGAACATGGTTCCTGACAAGAAAAAAGTAAAAATAGAAAAAGATATGAAGACACTTGCATCAAAATTGAGCAGGAATAAAACAGTGAAAGTTGGTATAAAGACCCGTTTTCTGTTTTGGTTTTACGGGGGAATGCAAAAAGCAGACTGGGGAGCATCAGCCTCTGAGAAAGAATACTGGAAAAGCAGAGGATGGCTTAACGGGGTGAAACCATGGAGGTAACTAAGGTAATTAAATAATGCTGATTTGTTAATTTGATAATTAAAGTTTTGGAAGGAGAAGGATAACCTTGATATATGAACTAAAAGATACATCAAAGGTAAAAAAATTATTTGAAGGCTGGCAGGAAACCTTGATATATTCTTGCTTACAGAATGTTATGGGTAAGATATATGTTACTGATTTAGCATGCCCTTCATCGGCTTTTGCGTTTGTTGGCTGTTTCGGATTCTTTGGTGGAAAGCCGGACAGAGAGCTTGTTGCATATAAACCTGACGGATTTGTTATAATGGTCCCGCAAAATGAAGAATGGTCGGTGTTGATTGAAGAATGTTATCCATCTGCGAAAAAAGTCATAAGATACGCTATAAAAAAAGACACAGTATTTGATGTAAAAAAACTGCGTAAGGAAATAAACAGGCTTCCATCGGAATACGAACTGAGGAAGATAGATTCACTTATTTACGATAAGTGTCTGGAAAATCCCATAACGGCTGATTTTGTTTCAGCTTTTGAAAGCAAGGAACAGTATCTGAAAATAGGAAGAGGTATGGTTATCATAAAAGATGGAAATATTGTTGCTGGAGCTTCTTCATATACTCGTTATAACGAAGGAATTGAGATAGAAGTAGATACCGTAGAAGCTGAGCGAAGAAAGCATTTAGCAACAATAGTATGTTCGGCTTTGATACTGGAATGTCTGAATGAAGGTCTGTATCCGAGTTGGGATGCTCAAAATATGAACTCGGTTCATCTGGCTGAAAAACTTGGTTATGAATTTGCCCATGAGTATTTAGCTTATGAGGTCGCAATAGAAAAAAGGACACATTAATATAGCTTGTAAATGATTGGAGGTACATATTGATGAGAAAAATGATTGCATACTGTGGACTGGATTGTGAGAAATGTGATGCATATATTGCAACAATCAATGATGATCAGAACTTACGTGAAAAAACAGCGAAGGCATGGAGTGAAATGAATCAAGTTCCTATTTTATCTGAGCATATCAATTGTCAGGGTTGCCGTACAGAGGGAATCAAGACGGTATTCTGTGACAGCCTTTGTGAAATTCGTCAATGTGCACGGAAAAGGAGTGTCGAAACCTGCGGTGATTGTCCGGACATGAAAAAATGTAAGCTTGTTGGGATGATTATTTCTAATAACCCGGATGCTTTGAAAATATTACAAAAGGCTTGGAAGGGTGACTTATAACAACCACATGGAATAGAGGTAATTGAGCATGTTGCCGATGCAACTAAGGAAAACAGTACTAAATAGTAGGAGGGTACACTATGAGAAAAAAATATGAATTATTACTGAATCAAATCAATGAAGGAAAGTACACTGGTCGTGAAATCTTGTTAACAGGTGCGGTTTTATTTCTGACCGGAACGTTATTGGGCATAATCTTCTCGCCGCGTAAGTATCAGGTTATTGGAAGTAATAATGGAAACGGAAGCGGAAATGGAAATAATGCAAAAACAGAGGATGACGGAACAGTATGCATTTAATACAGTCATTTGATTCAGAAATTCGCTTTCCCAAGAAAAAGAGTACGGCTGAAGGGTATGCGATTGTTCAGCAGCTATGGAAAATATGCTTTTACTTGCTACAGATATGGGACTTGGAAGCCTGTGGTGTGGCATCTTTCCCATTGAATCAAGAATGCAGCAGGTGAGAGATATCCTGAGAATGCCCCAAAACGTGAATCCTCTTGGTCTGATGTATGTGGGATACCCCGTAAAGAAACAGGAAGGTCGCTCACGATATAATGAAAAGGTAATTTATTGGCAACAGTATGATCCTGATAGAAAACACCGGACAAAGGATAAGCCCGTGGTGGGACATTATTCACAGAACCCCAATATGTGAAAGGCTGGTGAGGAAATTATGTGTACAAGTTTTGTGATTAATAAAGGGAAAACAATTGATAATACAAACGAGATGGAAAAATATGCTTGTTGGAAATATGGACAACACCCGACAGATGAAATGATAAAAGGCTAAATTGATGACGGACACATGTATTATGAAGAGAAGGATGGATAGATTTCTATTTATATGAATTGGTTTTATCTCAGTTGGAGAAGACTCACACTGAGATAAAATCATAGCAAAATCAGATTGCAATTATTTGAAAAGAGGGATTATTATATTCTTCCCTGTTCAGGAGATATAGCTCTTGGATTGCTATTAATTATATATTATTGTGGAAGATTAAGAACTTTACAAATCAGAATAGGCATGAATAATAGTCAAAAAATTATCGACATGCTTCTTCAAAGACGTTATAATAAAATTAGTCATAAACGAAAATAAAGTTATCATTACTGCAAGCTTGTTGGGGACATTGGCGAATGCTACAAGCTATGCAAAAAATAGATGATACGGGGCGTGCGGATTTATTCTCATTCGAATCGGATTATCTATTTTTTTATCATTTGGAGGGATTTTTTTGGAAAGAGAAGAAAAGATAAAAGAAGTATCGGATTGTCTGATACAAAATCTGATAAAGGAAAAGAAATGCCTTATAATAGTAAATAACAAGACAAAGCAATATGAATGCCTTGAGTCGGATGAGGTGTTTAAAACTATTATTGACGATAGTGGAAGTATTGAGGAATTATATAATACTTTGTTTTTGGATAATAAGAACAATGGTATGGAAGATAAGGCAGGCTACAGGCAGTTTGAAGATTTGTCTGTTTTTCAACGTGACCGATATCGAGCAAATCTTAGTTTTGCAGTGAATAATAAAGAATGAATATATGAGTTGGTGCAATCCCGCATTAATGATGATGAGATGGCTATTTTTATTATGGGGCAGAGCTACTTCTTTAATCATAATACGATAGAAAAGGAAAAAGCAGACACGATTCAAGAGGCTTATTTGTTTTCTATGATTGTTAATTTGTCGGATGATTCTTGTATCAATCCAAACACCACAGAAGTAAGGTCAGACCGTCAGGATTTTATGGACATTAAGTATTCTGACTGGAGATTAATGATTTCTAACATGTTTAAAGAACAGGACAAAATTTTGTTTTTACGTGCTTCATCTCCGGAAAATATTATTAATACCTTAGAGACCAAACCACGTTTTAATATTGACCTGCAGATGAAGAATATTCAGGGAGAATATATATGGTCCAGACTTAATTTCGCAAGAATGAAGCATTTTTCCCGTGAAAATCCAAGATTTTTGTATACTGTTTATGATATTTCTGAGGACATGAATCAGTTGCTGCGTCAGGAAGGTATCACAAAAGCGGTAGAAGAACAGAATGAGATATTGCAGCGCCTGGATCAGAAAAAAACACAGTACTTTGCCAATATGTCACATGAATTCAGGGCACCTATTAATGCTATTATGGGCATGAGTGAGGTAATTCTCTGCAACAGCAAAGATGCAAACATACGTGAGTATGCAGGAGATATTAAAAATGCAAGTAAAAAGTTATTGTATCTGGTTAATGATGTTCTCGATTTATCAAAGATTCAAGCAGGAAAGATGGAAATTGTTCCTGTTGAATATGAAATGGAAGATCTTGTAAGAAATGTTGGAAATGTGATTAGATTAATGGTTCAGGACAAGTCTCTGGCTTATGAGGTTAATATTGCCAAGGATGTTCCTAAGAGACTTTTTGGGGATGAAATCCGTATTTCGCAGGTACTAACAAATCTGCTAACCAATGCTGTAAAGTATACTGATCAGGGAAAGGTAACTTTAACGATAAATGCTGTCAAAGACTCAAAGTGTATGAATGCTATTGAATATATAGTGGAAGATACCGGTTGTGGAATTAAACCAGAGGATATGGGTAAGCTGTTTGAATCCTATGAACGAGTTAATCTTGAACGTAATCGCAGTGTAGAAGGAACCGGTCTTGGAATGGGTATCGTAACTGGTCTTTTGGAGGCAATGAACAGTAAACTTAACGTGGAAAGCCAATATGGAAAAGGTTCTCGTTTTTCATTTGTGCTTGCGCAAAATTATGTTAATTCATCACCTGTACCTCAAAATATCAATATGACCAAAGAATTAGAGGTGACTGATAAGCTGATTCTGGTTGTAGATGATATTCCGCTTAACTTAAAAGTTGCAGATGTATTACTTAAACCGTTCGGGGCCAATGTTGAATTGGTGAACAATGGAAAAGATGCATTAGAGATGATGAAACAAAAGGAATATGACCTTATATTCCTGGATCATATGATGCCGGATATGGATGGAGTTGAGACCCTTAAACAGGCTCGCAAGATTAGCGATTACTATAAGGATGCAGCTATTATTGCTTTGACAGGAAATGCTTCTGTAACAGCCCGTGACGAGTATATGTCTATGGGATTTACAGATTATCTTGAAAAACCTATACTGCCGGATAAGATGAAAGAGATATTAAGAACATACATTGGGTAGTTTCAAAAATTGCATAATGCATTATACCATCGATAAACGCAGAGCCGATAGACTAATGATTTTTCATAGTCTATCGGCTCTGTGTTTTATCTTGACAACAATGAACCTCGTTAGTTAAAATATAGAAAACGTTCGTTAGCACACTGGCCATGTAAAGAGTGTTGCAGAATTAGATGACAAGATAGTAGGGCACTTTTTGTTTTCACATTTTCCATTATCACCTACAAAAGAAGGTGGATATGATGAAAATTCGACCTCTGAAATTGTAATGCTAGCACCTGTATCAGTTCATGCGGATTATTTCCACCAGGGAATAGGACGCGCCATGCTTAAAATGGGAATTGAGAAGGTAAAAGAAATGGGTTATAAAGGAATAACTGTTGAAGGAAATTTTAATTTTTATAATAAAGTTGGATTTAAAACCTCATCAGAGTACAACATTTTCCCAACAAGTGGATGGCCAATGGAAGAGCCACGATGCATGATGTGTCAGGAGACATATGAAGGATCACTTACTGGTATACAGGGTTATATTGTTTATGATATGTATTTCAATGCGTAAAAAAAGCAGGATTTCAGTTTGAAGGTATCATGAAGAATAATGCAGTCAAAAACGGTCAGGTGCTTGATATGGCGCTTTATGCATTGACCCGGCAGACGGAAACGTATCCTGTTCGCCGACTGAATGCTAATGAAATACAAAGTGCACTTGACTTAACATGGGAAGTATTTCTTCAGTTTGAAGCACCAGAGTATTCGAAAGAGGGCATCGACTTTTTCAAGGAGAGCCTTGATGATGAAGAGAGAACCCGCGCATTGAAATTTTATGGTGCTTTTGACGGTAATCAGTTGGTGGGAACTCTTTGTATGAGAGAACCGCAGCATATTGGGGGATTTTTCGTGAAAGCAGACTATCATCGGAAAGGTATCGGAAGAGCACTGTTTGAGACAATGCGAAGAGATTACGACAAGCAGGAATTCACGGTTAATTCATCGCCGTATGCAGTGAAGGTCTATGAGCACCTGGGTTTCCAGGCAAGGGATAAGGAACAAGTTGTGAATGGGCTTCGTTTTACACCGATGATTTATCTCTAAATTGATGAGGAGAACCAGTTTGATAATGCCAGTGAATTGTTTTGGGCGGCTGTAAAAAACATTGAAACCCCTTAATAGATATTCTTGAAAATGAGTATCTGTATGAATATACTATGTTTATCTTGAATAAATAATAAACGCTATGTAAAATCAAAGAAACGGTCGTTATCAAATGGAGGTTTGATTATGCATAATATGCCAACAAAAGAAAGAATACTATATTCCGCCCTCAACCTTTTTGCAGAAAAGGGATATGATGGAGTAGGTGTTGACTTGATAGCAGAGAAGGCGGGCATTAAAGGTCCTTCTCTTTATAGACATTACAAGGGCAAGGAAGATATTTTTAATTCTATGATGGACATGGTTATTTCCCATTATGCAGAGGGTTTTGGATTAAATAAGAATCCTGAGGACTATCCAGAAAGCATAAATGAATTAATTGAGAATTCAATGGCAAGAATTAAATTCACAATGAAGGATGATATCATTCGAAAAATAAGACGAATTCTGTCAATGGAGCAGTTCCGCAGCGAAAGGATGGCAGAGCTTACAACTAAGTATCATTTGGAAAACCAACAGCAAATGTATATCAGAATTTTTACTGAGCTGATGGAAAAAGGAGTCTTAAAAAAGGATAATCCGGAGCTTTTGGCGCTTGAATTTATTTCCCCTGTTTCGCTGTTGATTCACATGTATGACAGACAACCAGAGAGAGAAGAAGAGGTACTAGATAAAATCAGTAAGCATTTCAAACATTTTACAGAAGTATATGCAGGAGAAAAATAGAGCGTCACATGTATTTAATTTCAGTTTATTTTGATGAAAAAGCCAATAAAATATTGCAACGCTATATCGACAATATTGCTGCAAAAACCGGAAATCCATTTATGAAGGAACATAA
This sequence comes from Agathobacter sp., assembly GCA_036309425.1. Lineage (GTDB taxonomy): Bacteria > Bacillota > Clostridia > Lachnospirales > Lachnospiraceae > Roseburia. Next base: position 13,434 of record JAXJTU010000138.1, read on the forward strand.
TGTTCCACCACATATGACAATATCTTCAATTGAGGCGAGAAATATCGAGGTATTGATTCCTCCATTTAAAAAATTGGATGGAAACTTGAAATCCGGTGAAATAAGGTTTGTCTCAGTTGGACAATTACTTCCGTATGTTTTTTATGTAACACCGGTACTAAATGAGTATTTGCTAAATCTTTCAAGACAGATTTTTGATTCTTTTTCAGATATTCCAGAGACCACAATTAGCAGATATTATCAGCCACTGTCATGGCTTCCCCATGTGACGCTTGGAAAAACTTTGTCAAAGGAACAGCTGCGTACAGCATTTGGGGTAATGCAGGAGAATTTTGCACCATTTACTGCCAGGGTAACGGAGATTGGTTTGGCAAAAGTTAATCCTCATGAAGATGTTGTAAGGTATGAGCTTGACTAAATCAGAACAGTTATTGAATTTTTTACAACTGATAAAAAAGAACACTGGTTAAATGAAATAAAAAAATGCGACTGGGGTGCAGGACAGTATTTACATTACCTTCTCAGTGAAAACACACTAAAAAAGATGGTAGGTGAGACTGCACTTGTTCCAATGCTTGTCGACGGAGATAAGCTTATTTCTTTTTGCACATTTGCACCGCTTGATGATATACAACCAACGGATTTGTCTCCATGGATTGGATTTGTGTACACATTTCCAGAATACAGAGGACACCGTTATGCCGGCATGCTCTTTGATTATGCAGAGAGCATTGCTACTGTTATGGAGCGCGAATACATATATATTTCCACAGGACATACAGGCTTATATGAAAAATATGGTTATGAATTTTTCAAAATGGCTAAGGATATCGAAGGTGAGGACTCACGCGTATACCGCAAAGCTCTTAACCTGGATGGACCTGAAAAAGACCGACGGTATGAGAAGGGTTCAAAGTACAAAGCTGAGATTGTCAAAGCCGCAAGAGAGAATGTTGACATGACAGCCTATTGCGGATTTTCATGTACCCACTGTTTCCTTGGTGAATGGTGTGGAGGCTGCCGTTCAGTATTTAGCTGCTGTTCTTTTGGAACACTTCATGAGAGAGGAAAATGTCCGAATATTGAATGCTGTCAGGAGAAGCAAATTGACGGATGTTATGAATGCGATGAATTGGCGGAATGTAGCAAAGGCTTTTATCAACCGGATAACGATGTAGCAAATGCCTGTAAAGCACAGACACTGTTTATTCAAAAATACGGAAAAGAGAAGTTTTTCTACGTTCATGATAAGCTGCATGAAAAATATGACTTTAAGAAGACGCAGGAAATTCTTGGCGAGAGTGTAGAAGATGGATTAAGAATTTTGGAAGAAATGATATAGGGGAAATATAAATGAATAAAAAATATGTAATGGCGCTAGACCAGGGAACTACCAGCTCCCGCTGTATTTTATTTGACAAACAGGGAAATATCTGTAGCATGGCGCAGAAGGAATTCTCGCAGATATATCCCAAACCAGGCTGGGTGGAGCACGACCCAATGGAAATCTGGTCATCGCAGCTTTCGGTAGCGACAGAGGCGATAAGTAAAATAGGTGCCAGTGGGGAGAACATTGTAGCTTTAGGAATCACTAATCAGAGAGAGACAACCATAGTATGGAATCGTGAAACTGGTGAGCCGGTTTATAATGCGATTGTGTGGCAGTGCAGAAGAACAGCAGAAAAAATCCAGCAGCTAGTGGATGATGGACTCGCTGATTATGTACAAAAGACAACAGGACTTATTCCTGATGCATATTTTTCAGCATCAAAACTAGCGTGGATTCTTGATAATGTTGAGGGCGCCAGAGAAGATGCAGAAGCAGGTAATCTGCTATTTGGAACAATTGATACATGGCTAATCTGGAATCTGACAAAAGGTGAAGTTCATGTCACAGATTACACGAATGCATCAAGAACCATGATGTTCGACATTCACAATTTATGCTGGGATGAAAAGCTTTTGCAATATTTCAACATTCCAAGACAAATGCTGCCGGAAGTAAAATCATCCAGCTGCATATACGGATATACCGACAGGAGTGTATTGTCAGGCAATATCCCAATTGCAGGAGCCGCGGGCGACCAGCAGGCTGCATTGTTCGGACAGTGCTGTTTCTCCGCCGGAGAAGTCAAAAATACATATGGAACAGGCTGTTTCCTATTAATGAACACTGGAGATAAGGCTGTAACCTCAAAAAACGGATTACTAACCACAATTGCTGCAAGTATGGAGAATAAGATTCAGTATGCCCTTGAGGGAAGTATTTTTATCGCAGGTGCCGGAATTCAGTGGCTCAGGGATGAAATGGAGCTGATAAAAGATGCAGAGCAGTCTGAAAAATATGCCAGCTCAGTTGATGATACGGCAGGCGTATACCTGGTGCCAGCTTTTACCGGATTAGGAGCACCATACTGGAATCCAAATGCCAGAGGAACAATGGTAGGACTCACAAGAGGCTGCCAAAAGGAGCATTTTGTACGTGCGATTTTAGAATCCATGGCTTACCAGACCTCTGATATTTTAAAAATTATGGAGCAGGAATCCGGCGTCAATATCGTGGGACTTAAGGTAGATGGTGGAGCCGCAAAAAATGATTTTCTTATGCAGTTTCAATCTGACATTTTGAATGTAGACGTATTAAGACCACAATGTGTGGAGACAACGGCACTAGGAGCAGCATATCTTGCAGGCTTGGCTGTGGGATATTGGAAGGACCAGGAAGATATAAAGAAAAATTGGAATCTTTCGAATACATTTAATTCAGAAATGGATGAACAAAAAAGAGCACAATTGCTGGCGGGATGGAAACGTGCCATGCATTGCGCCTTGGCATGGGCCAGTTGGGCCAGTGGGGACGGGGCCAGTGGGGACGGAGTTTAATGGTCTGTCCCTATTGGATATATATGGAGGAAATAGTGATGGTAAAAATTATATCTGACAGTACATGTGATTTATCACAGGAGCTTTTAAAAAAATATGATATTGATATCATACCTTTGCATATTGTAAAGGGTGATGAGGAATTAGAGGATGGTCCACAGGTGGACATCGAAGCATTATATGAGTGGGCAGATGAAAATAAAACAACACCTAAGACATCAGCCCCATCCTTCGAAACTGCAATGAATGTTTTAAAGCCATATCTTGATGAAGGAAAAGAGATAATCTGTTTTTCAATATCAGGGGAGATGTCGACATCAGGTAATGTTATTCGGATGGCAGCTGAGGAGTTGGAAGCAGAGGATAATGTCACAGTAATTGATTCAAGAAATCTTTCCACTGGAATTGGTCTTTTGGCAATAGAGGCGGCCATAATGGCAGCAGATGGAAAAACAAGAGTGGATATTGTTGAGAGAATGGAAGAACTGATTCCAAAGGTCAGGGCTAGCTTTGTCGTAGATACATTAGTGTATCTCCATAGAGGAGGACGGTGTAGCGCGGCATCGGCACTTATTGGAGGGGCACTTGCACTTCATCCTATGATAGTTGTAGAAAATGGAAAAATGGATGCAAGTAAAAAATATCGTGGAAAAATAAGTAAGGTTATAAAAAACTATGTCAGAGATTTGGAAAAGGATATGAAAAATGCACTTTCGGACAGAGTGTTTATTACACATTCGCAGTGTGATGCGAATGTGGTTGATGAAGTAAGACAATATCTGGAGTCCTTGGGAATTTTTGAAGAGATACATGAAACCAGAGCTGGTGGAGTTATTTCATCTCATTGTGGTCCGGGAACTCTTGGAGTACTATTTATAGCAAAATAGAGAACAACATAATTCAAAAAATAAAGGAGTATTCTTGAAAGACGGGGGAAATATATGAGCAGAATATTAGTATCAGGCTTAGTAAATGTAGAGACAACCTGCAGAATTGAATCTTTTCCAATTGATTACCAACCTATAGACTATGCCTTTTTCGGTGTCAATATGGCAGTGTCGGGTGTAGGGTATAATGTGGCAAAGGCTATGACATCATTAGAGGATGAAGTGACAATCACAAGTATGGCAGGCAACGATGAAGTATATGAGCTTGTAGAAAAACGATTGGAAAAAATAGGAGTCGATGCCAAAATACAAACCACATTAAAACAAACACCAACCTCAGCGGTATTATATGATAATGAGGGAAAACGGCGTATTTACTGCGACCTCAAAGATATTCAGGAGCAGCAATATAATTATGAAGATATCAATCTAAAACAGTATGATTTAGCAGTAGTATGTAACATTAACTTTAGCAGACCATTGCTGAAAAAAGCAAAGGAAGCAGGAATAAAAATATGTAGTGATGTGCATGTGCTAAGTGATATTCATGATGAATATAATGAAGATTTTATGAAATATTCTGACATTCTGTTTTTAAGTAATGAAGCTGTAATTGGAAAAGAAAAAGAGCTTATAAAAAAGCTTGCTGACACATACCAGAATGAAATAATTGTGATGGGATGTGGCAGTGCGGGCGCTAAAATGTATGTGAGAGCTGATGATAAAATTTACGAATGTGAAAGCGCAAAGCCTGAAAAAATTGTTAATACAGTCGGTGCAGGAGATGCATTGTTTAGTGCATTTGTAAGCATGTATGCAAGAGGAGAAGAACCTATGGAATGTCTCCGCCTTGCACAAAAATTCGCCGCGCACAAAATCGGATTTGATGGAGCGGCTCAAGGCTTTATGACACTTAAAGAATTGACCAACCAGAATGTAATATAGTATATTTAGAATTTCTATTGACATAATATAGATGTAATGGTATATTCGAAACAGAGTGTGACATTTACAGCCACGCGAAGGGGTACACCACCACGGGTGTATTTTTTCGCGTGGCTTTTTTTATGCACAAAACCAATATAAAAATGAGGAATGCTTATGATACAGGTTAATGGAAAAAAACTCGACATTAATGAAATTACAATATGTAAACTTCTCGAAGAAAATGGATACGGATCACAAAGAGTTGCAGTAGAAGTCAATTATGAAATTATTCCACGCAGCCAGCACAATGATTACATTCTACATTCTGGAGATGTTGTTGAAATAGTAAGCTTTGTAGGTGGAGGCTGAAAAATATTTTTATACAAAAACAATAAGAAAAGAGGAAATAATATGCAAAAAGATACTTGGAAATTAGGAAATAAGGAATTTACATCACGCTTTATTCTTGGTTCAGGAAAATATTCTCTAGAACTTATCAAAGCGGCTGTAGAAAATGCTGGAGCTGAAATTATTACTCTTGCAGTAAGAAGAACAAACACTAAAGAAACAGAAAATATTTTAGATTTTATCCCAAATAATGTTACTTTACTTCCAAATACATCAGGAGCAAGAACGGCTGATGAAGCAGTTCGCATTGCAAAAATGGCAAGAGAACTTGGTTGTGGAAACTTTGTCAAAATAGAAATTATGAAGGACAGTAAATATCTTTTACCAGACAATGTTGAAACTGTAAAAGCTACTCAAATACTTGCAGATGAAGGATTTATTGTTCTTCCATACATGTATCCAGATTTATATACTGCAAGAGATCTGCAAAAAGCAGGAGCTGCTGCTGTTATGCCTTTAGCATCACCAATCGGCTCCAACAAAGGACTTGCGACCAAAGATTTTATTCAAATATTAATTGATGAGATTGATTTACCTATAATAGTTGATGCTGGAATTGGAAAACCATCTCAGGCTTGCCAGGCAATGGAAATGGGTGCAGCTGCAATTATGTCAAATACTGCAATTGCAACCGCAAAAGACATTCCTGCAATGGCAGGAGCCTTTAAATATGCTATTGAAGCAGGAAGAGCCGCCCATCTTGCAGGTCTTGGAAGAGTCCTAAGCCGAGGAGCAGAGGCATCAGACCCATTAACAGGCTTCTTAAGAGACTAAAAATTATTAATATAAACTTGAGGTATAACAATGTCAGAAATTAATAAAAAGGAAAACTATTTTTTTGTAGACTCTGAAAAGCTTTCAGAAACAGCACTAAAAAGAAAACATGAAATAGAACAGAATCCATCATGTAGGACAAATCATATGAAATACATGGATGGAATGGAACAAATTGATCCAACCATCCGAAACACCGTAATAAAAGAAATGGAAGAATATGACTATAATACCTACACAGAATGGGATGTTCGCAAAGCTCTAGCTTCTGACAGATGTAGTGTAGAGGACTTCAAAGCACTTCTTTCACCTGCTGCCGCTCCATTTTTAGAAGAAATGGCGCAAAAAGCCAAGCTAGAAACAAGCAAACATTTTGGTAATACAGTGTACATTTTCACACCACTTTACATAGCAAATTACTGTGAAAACTATTGTGTTTACTGTGGATTTAACTGCTATAACGATATCAACAGAAAAAAGCTTACAATGGAAGAAATTGAAAAAGAAATGAAAATCATTTCTGATTCCGGCATTGAAGAAATTTTGATGCTAACTGGCGAAAGCCGTGCAATGAGTGATGTCAAATATATAGGTGAAGCATGTAAACTTGCAACAAAATATTTTAAAAATGTTGGACTGGAAATATATCCTGTAAATACCGACGAATACGCTTACTTACACGAATGTGGTGCTGACTATGTTACTGTTTTTCAGGAAACCTATGACTCAGATAAATACGAAACGCTCCATTTAATGGGCCACAAACGAATTTTTCCATACAGATTTGAGGCACAGGAACGCGCACTTATGGGAGGAATGCGTGGAGTAGCATTTTCAGCCTTACTAGGTCTCTCTGATTTTAGAAAAGACGCTTTAGCAACAGCTTTACACGCCTACTACCTCCAGAGAAAATATCCACACGCTGAGTATTCTCTTTCTTGCCCACGACTTCGTCCAATAATAAACAACGACAAGATAAACCCTCTAGATGTTCATGAAAAAGAACTTTGCCAAGTACTATGTGCGTATAGAATTTTTCTCCCATTTGTTGGAATCACTGTTTCTTCAAGAGAACAGAAACAGTTTCGTGACGGAATCGTAAAAATTTCAGCAACAAAAGTATCCGCCGGAGTATCTACCGGAATCGGAGACCACGAAAGCAAATACCAGGAAAAAGAAGAAGCAACCGATACAGGTGACGAACAGTTTGAAATTTCTGACGCCAGAAGCTTCGATGAAATGTATGATGACATTTCCAAGGAAGGTCTTCAGCCCGTATTAAACGACTATGTATATGTATAAAAGAGATATGTATAAAAAAATATGTATAACAAACCGTCACCTCGTAAATGGTGACTACATAGAAAAAATTGAACAAATATTAAAAAAAGACATTGATTACATAATCCTTCGTGAAAAAGACTTATCAGAATCAGAATACTACACTCTGGCCCAGCAGGTAATAGCACTTGCAGGTAATAAATGTATCTTACATAACTTTGTTTCTGTAGCAGAAAAACTAGGTCATAACAAAATTCATCTAAGTATGGAAGAATTTATGAAACTATCTTATAGTCAGAAATTAATATTTGATACTATAGGTGTATCAACTCATACTGTACAAGAAGCAATATCGGCTCAGCAAAATGGTGCCACATACATTACAGCAAGCCACATTTTTGCAACTGACTGCAAAAAAAACTTAGCACCACGAGGTCTAAACTATTTATCAGAAGTAAAATCTTCTATAAGCATTCCAGTATATGCACTTGGTGGAATAAATCCAACAAATCAGGATTTGTGTCTAAAAGCAGGAGCAGATGGAATATGTATGATGTCTGAATATATGAAGTAATCTTTTGAATAATCATCAATTAGCAGGAGAATGGCATGTTTAACTCAAATGAATTAGAAAGATATGATCGAAATTTCTGTATAAATGAAATTGGAACAGAAGGTCAAATAAAAATTAAAAAAGCTAAAATCCTGGTAATCGGAGCAGGTGGTCTTGGCAGCCCTGCTCTTATGTACCTAGCAAGTGCTGGAGTGGGAACAATTGGAATTGTTGATGATGATGATGTAAGTCTAAGCAATTTAAATCGTCAGATAGCACATAACACCAAACGCATTAATTTGAATAAGGCAAACTCTGCAAAAGAGACAATATCTTCAATAAACCCAGAAATAAAAGTAATAGCCTATCCAATACGATTGACAGAAAATAATATAGAAAAACTTATCACCCAATACGATTTTGTACTAGATTGTGTAGATAATTTTGAAACAAAATTTCTAATAAATGATGCCTGTGTCAAGGCTCAAAAGCCTTTTTCATATGGCGGCGTACTCCGCTTCGAAGGCCAAACCCTTACATATGTTCCAAACCAGGGACCATGCTTTAGATGCATTTTCGAAGACATCCCATCCCCAGATGAAGTAAAAACTGCAACAGAAGTTGGAATCCTAGGGGCTACTGCCGGAGTAATTGGAAGTGTCCAGGCTCTCGAAGCCATAAAATACATTATCGGAAAAGGCGATTTATTAACAGGCAGAATCTTTATATTTGATGGACTTAAGCTTCAAACACGAATTGCCAAATTTCCAAAAGCAACTCCCGGCTGCATCTGCACTCCCTAGTAAATCATCTCTATAAAACTCAGTTCATGATTTTTACATTTTAGCACTTTTTTTGATATTTCTTTTTCATAAATCATATTAATGTTTAACCCGTAGTATTAATATACATCATTGAAAGGGGAAGTTATGAAAAAGAAACGTATATTGGCATGCATTTTAAGTACAGCCATGCTTATCACAACCATGCCTCTTGGTGCTGCTGCAGAAACAGATGCAGATACAACCTTGAGCTATGAAGGCTACACACAGGTATGGGCAGACGAGTTTAATGGAGACACATTAAATCGAGATGACTGGAATGTGGAACTCCATGAAAAAGGATGGGTTAACAATGAATTACAAGAATATGTTGACTCTGACGAAAATATCCAGATTAAAGATGGAAAATTAGTAATAAATCCAGTTGAAACAATCGAGACAATTTCAACAGATGGAGCACAGAACCTTTTAACAAACGCGGATTTTTCTGATGGATTTACAGACTGGGAAGAAACAATTGCAAACTGGGACAACAGTGCAGATGCAACACGTTCTCAGGGCGATGGCCAAATTATATATGATATTACAAAGGCTGGAACAGCAGACTGGCATGTACAGTTAAAACATGCGCCAATCACAGTTGAGGCCGGCAAGACCTACAAGGTATCTTTCAAAGCAGCATCAACAGCAACACGTACAATATGCTCAGGTGTTATGAATGGAACAACATACGAGCAGCACGGACAGAAATTTGTTCAATTAAATGCCGATGAAGAAACAGCAGTTTCTTATACATTTACACCAGCGGTAACAGATGACAATTCAATCTACTATTTTTCACTTGGAAAAATGGAAAATGAAGATTCAATTGCTTCAAAAATTACTCTTTCTGATTTAAGCATTAGTGAAGCACCAGCAAACATGCTCTCAGCAGACGCATTCGGTGCAGACGCAGTTGATGGAGTTATCTCAAAAGAAGTAACAAGCGCAAATATGGGAAGCAATCCATGGGATGTTCAGATTCTTCAGGATGCAATCAACGTAGAAGCAGGTGAGACATACGATGTAACATTTACTGCATCAGCTACAACACCAAGAACAATCGTAGCTGGAGTTCAAAAGACATCAGATGATTACGCCCAGTATGGTCAGGGAGTATTCGAACTCACAACAGAACCAACAGAGTATACATATGAAGTAAATTCAAACAATACAGATTCAAATGCTGGAATTTATTTCAACCTTGGAAAATCAGACAACGCTGAGACACCAGATTCAACAATCACAATTTCAGATGTAAAAATGGTAAAAAGAGCCGTAGCTGGAACAAAGGTTAAGAAATCATACACATCAGGACGTATCAGCACACAGAACAAGCAGACATTTACCTATGGACTTTTCGAAGCAAGAGTAAAGGTTCCAAAGGGTCAGGGATTCCTTCCAGCATTCTGGCTTATGGCAAATGACGAAAACGTATATGGTCAGTGGCCACGCTGTGGTGAGATTGACTGTATGGAAGTAATGGGACAGGATACAAGCAAAGCATACGGAACAATCCATTTTGGAAATCCTCATTCAGAGTCACAGGGAACATATGTAACAGGTGAAAACGAAGCAGACTTCTCTGATGACTTCCACATATTCTCATGTGAGTGGGAGCCAGGAAAAATCAAATGGTATGTAGATGGAAAATTATTCCACGAGGAAAGTGACTGGTATTCAACAACAGAAGGACAGGGAACACTCACATACCCAGCACCATTTGACCAGCCATTTTACATCATCTTAAACCTCGCAGTAGGTGGAAGCTGGGTAGGAAATCCAGATGAGAACACAAGCTTTGAAAACAATCCTTACGAAATCGACTATGTTCGTGTATATCAGAAAGACGAATACAACGAGGATGTTGAAAAACCAGTAAAAGAGGTTGTAATCAGAGATCCACAGGCTGATGGAAATTACATCAACAACGGAAACTTTGCAACAGCTGAAGACTTAACAGACGAAGAAGACTGGAAATTCATGACAGCACTTGGTGGAGAAGCAACAGCTGAAATCGCAAATAACCAGATGACAATCAAAACAACAAACGAAGGAACAGTAGACTACAGCGTTCAGCTCGTTCAGCCAAACCTTCCTTTAGTAAAGGGTGCAACATATGAAGTATCCTTCGATGCAAGTGCATCAGAAGCCCGTACAATGGGTGTTGATATAAAAGCTCCTGACCATGGATACAAGTCATATATGCCACATCAGGAAGCAGAACTTACAACTGAGACACAGAACTATACATACACATTTGTAATGAAAGATGACACAGATGCAAACGGTCGTCTTGAATACAACATGGGTGCAAAAGGATCAACTGCAGACATCAATATCAGCAAAGTATCTGTAAAGAAAATCGCTGATCCAGATCCTAATGCAAAAGAAGATAAAACAGTACTAGCAAACGGAAACTACATTTACAATGGTTCATTCCAGGAAGGTGCTAACCACTTAGGATACTGGAATATTAACAAGACTCAGAATGCAACAACATATGTATCAAACTACACAGACGGAAGAAGATTCTGTTTAGCAAGTAATGATGGAAAAGTAGCCAGAGCCACACTTTCACAGGATGAATTAACATTTGCATCAGGAAAGCCATACACATTAAGCTTTAGTGCAAGAGCCGCAGAAGACACAACATTAACTGTATCTTTAGGTGGAAAGAAATACAATGTTTCTGTAAAAGGTGGAACAGACGAGACCTACACAATACATCAGACATCATAGTATCAGATGCAAGCAATGTTGACCGCTACTATTTCGAAGAAGCATTAAATGACGGTGTAAATGTAATCGTTCCAGTTAAAGATTCAAAGGGCAATACAACATTTACATGGACATTCAAAAACGCAGACATTGACTTAAGCAAGTTTGACAGTACATCACCACTTGACTTAACAGTATGTTACTCATCTGCTAAGAAGGATAAGATTCAGTCACTTGTAAATGGTGTTGGAAAAGCAACATTCTTCGAAACACCAAACTTCACAGGAAACCTTCCTGGAAAAGCAACATTAAATGTAGCAACTGACAAAATATACAAGAACGGACAGACAGTATATCTCTACACATACGATGCAGATGCAAAGAAAATAGAGAAAATGAACTCAAAACTTACAGTTAGAAACAAGTCAGTAGATGTGCAGATTGAAAAAGGAGCAACATATTTACTTTCTGACAAGTCAGACATAAAAATAAAATCAGCTCCAGCAACAAAACCAATTAAAGAAACAATTAAAAATATTTATGAGCAGAAGATTAAACCTGTTATTAAACCAATTTTAACAACTATAAAAAACTTTTTAAAACAGATTAAATTCTTCTAAAAATCTTACACAGGTATGTTCTTATATACGAGCATACCTGTTTTTTATTGTTATAAAAGCATTTCTTACAAATTTAATACTGCTAAAGTAATTAATTTATATTGAAAAATAACTCATTATATAGTACTATGGTATTAATAATATTAGTACTGAAAACATTATATATTTTAAGACAAAAGCATATTGGAGGGGAAATATGGAATTAGTATATACGACGGATGATTGTATTGGCTGCAACAAATGTATCCGAGTATGCAGCTGTATTGGTGCATGTATATCTACAACACAAAATGAAAAAGACAGAATCATTGTCGATCCAATAAAATGTATAGCATGTGGAGCCTGCATTGATGCTTGCGAACATCATGCACGCCAATTTAATGACGACACAGAACGTTTCTTTGCAGACCTGAAAAAAGGAGAAAAAATTTCAATTCTTCTTGCCCCTGCATTTGAAGCCAATTATCCAAATGAATATGAAAGAGTATTAGGCGGTTTAAAACGACTTGGTGTTAATCGAATTATCAGTATCTCTTTTGGTGCCGACATCACAACCTGGGGATATATCAACTATATACAACAACATAACTTTACCGGAGGAATATCACAACCATGCCCGGCAGTTGTTGGATACATTGAAAAATACGCCCCTGAGTTAATTCCAAAACTCTTTCCTGTACACAGTCCAATGATGTGTGGTGCAATTTATGCCAGAAAAGAAATGGGCATTACAGACAAGCTCGCATTTATCAGTCCATGCATTGCTAAAAAAGCAGAAATTGATGATCCAAATACAAAAGGAATTATTTCGTACAATGTGACATTTGATCATTTAATGAAATACATCAAAGCCAACAAAATAAGTGGTGATCTGGCCAAAGACGAAATCGAATATGGTTTAGGTTCAATTTATCCAATGCCTGGTGGATTAAAAGAAAATGTATACTGGTTCTTAGGAAAAGACATTTACATTCGTCAGGTTGAAGGTGAAAAACATGTATATCACTACCTAAACGAACATAAGGAAGATATAGCAAAAGGTACTAATAAAGCATTTATGATTGATGCTCTAAACTGTGGTATGGGATGTCTATATGGAACAGCAGTAGAAGAAAGTAAAATCCAAACAGACGATGCATTATATAACATCTCAAAAATAGAGGAAAAATGTAAAAAGAACAGTAAACTAAGCACCTGGTCAAAAAAACTATCACCTGAGCAACGTCTAAAAAAACTAAACAAACAGTTCGAACATCTAAATCTCAATGATTATATTCGAACATATACAGACCACTCAAAAGAGTGCGCATATTCAATCCCAACTCCTTCTGAGTTAAATGAAATTTTTAATGACATGCTAAAAACCTCCGAAGAATCAAGAAACATTGATTGTGAATGTTGTGGATACGAAACTTGTAAAGAAATGGCAAATGCAATACATAATGGTTTTAATAAAAAAGAAAACTGTATACACTATATTAAAACTGCAGTAGAAATCGAAAAAGAAAAAGCATTAGAAATGGCAGCCGTTGTAGAGTCAGAGAAAAATGCGATTCGTAATCAACATGAAATGATTGAAGAAACAATTGACAAAGCAAATGTTCTCTTTGACGGACTCTATGAATCAGTAGGTGAAATGGTTGCAGGAAATGAGGCCAATGCAAAAGGAAGTACAGAAATAACAACAGACATGCAAAACGTCTCTGATTTCTGTCAGTCATTAGATCTCGCATTGCAGGAAATATCTACTCTGATTAGTGAATTAAGTGCAAATAATGAAGAAGTTGTATCAATCGCCTCTCAAACTAATCTACTTGCACTTAATGCAAGTATTGAAGCGGCACGAGCCGGTGAAGCAGGAAGAGGATTCGCAGTTGTAGCAGATGAGATTAATAAACTTGCCCAGGACTCTAAAACTACAGCTACAAAGAGTAATTCCAGCCAGGAAAAAGTACTTGATTCTATTGGCAAAATCCGTCAGGAAACAAAAGACCTGCTTAATGTAGTAAATCTGGTTAATGACAGAGTAACATTACTTGCCGCATCAACAGAAGAAATTGCCGCCTCATCTAATAATGTAATAAACACAGCTGATGAAGTTAAAGCAATATTAGATGTATTAAAAGAATAAGCTTAGCTTTTATTATTAGCACAAATTGTCCACGGAACAGATACTTATTAATCTGTTTCGTGGACTTTATTATTTACAGCTTGTATATTTTGCATAATTAAATCATAAAAATTTTGCAATGTTTGTGCACACTAATTGAGAGAAAACTGATATTATAATTAATGTAAAAACCCCCCAATACATTATATATTTTTACTATCCCCATAGTAAAATACCTTCTCCTAAAAAGACAGCAGATCGAAAGGCTGTCTTTTTTTTCAGGTCACTTTTATAACTATTCGCGAAACACAACTTTAACGAAAAGTTTATATGTTTACTTTTTTATATTTTTACATTCTTAATAAAACCATAAATTGACATAAACAAACCAAAATTTATATGGAATATATGCGAAATCATATGATATAATGAGCAAAACTCATTATATCACGCGCGAATGCGCATAGGTATATGCATTTTAACGAACCAATCTGGAGGATTCACAAATGGCAATAAAGATTGTTTATGGAAAATACAAAATACATGCAGGAAACTATGACTGGGGCTGCGGCATTGACAAGGCCATTATCACCTTACAGGAAGAAATTTCTTCTATTTCCGCACATAAAATAAAAGTAATTGAGCACAAAATGGTATCCGACGAATCTACTCCAAATATGGATTTGCACACAGAAAGATTACCCAGAAAAATTACAGATGCCTACCTTTGTGACATTTATGGCAACCGTATAGAAGGTCCGTCTGCACATTTTGCCATAGAGCTTTATGTAAGCCCTACAGAAGGCTCTCCATTTGCCAACACTACAAAAGCCGGCATATTCCATTGGAGCCCCCCTTATGAGCTTAATATAAGCTATGACGGTGACATGATACTTGCAATTCATCCTTCATATACACAGATGACAACAGCTGCCGATATGTTCGCTAAAAACACATATACAACATCAGATGGCACTGTCTATGACTATGCAAGCTATTCACCTGAAAATGATTCTAAAACACTTTTTGTGTGGTTGCATGGACTTGGTGAAGGACATCATAAAAACAGCGATGTATACCTCCCTCTCCTGGGTCACAAAGGAACATGTCTTGCAAGTGATAAATTCCAGAATATGATTGGTGGAGCCCACATACTAGTGCCACAATGCCAGACCTACTGGATGGACGGTGATGGACAACAGAGTAACTTCGTAAACAGATTAATAGAAGCAGATACCCACTCATATTACACAGAGTCATTATATGAATTTATTATGTACTATGCAAAGAAAATTGGTGCAGAAAAAATTGCAATTGGTGGATGTTCAAACGGTGGTTACATGTCAGTACTTTTGGCTATGAATTATCCTGATAAATTCTGTGCTGCCATCCCAATCTGTGAAGCAGTCCCTGACGCAAGTATAAGTGATGAACAGATAAAACAGCTTGCAAAAGTACCACTTTACTTCATCTATTCAGCTGATGACCCAGTAGTAATCCCTGAGGTACACGAGATTCCTACTATAAGACGTTTACAGGCTGCTGAATGCAAAGACCTTCATGTATTTGAAGCAAAGGAAGTAATTGATACCTCTGGCTTATACAAAGATGCTCTTGGAAATCCTCACAAATACAATGGACATCTTTCATGGATATATTTTGATAATAATGAAACTGATGATGGCACAGGGCTTAGTGCATGGGAATGGCTCGGTCAAATTCTTACAAAATAAAATTTCAAGTAAAAAAAGAAGCCAGTCTTTACTGATTGGCTTCTTTCATTTGACGCTTTTTTTCGTACATCTTCTCATCTGCAGACTTAAAAATACTGTCAAAATTTTCTGCAAGCTCTTGATTTTCATACATCCCATAAGCAATAGTTACAGAACAATATGGCTCAACTGATAATTTGTTATTCTCCATATTATTTTCAAAATCTTTTAACAAAGCATTCCGGTTAAAATAATCTTCACCCTCTAAAATCACTACAAATTCATCCCCACCAATTCTAAATACAGGGCTGTGAGTGAAAGTATGACAGATATATGAGCATGCCTCCGTAAGTAAAATGTCACCTGCTATATGCCCATACTCATCATTAATTTCTTTTAGATTATTCACATCAAAAACTACTACAGCATATGGCTTACCATTCACCCTGTAATCGCTATCAAGCATCTTAATGTAGTCGTTGTAGTAATTCTTATTCTTAACTCCGGTAAGACTATCCCTGTACGCCATATGATTAATTTCCGAAACATACTCTTTAAGCTTATGCGCCATTTTGTTAATACTTTTAGTAAGTGTACACACTTCATCTTTTGTGTTACATTCAATATCTACACTCCACTCACCTTCAGCAATTCTTTTCGAAGCAGCTGTAAGGGCTTTTAATGGGCGAATAATCTGACTGGTCATATAAGTTGTAAATGCCCAGAAAATCAGTACAACGTCAAAGGTAATGATAACAATGGCTGTAATTAAATTATTTCGCCTTTTATGAATTACCTTTGAAGGAGCATACAGAATATAATTCATTCCATTATCAACAGAACAATCAGCCATAACATATTTATCATGCTCTGTATTATATTCCTCAAGAGTTTTGTCAGAATAGTCTTTTGAACTGAGATTATTATATAAATTCTCTGTAATATCCGACTCAAGAATTTCCCCTGATTCTTCTTCCTCATAGTAAATCTTCTTTAAATCCATATCAACCAAATTAGCATGACCACCCTCATATAATGCAGCGCTATCTGCCAATTCAACTAACATTATAAAATCCATATCCATTCCTATTACTCCGACAAACTGTTCGTCATAATAAAAAGGAATAATATAGGATATTATAAGGATATCTATATTCCTATTGTAATATGGACTCATCCATATAGGATGTCCGGCATCCTTTGGCTGGTAAAACCAGCCAACATGCTCGGTATCATTTCTATCATAATCCAAAATACGTGTTACTTTATTTTTAACAAATTTACTTTCATCCTGCTCCTGCACGTAGAAAAATCCTTCTTCGGGCTTTGTCAGGTTTGGATCAATTCTAAAATATACAGCTCTAACCCCATCTGTGTGCTCTGCAATATCAACAGATAACTTTTCTACTTCGTTTATATATTCAATTCTGTATTCTTCATCTGATATCATAGATGAAAAATCTACTTCTGTATTTGCATAATTATATATAGCAGTAACTGACTGCTCTATTTTTTGAAGTTGCATGTCTATCTTCAATCCCTGTTCTGTGCAGATAGCGTTCATCATTGTTTCTGTATCCTGATTAACAACAGAATTAATATGATAAACCGCATATCCACCAATCAAAACAGCATTAATTATTAATGCAGAAAGTATAAGCACAATAAACTTAGTCTGTATAGATTTCATATTATAACCCTTCTAGAGTTCTCTATATACCCTTAAAATTTCAGCCACACTCCAAGCCTGGGCAAAGCATCCCTTACTTGATACAGGTCTAAGTCCATCATAAATTTCAGGAAGCTGTCCTATGCATCCTTCCCTTAGAGCACAAGTAATAGCTTCAAGCTGCTCTAAAACCCGCTTTTTTGCCTCATTGGAGTGATTATTTACCTTAAGATAAGCCAGATAATATCCACCAAGTGGGAATGTCCATGTAGTTCCCTGATGGTACGATAAATCTCTCTTTTTCATCTCTCCCGAATATTCCGGCTTAAACTCTTCATCTGAAGGAGATAATGTTCTAAGACCAACTGGTGTATAAAGCTCTCTGTATACACACTCTACAACAGCTTTTTCCCTGTCTGCATCCAAGACAGAAAACGGCATTGAAACCGCCCAAATCTGATTACATCTAATCTGCATATCAGCTTTTGTTCCTGAAATAACATCCTTAAGGCATTCATCCTTCTCATTCCAAAACAGCTTATTAAAGCTATCCTTTGTAAGCTCAGACATAGCCATATAATCTTTATCTGCTTTCTTACCAAGCTCTGCTGTAAAATAGTCCATAATGCGAAGTACATTATACCAGTACGCATTAATCTCTACTGGCTTTCCATGTCTAGGTGTAGGAAGAATATCCTCATAACGCACATCCATCCATGTAACCTGATCATATCCGCCTCCAGCATGAATTAGTCCATCATCATCCATTCCAATGTTGAAATCTGTACCCTTCTCGTAATTGTCTACTATTTCATTCATGACATCCCAGGCTTCTTCCACAAATTCTTTGTCATTAGCAGCCTTATAATACTCATAAATAGCTATCACGAATAAAAGTGCCGCATCTACAGTGTTATACCATGGTTCATTTTTTCCTTCTGGGAAAAGATTAGGCATAAGACCTTTGCTACAGTATTTCATAAATGTTCTTAAAATACTCTTTGCTGTGTCAAATTGTCTTGTAGAAATACAACATCCTGTAAGAGAAATCATTGTATCTCTTCCCCAATCCTCAAAGAATGGGAAACCTGCAAGAATAGTTTTCTGGTCAGTAGAAGCCCTGTGTGAAATAAACTGATTAGCTGCAAGAGTAAGGGCTTTTGCAGTCTCATTCTCAAAACCGGCTGCATCAAGAAGCTTCTTACGATACTCCTTAAGCTTATTATAAAGAGTATCAAAATCATCCTCTATATTATCAATTCCATACACGATACTATCTGTTCTATTTTCACCAGCATTACACTTAAATTCTATGTAATGATTTGATGCAGTAGCACCATTTTCAGCTCTTCCATCACAGACATCATAAGCATAATATAGTCTGTCATCATACTCTGTCTCAAAAACTGTAACATTGCCAGTTGTCTTAAGATAAAGCTTCTGTCCGTTAGAAATGATTACATTATCAGAAAAAGTAAACTCCTGAGCCTTATCAAGAATCTGCCCCTTAGGAATAAACTGAAGCTGTGGAATAACCTTAAGGCATACTTCTTTACCTGAACGGTTATTAATTGTATATTTAAGGGCTACTGTATTATCATCACATGAAAGAACAAGGCTTCTAGTGATTTCAACACCACTTATATCATACCGCCAAACTGGGCAATCATCAACATAAAATGAAGAAATATATTTATATCCGTCCTCCGGATTCTCATCTCCAAAATTCTGTGTAGAAAGAAAGTATTCCGATTCCCCAATACATAATTTTTCTACACATCTGTGAATCATGTTATATCTGTGATTAGGGGCCTCATCCTTTTTACAGCTCATAAGAAGTGCGTGATCATTTCTGCTGCATGAAAAAGCTGCTGTCATCGAACTAAAACCACCTAAACCATTTGTCATAAGGAAACAATTTTCCTCACTACGCTCAAATGTCTTAAAATCCTGTCTTCCATATGAATAACGCATAATAGTCTCCTTTAAATATATTTATATATTAGTAAGCATCATTCCGCTGTGTGCCTTTACCGATACTGTGCCACTTACTGTTCGATGAATATCAGCCTTTTTATCATCGACTAATACATCCCAGTCACCTTCTGCAAGTTTTATTTCTACATCATCCTCTGATGCATTATATACAACACTAAGTGTGCTGTTTGGTCCGTTAACAATATCAAATGATACAACTTTAGGTGCCACAACCTTAGTATTAGAAACCTTTCCATCCTTCTTCTCATATAATCCTGGAAGGCTCTTTCTAAGTCTGATAAGACCTTTATAATACTCAAATAAGTCTGCAAATAAGTCTCTGTTAGACCACTTAATCATATTAATTTCTGGATCTGAACGGAAACTATTCTCATCTCCCAACTTACTTCTACCAATTTCTTCTCCAGCCTGGAAGAAAATGTATCCCTGACATGTAAAATACATAAATGCAGCAAGCTTATTAAGAGCAACAATATCCTCAAAAGGAGTCTCATACTCATCATACTCAGATGTAAATATGAGCTTATCCCACAATGTATAATTATCATGTGCAGATACGTAATTAATTATCTGAGTGCAACTAAGTGGAGTAAATCCTTCCTTGCCTTCTACCCAGCCTTTTGCAGCCTTAAGTATGTCTTTTTCCATATCCTCGCCACCATTGATAAATCCTGGCCAATCTGCATGAAAAACATCACCTTTAATAATATCTCTTGTTGCATCACAGAACACTGCAATATCCTTATTTAAATGCTGTACATTAGGCTTATTCGCTGGATGTGTTCCTTTTTCCATAGGAGAAGGTGCAGCACTCCATGGCTCTCCATATAAGAACTTCTCTCCTACTCCATATTCAGCATCAAGTTCTTCTTTAATTCTGTTCATAAGCTCTGTTGTAAGAAGTCCCATGAGGTCAAAACGGAATCCGTCAA
Organism: Agathobacter sp.; assembly: GCA_036309425.1. Classification (GTDB taxonomy): domain Bacteria; phylum Bacillota; class Clostridia; order Lachnospirales; family Lachnospiraceae; genus Roseburia. The sequence goes on from JAXJTU010000138.1 coordinate 33,730, forward strand.
GGTGATACTCCTTAGCCCAGTAAAGAATTGAATTAACAATATAATTATCAACCATTGCCCTGCCGGCAGCCATATCATTACCACAGGCTGAACCATCAGAATATGTTCCATCCTCCTCAACTCTGTCATAGTATCCCTGAGCAGATCTCTCAAGCCAGTTATCTGCAACATACATGTGGTTATAAACAACATCCATTATTACTCTGATTCCGGCCTTATGAAGTGCCTGAATCATTTCCTTACACTCTCTGATTCTGACTGTTGGATCACTTACATCTGTTGCAAATGAACCTTCCGGAACATTGAAATTAAATGGATCATATCCCCAGTTAAACTGTTTATCACTTCCACACTCATCAAGCCATCCAAAGTCATAAAATGGAAGTAAATGCACATGAGTAATTCCCAGTTCTTTCATGTGTTCAATTCCCTTTGAATCAACTGCAAAAGCCTTAAACTTTCCTCTATATGCCTCCTCAACACCACTTTCCTTATCGTAAGAAAAGTCCTTAACCTGAAGCTCATAAATAATATTCTCATTCTGCTTTGCAGGTGCCTTATCCTCATCAAAGCCTTCCGGATTTGAAAGAGAAAGATCAACAACAGCACTTCTGCAACCATTCGCACTACAAGCTGTAGCATATGGATCTGCAGTTCTTACAGTCTTTTCATCTGTATATAAAAGAAAATCATAATACAGTCCATGAAGGCTCTCATCAAAGCTATATGCAAAAACCTTCTTATCCTGCTCTTCCATAACATACTTGTCACAATCTGTTGGAATACTGTCAATATCCAGTTCCATTCCTTCATAGCTTTCTTTATAAATGCAAAGCTCAACCTTTTCAGCAAATGGTGCCCAGATTTTGAAGCTTGTTTTACCATCCTTACAAGTTACACCAAGGTCCTTACCGGTGTACTCATATTTTTCATCAAATTCTTTTGAATATTTAAACATATTTCCCTCCCATTAAAGAAATAATTATTTCCTATAAAGCTAGAAAACGGGCTGTATAAATAATACAGCCCGTATATTTTTTAACCCTTTACGGCTCCAGACATACCTTCTACATAATTCTTCTGTGTTAATAAGAAAAGAATTGAAATAGGTATTGAGATAAGTACACAGCCTGCATAGAACTGTGTATAGAAGTACTCAACATACTCCTTCTCAAGTAAAGTCCAAAGACCGATAGCAATTGTATAATACTTTGTATCATTACCCATGATTACCTTTGCGAAAATGTAGTCAACCCATGGTCCCATAAATGTTGTAATAAGTGTATATGTGATAATAGGCTTTGACAATGGTATTGTAATCTGAGTAAATGTCTGCCACTTTGTAGCACCGTCAATATAAGCAGCCTCATCAATTGTCTTTGGAATAGTATCAAAGAATCCCTTAGCAATGTAGAAGCCCAAGCCAGCACCAGCTGAGTAAACCATTATAAGAGATATCTGCTTAAGTAATCCTGTTTCAAGGAATCCTAATCCATTTAAGATATAGTATACAGCAATCATTGACATAAATCCTGGGAACATTCCAAGGATAAGTGCAATGTTCATGAATGGCTTTCTCATCTTAAATCTAAGACGGCTCATACAATAAGATACACATAATACGAAAAATGCTGAAAGTATTGTACTAAATATAGCAATTACAAGTGTATTTAAGAACCATCTTACGAAGTCAACCTGACCTGTTGGGTTAAAAAGATTGATGTAGTTATCAAGCGTAAATCCCTTTGGCCAGATGTAGCTCTTATAAGAACCACCTTCTTTTCTAAAAGAAGTAAGTATAATATAAAATATTGGCAATACCCATATAAAACTAAGTACAGCAAGCAATACATGGGCAAGTGTATTTGAAATAATCTTTTTTGTTCTCATTATTGGAATGCCCCCTCATCTTTGTATGAACTGGTTCTACGGTATGTTATCAGTGAAAGTGTTGCTAAAATAACAAATACTAAAATACCAATTACAGCACCTAAGTTATAATCCTTCTGCGTAATTGTAAGTCGGTACAACCATGTTACCAAGAGGTCTGTCTTACCAGCGTAGTAGTACTCAAGTGAATCAGGACCACCACCTGAAAGTAAGAATATTACGTTAAAGTTGTTAATGTTACCTGTAAATGTTGTAATAAGGTAAGGTGTCATAACGAAGATCAAATATGGTAATGTGATCTTTCTGAAAATTGTGAATGCGTTAGCACCATCTATACGAGCTGCTTCATAAAGCTCTGTTGGAATATTCTGTAAAATACCTGTTGTAGAAAGCATTGTAAATGGTACACCAATCCAGATATTTACACAAATAATAGTAATCTTAGCAAGTGTTGGGTCTGTAAGGAAAGGAATTGAATCATTAAGTCCAATTACTCCTAAATGTCTGAGCATTACGTTTACAGGACCGTTAGCATTAAAAATAGTCTTCATACTAAGTAACGATACGAACTGTGGAATCGCTACAGAAAGTACAAACATAAATCTCCAGAATCCCTTAATCTTTGTTCCCTGACGGTTAATAAGAAGGGCAAGGAGTGTTCCTAAAATAAAACATGTAAATGTGGCAAATACTGCCCATGTAAGTGTCCAGCCAAGTACTGGCCAGAAAGTATCTGCAAGCTTACTTCCGCTTGCAAGCATAGCCTTAAAATTATCCAAGCCAACCCATGTAAATAAGTTTCCTGGTGGCTGATGTGTACGATCATAGCTTGTAAAAGCAATAAGAATCATAAAGCAAAGAGGAACAATTGTAAAAGTAATGATACCAATTAATGGTAATGCAAGCATTGCAACATGAAGATTCTCCTGACGAACAGAAAGCACATCATCTTTTGCAGAAGGAATTGGTAAATTATGTTCCTTACGGTACTGAGTACAAAAAGCACTCTTCATTGACATTGTTGCCACAAAAATAATTGCAAGTGTAACAGCAATTGTTAACACTCCGTAAAGGAGAAATAACATTGAGTTATCTCCGTCAATATATTCATAAACACAGGTTACTTCATTATAAACCTTAGCCTGTTCCTTTGTTCCAAGTGTTTTAAGTCCAGCCAATGCACTAAAACCAAAATTAAACATGTAAGCAAAGTATGCAACTTCCATTGCAAGGAAAACTAATCCTCTTATTATCTGCTTGTTAACTAAGTTTCCAAGACCGAAAATAAGCAAAGAAAGTTTTGTAATAACATTTCCATTACGGAATGCATAGCCTACACTAGCATCACTTGGACGAGCTAATCTAGTCTGATTTTTCTTCGAATCCTTCATGGTTCCTCCTAATTTATTGTATTACAAACAGCTACAAATCGGGCGTATAAATTTTTATGTATACGCCCGACCCAATAGACTCATTTAAGAGTTTTAAAATTATAAGTTGAATTTTATTCAGCAGTCATTGACTCAACGAATGTATCAAGCTTAGCCTGAGCATTCTCTTTTGTAATCTCACCGCTTCTGATTTCTGTAGGAATAGCTCCTGCATATGTCCAGTATCTTGAAGAGAATACTGCGTTTGCTGGCTGCATAACACTTGCTGTGTTAGCTTCCTCAACTACAACTGAAGCCATAGTATCAGCCTTAACTGCATCTGACTCTCCAGCCTTGATGTTTGCTGGAATCTGTGCTGACTTCTCATAACGAAGTGTCTGGTTCTCTTCATTTCCAAGGAATGTAGCGAATGCTACAGCTGCCTGCATGTTCTTAGACTTAGCATTTACACCGATTGCTTTAGATCCGTAGAATCCTTTAAGCTGGTAATCATTTCCATCTGGATTAAATGTAGGAATAACTGCAAGTCCTAAATCATCACCAAGTACATCATGGTACATGTCGTAGTTCCATGTTCCATCGAACCAAGCGCCAAGTCTGTGGTCTGCAATAAGCTCTGAAACAGCGATTTCTCCATCGTATGCACACTTAGGATTGTTGATAAGATCGATAAGGTAATTTGTTACAGCAAGTCCTGTCTCTCCGTTCCAGTCACATCCAGCTGAAAGGTCATCTCCGTCCTCACCAAATACCTGACATCCTGCTCCGTAGTAGTAGCATCCAAGCTTCCAACCACCTGCTGACTCAAAGTAGAAGTTGTAAACACCATCGCCTGTTTCCTTAGCCATAATGTTCTCAAGAGAAGTAATATCTTCCTCGTTTAATACAGTCTTATCATAGTACATGAAGAATGTATTATGTGTGAAAGGAATACCGTAGATTTCATCTCCAACCATTACTGTCTGCTTAACTGAATCTGCTGTTGACTCGTTAACTAACTTCTCAGCTTCTCCACCAAGCTGTGCAATAGCTCCAGCTTCCTGCATCTCGATTAACTGATCTGATGCAAATAAAAATACGTCAGCAGCCTTCTCAACGTCCTTAAGTAATTCGTCTTTACACTTGTCCTCTCCAACGATTTCTGTCTTCCAAGTGATGTTCCACTCTGGATGAGCCTCTGCGAATGCCTTCTCCTGCTCGTCGATAATTCCTGAATCAACCTGATTCTGTGGTACCCATACCTTAAGTGTGATATCAGAATTTCCACCAGCAGCCTGAGTATCTTTGCTATCCTCTTTGCTTCCACAGCCTGCCATTGTTGCGATCATGGCTGTTGCCATAACCAAAGCCATAAGCTTCTTTTTCATATTTTCTTCCTCCCTAAAAAAACTTTAACATTTTTTCCATAACTAACATTATCAGAATTATTATATATCGTCAACAGTTATTTTGTGCATAATATACACAAAAATCGTCAAAATACAACACTTTTGTGCATTTTGTTCACTAAAACTAAACTATTGTTTAGTGTAGTTTCGAAACAATTCTAAACCATGTTTCGTAAACACACATCTTATATGGCTATTTTAAGGCATTCTTTAAAAACTGTTTATATTTTTTTATAATTTGTTTCGTTATATTTCGTTTTTATTAATCAAAAAAACAGATAATTTACACTTTTTATTTTGTAAAAATGATGAAAATTCTATATAATATTCTTATATAAAAAAATATATTTGACAGAAGGATTTTTTACTATGGCTACCATAAATGATATAGCTAATGAACTTGGATTATCTAAAAGCACAGTATCAAAAGCACTTAATAACGCTACTGATATTAGTGCTGAAACAAAGAAGAAAATTTTAGAAACAGCAATCCAATTAGGATATACAAACAAACATATTCGTGACAGAAAAAACAAAATATGTATACTCATAGAAAACATGGAATATACTCATCCAAATCATTTTGGATATGACATAATTACTGGTTTCAAAGAGATGGCAATCAAAGACGGTTGGCTAGTTGATGTAGTGCCTATTGACAAAGAATTCCAACGAGGAATGACATATGGTGTTTTTATGATGCAAAATGACTATGCCGCATCTTTCATTTTGGGGATGTCTCTTGTTGACCCATGGATTGCATCATTTTCCACAAACAAAATTCCAACTGTTATGTATGATAATTTTATCCCTGGAAATCCATTTGTAGCCTCCGTAAGCTGCGATAGTCGAGAAGGGATAGACGAAGCAATTCGTTATCTTAAAAATTTAGGTCATACTAAAATTGGATTGTTAACAGGTCCTCTTGAATCATATGTGCAAAAAGCCAGATATTATGCATATCTTGACGCACTATCAAAATATAATCTCGAAATTAATGAAGATTACATAGGAATGGATTACTATGTTGAAGATTCTACTAAGAATCATGTTAAGAGAATGTATGATTTAGGAATTACTGCTATACTTTGCACTCATGATATTAGAGCAATATCTGCCATTGAGGAATGCCATAATAACGGAATTAATGTTCCTGATGATATGAGTGTAATAGGATTCGATGACATTCCTATAGCTGAAAAGACAGAGCCTCCACTTACTACAATAAGACAAGATCGTCTAGCTATTGGAAAAGCAGCATATTATGCAATTTCATGCTTTACAAACAATATTCCAATGGATCAAATTACACTTTACACACCATTAATCATAAGAGATTCTACTGGTGCTCCAAATAATACTTCATTGTAAAACAACCGAAGTAACTAAATCAAATAATTATTATGCAAATCATTCTCAAAAAAAAGGATGGACATTTTTAAATAGTCCATCCTTTAAAATTATCTACAGAAAACAATGCATCTTTTCCCGAATCATCTTTAGGAGAAATATTAGACTTCACATAAAATGTATCAAGATTAACATTCTTAGCTCCCTTAATATCTGTACATGAATCATTTCCTATAAAAAGGGCTTTATCCACATCAATATTATATTTGTCAATAATAATATCAAAAAATCTTTTATCAGGTTTCTTAGTTTTATAATCAGAAGAAATTAAAATAGCATCAAAATATTTTGAAATCCCCAAAACATTCATTTCATGGGCAGTAAAAATTCTCTGGGCATTTGAGAGAAGATATACTCCTTTTCCCTGTTCTTTCAAAAACTTGAGCATCTCTACTGTTCCGGGATATACCTTCACATACTCTGTAGAAATAATTCTAAACAGCTGACCAGCATGAATAGCCAATTCTTCAGATGCACTAATTCCTTTCTCCGCAAATAAAGCAGTAAAAACATCTGTAAGTTCAATCTCCGGACTAGCTTCATGTGCATAACGAGAATCGTTTTCCAAAGTAAGCTTTAGTTCAGCTTCTTTCCCCCTTACAAGCTCAGAATACCTTTTTTTCAATTCATCTGGTTCATAAATAGCATCATAATATCCATAAAATAAAGCCACTTTCTGCCATAATTCATCAGAATCTTCCTTTGTACATATATCTACAAGTGTACCATATAAATCAAAAATATAATTATCATAATCTAACGGAAGCTTAGCCATATTGTCAACAGACAAAATATCATTTTTACTCATATACTTATACTCTCCTATAATAATTTAACATAATAATTATTAATATTAATTTATTTTTTCAAAATGCTGATAATCTTTACTATTATGCCAATCTCCTCCCCATGTAAATCCATGTTCAATAAACAACTTATAACATAAATCATTATGATCAATTTTATGTTCAAAATCTTTTTCTCTATTTACATAATCACTCGCATTATAAGGTTGAACTTGTCTTTGTCCATTCCTTGTAAAAATATATGGGTTGTACAATGGATTAATATCTATTGCAAGTCCATAAGAATGATTGGATAACCTATTTGTTCCTGAAACAAGTCGATAATTAAATGCTGAAGTATTATTATCAGCCATAGACTTCATATCATCAGCATCATATTCATCAATTAATTTTATTTTTTCAATTTGATATTTACTATAAAATAATTCTTCAAATATTTCTACTAAATCATTAGCAATAATCTTATTACAGACAATTTCGCCTTCACACACTTCATTTTTAAAATTGTAATATAGTACATGTACAAAAGCTAAATCCTCATATGAAATCTCAATATTATAAGAATCTGAAGGAAAAGAGTTTCCTGTAATACGCTCAATAACAGATTCGTTCAATTCATTCCAATAAAAAAACTTGTCAGTTCCATCATCTTGAATACTATTACATATTTCCGTATAATTGATTTCTGTATCTATTATTTCTGTATCTTTTATTTCTGTATCTTTTATTTCTGTATCTTTTATATCCATATTTTTTAATTCAAAATCATTATTTTCTGTAGATATTTGTTTAATTTTATCAACATTCTCAGTATTCATAACTATTTCATTTTCATAAATTTTAGTAGGAATATTATATATTTTACATGAAGAAAAATTCATTAACACTCCAACAATCCAAATCCCCACAAAATATTTACATAATATTTTTATCATAAATTTTTATCATTTTTTTAATCAATTGTTACCACTGTATACAAATTATCACCTATTTCTGCAAAAAGCATAAAATCAGCCGCATCAATATTAATTTTAGCAAACTCTTTTATATCATTAACCGCAATTGGTCCAGCAACATTATATCCACCATTATCATTAAAAAGAATGTATCCTGAATCATCTCTCTTTAAAATAAAGGTCATAAGTCTATATTTTTTCCCATATTGCTTGGTATAAACGGCCGAATTTCTCAAAGCAATATTAATTATTTCTTCATCACCACTAACCTCAAAAAAAGGTGATGCGATTGTTTTTACAGCATTATGTCCATTTTCTAATCCAATTTTCTTTAAATATTCTGCTCCTCTTTTGCTTGACATTAAATTAACCTTTCTAAATATAATTAACCAATTATCTCATACTGCATCAATTCATACTTTAACTTTGTTCCAATATTAATTTCAACTGGAAGCAATGCACGCGCTACAAGTTTTAAATCGTCCGTTACTATGTCAGTTCTTTTTAAATGAGCATAATCACCATCAATGTTTACAACTTCATAATACCATATTTCCATTACTAATACCTCACATTCCGTATTTTTCTAAATCAACCTTACCCTCTACAACCTCAATACCATCTGCTTCTAATAATTTTTGCTGGACATTCATACCTCCAAATGCAAAATTTCCAGAAAGTTCTCCTTTTGAATTTACAACTCGATAACAAGGAATTTCATCTGGGCTTGGATTATTATGTAAAGCATTTCCAACAGCACGTGACATTTTTTTATTTCCAGCCATTTCAGCAATCTGACCATATGTTGCAACTTTGCCCCTTGGAATTTTCTTTACTGCATTGTATATTCTTTTCGATGGACTGTCAGTTATTATATCATAACTTTCAGCAATCATTCTCTTTACATCGTCATCCGGTATTGAACCATCAAGTATTATCGTATTCCAATGCTCTTTGTTCTGGTGCCATCCTGGTATAACAGCATCATATTGAGTTCTCCAAAACTCTCTCCATTCTGGGTTAACCTTAACATTTAAATTAATTATACCATTTCTTTCATATGTCCATAGAAAAACTTTTTTACTATCTTTAACCCTTACCAATTGCCAATTATCATCATGAAAAGGAGCATCTTGATAAGTATTCTTAAATGATAATGCATATAATAATGCTTCTTCTCTTGTTCTCATTATAACCCTCACTTAAAACAATTTAAATTAAAAAAGAAAAAACGATTCAAAATGAATCGTTTTAAAGCTGGCCCACAAGGATTCGAACCTTGAAATGACGGAGTCAGAGTCCGTTGCCTTACC
>JAXJTU010000139.1:0-4954 GCA_036309425.1 Agathobacter sp.
AGAACAATATTTGTAATACCGGAATATTGCAAATAATTCGGTATTGTTACCATGTAAAATGCTTCCTTATTTCTATGACTCATATAACAAGAAGAAAAGATTCATCTAATTAGATTGAAAAGCACGCTGAAACCTTCGGAAATCCTTTGATTTTAGAGCGATTTCCGAAGGTTTCAAACTGTTTTTATCAACTCATGGGTGTCATATAGCAACAAATGGACATAGCTATCTGATCGAACTATTTCTAATCTCCAATGTAATATCCATATAACTTCGCTTACCTTCGATGTAATCTGCATAGAGCATTTCTGCATCCCTACCTTTCAGGATACGGCACTTGCCACACGCCTCGCAATCGTGCAGGCATTTCCAGGCATCGAGCACATAGGCTTGACGCTCTTCTTTAGTGGAGTTATCTATCTTCGGAGGTTGCATAGTTTCTTCTTATTAAATGATAGCCACCTTAATCACTCCATCCAGCTTGTTCTCAAAGATGCGGTAGGCTTCTTCAATCTCACTCAACGGAAAACGATGCGTGATGAGTGGAGTGGTGTCAATCTTTCCTGCTTCAATAAGGCGAAGAACTTCCTCGCAATCGCATCCATCCACGCCACCAGTCTTGAAGGTGATGTTCTTGCCGTACATGTCGGGTAAAGGTAGAACTTGTGGCTGGTCGTAAAGGGCAACCACCGTTACAATGGCATTTGGGCGGGCACACTCCCACGCGAGGCGGAAGGTATCACCGGCACCGGCCACTTCGAGCACTCGGTCGGCTCCACTATGGTCGCTATTCTTCATGATAAAGTCCTGGCATTCTTCGGGAGCGGTGAGCAATACTTCGGGATAATGTTCTTGTACAAACCGACGTCTTTCTTCTGACTTTTCGCACACAATGATACGCTTGGGCTTATGAAGCAACACGCAAAGAAGAGTACAGATTCCCGTAGGTCCTGCTCCTATGATCAGTACCGTATCGTCTTCGGTAATCTCAGAAATGCGAGCTGCCCAGAAGCCTGTGGCCAAGACATCACCCACAAACAAGGCCTGTTCATCGGTCACGCTATCGGGAATGTGGTTCAATCCTTGATTTGCAAGCGGTACACGAACATACTCGGTTTGTCCACCATCGATGCGGCATCCCAACGCCCAACCACCATTCGGGTCTGTGCAATTGTTTACATAACCGTTCTTGCAGAAGAAACACTCTCCACAGAAGGTCTCTACGTTTACGGTTACTCTATCGCCTGGCTTTACATTGGTTACCTCAGAGCCAACTTCTTCAACCACTCCCACCATTTCGTGACCCACGGTAATGCCTGGAACGGCACGAGGTACACTGCCATGCTTGATATGCAGGTCACTAGTGCAAATACTGCTCATTGTTACACGAACAATGGCATCGGTAGGTTCAAGAAGTTTAGGCTTCGGTTTCTCCACCAAAGCGAACTTTCCTTTTTCTATGTATGTGTATGCTAGCATAATCTCTAATAATTAATCGGGGTAAATTCCATTATATCAAGCATTTTGAACAACACTCCTTCAATAGAGGAATGCCATGACTGATGAAAATGGCCATAATACCAATGCGTAAGAGGGTGAGCATCATAAACAAGGCGGTCATATAGCTTTGTCATTGTCGTTCGTTCATCCTCTACGTCTTTCAATAAGTTTTCATCCGAAGCAGCAAAAGAATGTAATCCGTTTTTGCTTATCAGCTCGCAGAATTCTGGAGCAGTATGCGTAATTACTGTATCAATGGCAAACTTCTGGTTTACCAGAGTGAGCATTTCATCATTATAAACCGGAGCTTCATCGGACCAATAAAAGTTCTTACTAAATTTATCTTCTGTATTGGAGTGTATTCTATGCTTTACGCAATAATTCTTCCATTCCTCCATACGATAACGTCGGTCAATTGAGATTCCACCACCAACGCAAAGTATTGTATGTTTGCAGGCCAAAAGAATAGAATAGTCGGGAATAGCAATAAAGCGTTTGTGTTTGAATTGCTTGCCATCAAAATAAAGAGGATTGTCATGATTGCCACGCACGAATACAATCCAATTATTGGCCTCGTTCATTCTTTTAGCATTACGCCTTGCCATTTGCTCGTAATACTCCTTCTTTTCAAATCCAAACCCACAATCACCAGCCACTATTAGCACGGTGTCCTTCATTTGATACTGCACACAAAGTTTATACACCAAGAGATTGAAGTCTCCATGGATATCCCCTGAGACAACAGCATTTCGGGCTTCTGGAAAAGATAAAGTATAAACCTTATTCATAATATTCTCAAATGCTTTCAAATCATCGACATTATCCGTCCTTCTGCCTTAACAAACATATCGGGATAGCGACAAATCACCGCATAAACCTGATTGGACGTAACAGGTTGCCCATCCTTGCGGATATGCAAGCGTTGGCGGTTAATCATCTCCGCAATCTGTTCCGTTCGCATTCCTCGGTTCTGACTTGTGAGGCAATAAAGTATAGCTTCTTCGATTTTCATCTGTTTTTTTATCATATCTAGCCAAATCTCACTTTATTTAGGCGATTTGGCTGATTATAACCATAAATCCATCCTATTTTTTCAAAATTTTATGTCTTATACGTTGTGCTTTCTTTTCATTTCTTCGCATAAGATAAGGTGATGGGGGTAACTCTGGTAGTAAGTCATCTAAATAGTTGATTTGTCCAATCACTTTCAGCAAAAGAATGAATGTTGACAATGAAAGATTACCAGCTGTACCATTCTCGAACTTGTGTATAGTAGTAAGGCCAACACCTGATAGTTCCGACACTTCTTTTTGAGTCAGATCGCATCGCATTCTATATTCCTTGAAGCGTTCACCTAACATACGTACTAGTTCGGGAGTAGAGTATTCGTATAAATCTTTCATAAGCAATTGTATCTATCATTATACTAATGGTTATCTACATAAAATAGGGTTTATATGTATTATACTGATATTTATAACACAAAGCTACTCATTTCTTTCTTTTGACGGAATATTTCAATCGAAAAATATGATTTAGAAGTCGTTTTTAGACCTTTTAAGCATGTATTTCACATAATCCGCCCCTAAATATGGGTAGAATTTCACATTTTCCATAATGATTACAGCCAAAAGAAAAAACAACTTTACTTTAATCTCGTACTCATATATACGGGTAATAAAGTAAAGTCAAAAGAAGGGAAAAGAAGAAATGGCTTCGCCATAGAATTTTTCTTTTCACCAGCAAAATGAGATGATTGTTGACAATAAAGGTGGTATGTTCATTAGGGACACCCCTCAACGAAGAAGTCAATCTGTCACTTTTATTAACGAAGAGAGGGATGTTCTAAAATCGAACACCCTATCACAAGTAAAATTTAGAATTAGGATACAGAAGAATCTAAGATACTACTGTTCAACATGTAGATGAAAGGGATGTAACCAAACGTTACACCCCAGCTCCTGCGGTGAGCAACTGATGACTTACATCAACGAATCTGGCTGCAAGATTCTAAATAGAAGTAAACAGGGTCGGGAATTACGACCTCAAGCCAATCACGTAATTAACTTGCTTTAATCACGTGCATAGCGTATTATTAAATGATGATAGGATGAAACGTCCCACCACTATCACATGCCATGATTTTTTCTCTTTTTGAAAAGAGAGTTTGCGTATGCAACAATTCGTTACGATGCCCTAGTCAAACCACCGTAGCGATTTGCGACATTGGTTCGAACAATCTCTTACTTTTATATTGACGCCCTAAAACAGGGCCCCATACTATGAATCAATAGATTTTCTTTTCACAAGCATAATGAGATGTATATCGATGAGAAAAGTGAACTTAGTTGTGCAAAGGGATAACTGAAACGGTCACCCCTGGAGGTACAGAGCTAACCACCTTCTACAGAAGTTAGAACCCGAATATGGTTGGCTTTATCATCATGCAGAATCTAAAGACTCGATAAAACACCGAGTAATCGATTTAATGTATCTACAGAAACAATCCGTAGCCAAGAACGATAAAACCTGTACCTTGATTCAGGGGAGTGGTTCGAACTACACGACTAACTTTACACTAAATAAGATTTCATTGCCATAATTCTCTCTTTCAAAAATCAGATTTACTTTAGTCATACATTCAAATGGGGGATGCACTAAAACAGTGCCCCCCTACAACAAGACATTAGATTAAATAATACCTCTCAAGCTATTCGTCTATACGGAGAAGATAACGACAAATTAGTGCTAGAAATTAGCATCACTTGGAGGAGCCATAAATCTACTTGATATAATTGCTTATCATGTTGACTTTGATGGACTCCTCAATGATCATGGATTCAACATTGGAACATGTAGAATAGGATGACCCCGTAAAACGAGGAGTCATAGATGTAGATAAAATTAAACGACATGTTGGAAAAGAATACAAGTTGCCATCGTGATTCACGATTGAAGGTCTATAAGTGAGAACGTCCTGCAATTAGTTGACATAATCGGCGATATTCTCACGTATATTTCGTACCTATATGCACTTGCCGTGAAAAGAAAAAATCAACTTTACTTTAATCTCGTACTCATATATACGGATAATAAAGTAAAGTCAAAAGAAGGGAAAAGAAGAAATGGCTTGCGCCATAATTTTTCTTTTTACCAGCAATATCAACTTGTAATTAGACTACTTTTTCTCTTTTCGAGGAGAGAATATACTATCTCAATACATTTAGTTGACAACAGTTGGCGATAATACGCAAAAAAAGAATCGCTCCTCTGTAATAAGAAGAGGTGCGATTCTTGATTCCTGGTGGTAATACTTACATACACTCAAACTATGCAAATAGATCCTCTAGTGTAACTTCGCTTTGTATAATTCCAGAATGAGAGTTCTGACGAACGCAGTAAGTTGTTACCATAGTAAGATGAACTGCCTTTCGTGTATTAGTTGAGTCAATGA
>JAXJTU010000140.1:0-19426 GCA_036309425.1 Agathobacter sp.
ACTGATTTTCGTCCTGTATTTACCTATGTAAATGAGCTGTTAGAAACAGGAGAACTCAAAGAGATTTCAGGTTTGCTGTATTTTACTGATGGTAAGGGAATTTACCCAAAGAAGCGACCATCATATAAAACAGCCTTCATATTTTTAGATGAATATGAAGAAAACCTAATCCCACCATGGGCGATGCATTATAAATTATAAACAAGCCCCCTACACAGTCCAGCCAAAACAAAAAGGAGTGCAATAATGAATATAAAACAAGCCAAAGAAGAAATAAAGAATACTGTAAAGGCCTACCATGCCAAGGATGAGTATGGCGATTATGTAATTCCTGCAATTCGCCAGCGTCCAATCCTCCTTATTGGAGCACCAGGAATCGGTAAGACACAGATTATGGAACAGATTGCCATGGAGTGTAAGATAGGCCTTGTTGCATACACAATAACACATCACACAAGACAGTCCGCAGTGGGACTTCCAATGATAAGCGAAGAAGAATTTGATGGAAAGAAATATTCTGTTACTGAGTATACAATGAGCGAGATAATTGCAAGTGTACACAGAAAGATAAAGTCTACAGGATTAAAAGAAGGAATATTATTCATAGATGAGATAAACTGCGTATCAGAGACTTTAGCACCTACAATGCTGCAATTTTTACAGTGCAAGACATTCGGAAACCAGTCAGTACCAGAAGGCTGGATTATTGTTGCAGCAGGAAATCCACCGGAGTATAACAAGTCGGTAAGAGATTTTGATATGGTAACGCTCGATAGAGTTCGTTACATGCAGGTTGAAGCAGACTACAATGTTTGGAAAGAATACGCAAGAAGCAAGAAAATTAATGGAGCGATATTAAGTTATCTTGATATAAAGCCGAATAATTTCTATAGAGTAGAATCTGATGTAGACGGAATGATGTTCGTAACAGCAAGAGGCTGGGAGGATCTCAGTAATCTTATGGATACCTACGAAAAACTTGACATTCCAGTCGACGAATCTACTGTAAAACAGTTTATTCACCATAAAGATATTGCCGAAGATGCAGCCGCATATTTTGAACTGTATAGAAAATACCAGGATGATTATGCAACAGCCGCAATTCTTGAGGGAAAAGCACCGGCAGCGGTATATGCCCGTCTTTTTGACGCAGCATTTGATGAGAGATTAAGTGTGGTAAATCTTTTGTTAAGTGGACTTACAGTAATGCTTAACGATTATAAAAATCAAAAGCTCAGAGTAGATTACTGGTACGAATTCTTAAAGGATTATCGCAGTCAGGTAGAATCGGCAGAAGATAAAAAAGCCATATATGACAAGCTGGTTAAAATGCGCTCAGATGCCTTAGAGCTTGAGGTAAGAGAGGAAATATTAAAAGGCAAAGACGAGCACATGAGACTGGCATTATTAGAGAATATAAAGAAAGCAGGAAATGATATTTCTGCTAAATGTGAGTCAAAAGAAGCCTTTGATAAGGCAAGAAGTGCATTTGAATTGGAGAGAGAAGGTTTGGAGCAGAAGGAACAAAGGGTAGATAATGCTCTTAATAATACTTTTAAATTCATGGAAGATGCATTTGGTACAGGGCAGGAAATGATAGTTTTTGTAACAGAGCTTACAATCACATCCGATGCTGCGATTTTCCTTGCAGAACATACAGTGCCAAAATATGAAGAATATAAAAAAGAACTGCTTATCGGAACGAAGAAAGCACAGCTTCTAGAAGAACTTAAGCATTAAAAATAAGGATAGTATAGTTATGAACTGGATACAAATTTTTGTTATATATATTCTCATAATGAATCTTGCGGGTTTTATTATTATGGGAATAGATAAGCATAAAGCAAAGGCGAAAAAATGGAGAATTCCGGAAAAGACACTCTTTGCTGTAAGTATTTTAGGGGGCAGTGTGGGAACACTTTGTGGAATGTATTTTTTCAGGCATAAAACAAAGCATTGGTATTTCGTATTGGGAATGCCGGTAATACTTATTTTACATATATTTTTTCTTGTTATAGCAATAGTGAAATGGTAAAATATTCCTATATGGGTTAAACAAAGGAGAAGGGGTAATTAATTATGAAACTTAAAACCAAAATTTCTTTACTTATGAGCATAATGGTATTTGTTTCCATTTGTGTAGTCGGTGTAATTTATGGATTAGAATCGGCAAATATGGTAGAGAAACAGGCTCTAACCGGACTTTCGACTTCAGCGCAGCTTGCAAGTGCAGATTTGTCAGGTGAAATAGGCAGTTATGAGGATATGATAAGGGCATCAGCATCAGATTATGTTCTGACACATAGCGATAGTGGCAAGGAGATGTTTGAGCGAATTTCACAGCTGGCGAAGGCTTATAATTTTACAAGTGGTAACGTTCTTGATCTTAATGGAGTAAGCTACAATGATGGAACTGATTTTAGTGACAGGGAATATGTAAAGAAGGCTCTTGCAGGAGAAGTTAATGTGTCTGATGTCACACTCAGTAAGCTTACCGGGAAATATGGTATGAGTGTAGCAAGTCCATTTTATAATACAGATGGTGATATAAAAGGCGTAATCTATTTTAGAATGGACATTAATTTTATGCTGGAAACAATTGCATCAATCAAGGTGAGTGATAACAGCTATGCATACATTATTGATGCTGAGGGAAATATTATCGTTCATGAAAATCAGGACATGATAGGCCAGGTTAACATGGCAGAAACATATCCTGAGATGAAAAAAGCTGTAACAGATCTTGCAGATGGAAAGGCTGGATTATTATCATATGAAGTTGATGGCAAGTTAATGGAATGTGCCTATGATTCAATCGAGAATACTAATGGATGGGGACTGCTGGTAGTAGAGCCTAGAACGGATTACAGCGCTTCTTTGGATAGAACAATAATCATTCTTACAGTATTACAGGTTGTTATTTTCATTATCGTAATGATAATCGCAATTAACTTTTCAAGTTATATTTTGAAGAGAGTAAATAATAGTGTTGATGCAGTTGAAAGACTTTCTGTAGGTGATTTTTCAAAAAGCATTAATAAAGCAAAAGGCAAAGATGAGCTTGCAGTTTTACAGAATGCAACATATACTCTGCAGAATACATTTACAGAGATTATCAGAGAAGAAAAAAGAGTACTTGGTGCTATTGTAAATTACGATTTGTCACAGCCGGATATGAAGCATTATGATGGTGAGTATGATGAGCTTGCAAGGGCTGTAAATACAATAAGACACATGCTTGCAGAGCTCATTGCACAGGTACAGGAAGCTTCATCTCAGGTAGGTATAGGTTCAAAAGAGATTGCTAATGCAACTGAGAATTTATCGCTTGGTACATTAACCCAGGCCAATTCAATCCAGCAGGTAGCAGATGATATCAGAAATATTAATGAGAGAATTCAGAAGAATTCAGAAAATGAAGAAACTGTAAAAGAAAAGCTCAATAACTTAGAAAACCTTATTAACAGAGGTAATAAGGAGATGACAGACCTTGTTGAGGTTGTTAAGAGTGTAAACGAGATGTCAGCAGATATCCAAAAGATTGTCGGAACAATAGAATCAATTGCATTCCAGACCAATATACTTGCACTTAACGCCGAAGTTGAAGCTGCAAGAGCCGGAGATAACGGAAAGGGCTTTGCTGTAGTAGCAGACGAGGTTGGAAACCTTGCAGCAAGAACAACAGAGGCATCACAGCAGACAGCACAGCTTATCAGCAGATGTATCGAAGGAATAGAGAGGGCAATGAAGAATGCAGACAGTACATTTAAGTGTC
This sequence comes from Agathobacter sp., assembly GCA_036309425.1. Classification (GTDB taxonomy): domain Bacteria; phylum Bacillota; class Clostridia; order Lachnospirales; family Lachnospiraceae; genus Roseburia. The sequence goes on from JAXJTU010000140.1 coordinate 3,776, forward strand.
TTGGAGAAATTGTTGCTGACGCATCAGACATAGCAGAGGCATTTGACAGCATTGCAGATGATACAAAGCAGCAGGCTGAAAAGTCTGAAAATATTAAACTTGAGCTTGGAAATATATCGGATGTAGTTCAGACTAGCACTGCAACAGCGCAGGAGACGGCGGCTGCTACAGAGGAGCTTTCAGGACAGGCTCAGAGTATGAGAGAGCTTATTCAGAAGTTCAGACTATAAACAATATATTGCTTGTAAAAAGACCAGATTATTTGCTAAAATAGTCTGGTCTTTTATTAACATACAGGAGTGAAAGATTAACCTGCATGCCCACACGGGCGCAAAGAGTCACAAGGAGATTAAGATGAGTATTTTAAATGTAGAACACTTAAGCCATGGCTTTGGCGACAGAGCAATTTTTGAAGATGTTTCGTTTAGATTATTAAAGGGAGAACACATCGGTTTAGTTGGAGCCAATGGTGAAGGAAAATCGACCTTTATGAATATAATTACAGGCAAATTAATGCCTGATGAGGGAAAAGTAGAGTGGTCAAAAAATGTCCGTGTAGGGTACTTAGACCAGCACACAGTTCTTGAAAAGGGAATGACAATAGGATCAGTACTAAGATCCGCATTTGATTTTTTATTTGACATGGAGAATCAGATGAATGAGATTTACGGACGTCTTGCAGAGGTTGATGAAGACGAGATGAATGCACTTATGGAAGAGGCAGGAACGATTCAGGACCTTCTTACAATGCATGATTTTTATATGATAGATGCAAAGGTTGAGGAGGTTGCAAGGGCACTTGGACTTTTAGACCTTGGACTTGATAAGGATGTAACAGATTTAAGTGGTGGTCAGAGAACTAAGGTTTTAATGGCTAAATTGTTGCTTGAAAAACCGGACATTCTGCTTCTCGACGAGCCAACTAACTACCTTGATGTAGAGCATATTGAGTGGCTTAAGAGATATCTTAATGACTATGAGAATGCATTTATTCTTATCTCGCATGATGTTCCATTTTTAAATAGTGTAGTTAATCTAATCTATCATATGGATAATAAGCAGCTTGGAAGATATGTAGGTGACTATGACAAGTTCATGGAAGTCTACGAGATGAAGAAGGCACAGCTTGAAGCTGCATACAATAAACAGCAGCAGGAGATTAAGGATTTAAAGGACTTCGTGGCAAGAAATAAGGCAAGAGTTGCTACAAGAAATATGGCTATGTCCAGACAGAAGAAGCTTGATAAGATGGATGTTATCGAGCTTGCTGCCGAAAAACCAAAGCCAGAGTTTAATTTTAAGACTGCCAGAACTCCGGGAAGATACATTTTCCAGACTCATGACCTTGTAATAGGATATGATGATCCTCTTTCAAGTGCTCTTAATATTGAGATGGAAAGAGGCGAGAAGCTTGTACTTACAGGTGCAAATGGTATCGGAAAGACAACTCTTCTTAAGAGTATTCTTGGACTTATCAAACCACTTTCCGGTTCAGTAGAACTAGGCGACTATCTTGAGATTGGATATTTTGAGCAGGAGATGGACCAGTCTGTTTCAACAACCTGTATAGAAGAAATCTGGAATGAGTTTCCGGCATTTTCCCAGTATGAGGTAAGAAGTGCATTGGCAAAATGTGGCCTTACAACAAAGCATATTGAAAGCTTAGTCCGAGTACTTTCGGGAGGAGAGCAGGCAAAGGTTAGACTTTGTAAGCTTATCAACAGACCAACGAACATTTTACTTCTCGACGAGCCTACCAACCATCTCGATGTAGATGCCAAGGAGGAGCTTAAGCGTGCATTAAAAGAATATAGCGGAAGTATTCTTATGGTGTGCCATGAACCGGAATTCTATGATGGACTTGCAACAAGAGTGTTAGACTGTTCTGAGTGGACTACAAGGTTATAGATTTTTTAAGGGTATCTGATTAAACAGATACCCTTTGCTAAATTGTTGATTAAATTAAGGATTTAAGAATTTGTCCCATTCTTGCATGTCTGATGAACCTGTAATTTTAATGCAATAAGTTCTTTCGTTATTGCCATCAATAACAAAAGTATATTCATTATCTTTTTTTGTAATCTCGAATGCATAGCAGTCTACAAAATATTCAAATACTTTTTGGTAATCAGATGGCATGATAACTATGTCAGTTTCTGTATTCAGGAGATTTCCATCAGCATCATATATTTTGTATCCTTCTTCAATGAATTCAGTTATATTCACTTCAAAAATGGAAAGAATAAGACCGTTAGCTCTCATTTTTCTAATATCAGTATTTCTGGAATTTGTTGGTAAAATTCCGACATCATCTATACAGATTCTAAATGTTTCTCCTGTGTATTCTACTTCATTAACATGAAGTTCAGTAAAATCAAAATTATCAAATTCATTTTTGGTTGTAAAATTCATCGTTGTTCTCCTAAATATAATTTTTTATTTCCATAAGATTGTCACATCTTGCATATAAGCATTGCATTAATTCTTCATCAGGTTCACTTTGGTCAGGAACCATAATAACCTTACAGCCTGCTCGGTATGCACTGAGCACACCGTTTGGGGAATCTTCAACAGCAATACACTCTTGGGGATTCAGATTAAGTTCCTGACATGAATATTCATATACATCAGGAGAAGGTTTACCTTCATTTACCATATTTACACAGATAATTTTATCAAAATAATTATAAAGACCTATCTGCTTTAAATATTTAACAGCTCTGTCATAAGGATTAGCAGTTGCAATAGCTGTCATGTAGCCGTTTTCCTTTAGAAAATCAAGTATTTCAACAGCTCCAGGCTTGAGTTCAATACCATTTTTTTCAAGGATTTCATTCATAAGTTTTTTGCGGTAATCTTTTATTGCTTCAAAATCGCATTCTGGTCCGAACCATTCAAGAAACTGGGCAGATGAAAAAGGTTTTCCAAGTGACCTGATATAAAGAGCCTGTTCATCTGTCATTGTAAACCCAAACTTTGCAACAGCTGCTGGCCATGCAAGGCGATAATATTTTTCTGTATCTATTAGTGTGCCATCCAAGTCAAAAATTACGGCTTTGATTTTGCTCATAAAATATACCTCCTCGGTTAATTAATTAGTATTTTAATGTACCATTTTAAGTTTTGCAATAAATAGATTATAATAGCTTTATGTCGAATTGTAAAAATAATGAGAGGAGCAGTCTAAGGATGATATCTGATGAAACAATGGAATGTATTAGCATTCTTTCAAAGCTTGATTTATCACAGGAAGAAGCAGAAGCTGCAAAGCAGGATATGGCTGAAATGTTAGACTATATTGATAAGCTTAATGAACTTGATACAAGAGGGGTTGAGCCAATGAGCCATGTTTTATTTCTAAACAATGTATTTCGCGAGGATGTGGTTACGAATGGGGATGGAACTAAGGCGACACTTGCAAATGCACCAGCACAAAAAAATGGTGGATTTAAGGTTCCAAAAACAATTGGAGAATAGGAAGGAGTAGTTCATGGATTTAATGTCATTAACTGCAGTTGAACTTGGCAAGATAATAAAAGCGAATGAGATTACTGCCGTGGAAGCTACATCTGCAGCACTAGATGTAATAAAAAAACACCAAGAAAAAATTAACAGTTTTATAACCATAGATGAAGAAGGTGCGTTAAAAAGAGCAGCAGAGGTCCAAACCCAAATAGAAAATGGCCAGCTAACAGGACCACTTGCAGGAGTTCCAGTAGCAATTAAAGATAATATGTGTACAGAAGGAATTAAGACTACATGTGCATCAAAAATACTATATAACTTCATTCCAACATATACAGCAGAGGCTGTAAAGAGACTTGTGGATGCTGGTGCAATCGTGGTTGGAAAAACTAATATGGACGAATTTGCAATGGGAAGCACAACAGAAACTTCTGCATATGGAAAAACAAAAAATCCATGGAATCCAGAGCATGTCCCGGGCGGTTCTTCAGGTGGTTCCTGTTCAGCTGTAGCAGCGGAGGAGGTGCCGTTTGCACTTGGTACTGATACAGGTGGTTCAATAAGACAGCCAAGCTCATTTTGTGGAGTTACAGGAATAAAACCAACATATGGAACTGTTTCAAGATATGGATTAATAGCATATGCTTCATCACTTGACCAAATTGGACCGGTTGCAAAAGATGTAACAGACTGTGCAACAATTTTGGAGATTATTTCAGGTTATGATGAGAAGGACTCTACTTCTGTAAAACGAGACGATTACAAATTTACGGATGCATTAGTAGATGAGGTAAAAGGCTTAAAAATCGGAATCCCAAGAGACTACTTAGGAGAAGGTCTCGATATTGAAGTAAAGGAAGCTGTTCTTAATGCAGCAAAAGTTCTTGAAGAAAAAGGTGCCATAGTAGAGAAATTTGACTTGGGATTAGTTGAATATGCAATTCCCACATATTATGTAATTGCCTGCGCAGAAGCAAGCTCGAATCTTGCTCGTTATGATGGAGTTAAATATGGTTACAGGACAAAAGAATACGAGGGGCTTCACGATATGTATAAGAAATCCCGTTCACAAGGATTTGGAGCTGAGGTAAAAAGAAGAATTATGTTAGGTTCCTTCGTTCTTTCAGCAGGATATTATGATGATTATTATCTTAAAGCACTAAAAGTAAAGGCACTAATTAAGAAAGCCTTTGATGAAGCATTCAAAAAATACGATGTGATACTTGGCCCTGTTGCACCAACAACAGCACCAAAAATAGGTGAAAGTTTTAATAATCGCATGCAGATGTATCTTAATGATATATATACAATATCTGCAAACCTGGCTGGTCTTCCAGCAATTTCACTTCCTTGTGGAATTGATTCTAATGGACTTCCAATTGGTCTTCAGTTAATTGGAGACTGCTTTAACGAGAAAACAATCATAAGAGCAGCTTACAGTTTTGAACAGTCGAGAGGCTATTTGCACAGTCCTTTTTCTGATAAGACAAGAATGACCATATCGGGCAAAGAAGAAAAAGACACAAAAGAGCTATAGGAGTTGAAATATGAAGAAATATGAAACAGTAATAGGGCTTGAAGTTCATGTAGAGTTAGCCACAAAATCAAAAATCTTCTGCTCCTGTTCAACAGAGTTTGGAGGAGAACCAAACAGCCATACCTGTCCAGTATGTACAGGGCAGCCGGGCTCGCTTCCTGTTTTGAATAAAAAGGTGGTTGAGTATGCAGTAGCAGTAGGCCTGGCAACGAATTGTTCGATAACTTCGTACAGTAAATTTGACCGTAAGAATTACTTTTATCCAGACAATCCGCAAAACTATCAGATTTCACAGTTATACTATCCAATCTGTCGTAATGGTTATGTGGAAATTGAAACAGAATCAGGGAAAAAACTGATAAGAATTAATGAGATACATATGGAAGAAGATGCAGGAAAACTTATACATGATGATAATGAAGATGTATCAGTAGTTGACTACAATCGTTCAGGTGTCCCACTTATTGAAATAGTTTCAGAACCTGATATGAGAAATGCAGATGAGGTGATTGCTTATCTTGAAACTTTGCGTCAGACAATTCAGTACATTGGTGCCTCGGATTGTAAACTTAATGAGGGGTCGATGAGAGCCGATGTAAATATCTCAGTAAAAGAGACCGGTTCAAAAAAATTTGGAACACGTACAGAGATGAAGAATTTGAATTCATTTCGAGCTATTGCCCGTGCAATCGAAGGTGAAAGTGCCAGACAAATATCACTTATAGAGAATGGCGAAAAAGTAATACAGGAGACTAGGCGATGGGATGATAACAAAGAATCATCACATGCAATGCGTTCAAAAGAAGATTCAAACGATTACAGATATTTTCCAGAACCAGATTTAGTGCCTGTAATCGTTTCAGATGAATGGATTAATGAAATCAGGGAAAAGCAGCCAGAACTTAGACCACAAAAACTAGAAAGATACAAAAAGGAATACGATATTCCAGAATATGATGCAAAAATAATTACAGAGTCAAAGCATATGGCAGACATATTTGAGGCAACAACAAAGATATGCAATAAACCCAAGAAAGTATCAAACTGGTTAATGGTAGAGACTATGCGTCTTTGCAAGGAGATGGCAATAGATTTGGAAGATGTTAATTTTTCACCAGCTAATCTTGCAAAGTTAATTGACCTTACAGAAACTGGGACAATTAATTCAACTGTTGCAAAAGATGTATTCAAAGAAATATTTACAAACGATATTGACCCAGAGAAATATGTAAAAGAAAAAGGCTTAATGACAGTAAATGATGTGGATGAACTAAGAAAGACAATTGAGGAAGTTATAAAGGAGAATCCACAAGCAGTTGCAGACTATCGTAACGGAAAGGAGAAAGCAATTGCAGCTTTAGTTGGTCAGACAATGAGAGCTACAAAAGGAAAAGCCAATCCGGAACTGGTTAACAAAATTCTTCGAGAATTATTGTAGAAGTTACATATTATGTATATAATCATTTATAAGTTGCTGTGATAAAAAACGGAGAATTATATTAGTAATTCTAATAACAAAAATCAGAATATATAATTGGAAAAATACCCCTGTCACAGTTATACTATAGTAGTACGAAAATGTACTTTTACAGAATGTACTTTTATTTAAGAAAGCATTTAGGAGGAACGATAATGGATTACAAGTCATCAGGAGTTGATATTGAGGCAGGATACAAGTCAGTAGAGCTTATGAAAGCTGCTGTTAAGGGAACTATGAGACCAGAGGTACTTGGAGGTCTTGGTGGATTTTCCGGAGCATTCTCTTTAGAGAAGATTAAGGAGATGGAGGAGCCTGTACTTTTATCAGGTACAGATGGTTGCGGAACAAAGGTTAAGCTTGCATTTATTATGGATAAGCATGACACAATCGGAATTGATGCAGTTGCAATGTGTGTTAACGATGTAGCATGTGCAGGTGGAGAACCATTATTTTTCCTCGATTATATAGCTTGTGGTAAGAACTACCCAGAGAAGATTGCAACAATCGTAGGTGGTGTTGCAGAAGGCTGTAAGCAGTCAGGATGTGCCCTTGTAGGTGGAGAGACAGCTGAGCATCCAGGACTTATGCCAGAGGATGATTATGATCTGGCAGGCTTTGCTGTTGGTATCGTTGATAAGAAGGATATCATCACAGGAGAGAACTTAAAGGATGGAGATGTTCTTATCGGAATGGCTTCAACTGGTGTTCATTCAAATGGATTCTCACTTGTAAGAAAGATTTTTGATATGACTAAGGAATCTCTTGATACATATTATGACGAGCTTGGAACAACTCTTGGAGAGGCTCTTATCGCACCAACAAGAATTTATGTTAAGGCCCTTAAGGCTGTAAAGGATGCAGGAGTCAGAGTTAAGGCATGCAGCCATATTACAGGTGGTGGATTCTATGAGAATATTCCACGTATGCTTCCAGAAGGAAAGCGTGCAGTTGTAGAGAAGAACTCATACGAAGTTCCAGCAATCTTTAAGCTTATGGCAAAGGTTGGAAATGTAGATGAGCAGATGATGTACAACACATACAACATGGGTCTTGGAATGATTGTTGCAGTAGACCCGGCTGATGTTGATAAGACAATGGAGGCTATGAAGTCTGCCGGAGATACACCATATGTTGTTGGTAAGATTATCGACGGAGAAAAGGGTGTAGACTTAGTATAATTTTCGAGGAGACTTTTGATGAAGATAGCAGTATGTGTGTCTGGTGGAGGAACTAATCTTCAGGCCATCATTGACGCAATAGATAATGGTACTATAACCAATACTGAGATTTCGGTAGTAATTGCTAATAATCCTGGAGCTTTTGCCCTTGAGAGAGCAAAGAAGCACGGAATTGAAGCGGTATGTATCTCACCGAAGAATTACGAGACAAGAGCTGAGTTTAACAAGGATTTCCTTGAGAAATTAGACAGCTATGAAGTTGATTTAGTGGTACTTGCAGGATTTCTTGTAGTAATACCACCAGAGATGATTCAGAAATACCGCAATAGAATAATCAATATTCATCCATCGCTAATCCCATCCTTCTGTGGAACTGGATATTATGGACTTAAGGTTCATGAGGGAGCACTCGAAAGAGGGGTTAAGGTGACAGGAGCAACATGTCATTTTGTTGATGAGGGAACAGATACTGGTCCTATTATTTTACAGAAGGCTGTAGAGATTAAGCAGGGAGATACTCCTGAGGTTTTACAGAAGAGAGTAATGGAACAGGCTGAGTGGATTATAATGCCAAAGGCAATTGATTTAATTGCAAATGGTAAGGTTTCTGTAGTTGACGGACGTGTTGTAATTGATGAGGATTAATAAGGAGACATAATAGATGAAAGTTTTAGTAGTAGGAAGCGGCGGACGTGAGCATGCAATCTGTCGTGCAGTAGCTAAGAGCGAGAGAGTAGACAAGATTTACTGTGCACCAGGAAACGCAGGTATTGCAGCACTTGCTGAGTGCGTTAACATTGGAGCGATGGAATTTGATAAGTTAGTATCATTTGCAAAAGACAATGCTATTGATTTTACAATTATTGGAATGGATGATCCATTAGTTGGTGGAATCGTTGATGAGTTCGAGGCAGCAGGACTTAAGTGCTTCGGACCTAAGAAGAATGCAGCAATTCTTGAGGGGTCAAAGGCATTCTCTAAGGATTTAATGAAGAAATATAATATTCCAACAGCTGCATATGAGAATTTTACAGATGCCGAGGAAGCTCTTAAGTATCTCGAGACCGCTAAGATGCCTATCGTATTAAAGGCTGACGGACTTGCTCTTGGAAAGGGTGTATTAATCTGTAATACTCTTGAAGAGGCAAAGGCCGGAGTTAAGGAAATTATGGAAGACAAGAAATTCGGAACTGCTGGAAATACAATGGTAGTTGAAGAATTTATGACAGGCCGTGAAGTATCTGTTCTTTCATATGTAGATGGAAAGACAATCAAGATTATGTCATCAGCTCAGGACCACAAGAGAGCAGGAGACGGAGATACAGGACTTAATACTGGAGGAATGGGTAACTTCTCACCAAGTCCATTCTATACAGCAGAAGTTGACGAGTTCTGCCAGAAATACATTTATCAGGCAACTGTTGATGCTATGGCAGCAGAAGGAAGACCATTTAAGGGGGTAATCTTCTTTGGTCTTATGCTTACAGAGGATGGACCAAAGGTTCTTGAGTACAATGCTCGTTTTGGAGATCCAGAAGCACAGGTTGTTCTTCCAAGAATGAAGAATGACATCATCGATGTAATGGAAGCCTGTGTTGATGGAAAGCTTGATGAAATTGATTTACAGTTTGAAGATAATGCCTGCGTATGTGTAGTGTTAGCTTCTGACGGATATCCTGTATCATACGAAAAGGGATTCCCTATTACAGGATTTGAGAAATTTGATGGTAAGGATGACTATTACTGCTATCATGCAGGAACAAAGTTTGACGATGATGGAAATATTGTAACAAATGGTGGTCGTGTTCTTGGAATTACAGCAACAGGTAGTACTCTAAAAGAAGCAAGAGCCAAGGCCTATGAAGCTACAGAGTGGGTTTCATTTGATAACAAATATATGCGCCATGATATTGGAAAAGCAATTGATGAAGCATAAATAAAGAGAATGATAAAGAGTACGATTTTGTAATATCGTACTCTTTTTTTGGGAAAAATATATGCAAAATAAGCATTTTACATTGTTTAAAAAAAATCAATATGGTACAATAGGACTATACTATGGAGGTTTATTATGAAAAAAGGTATTATTTTTGATATGGATGGTACTCTGTGGGATTCGGCCGAGAATGTTGCAAAGTCATGGAATGTTGCAATCGAGAGAGCCGGCTATAAGAGAGAAAAGGTTACAGCAGATGATCTGTACAGATTAATGGGAAAGACCATGGATGTTATTGCAGACAGTCTTTTTCCTGATGCCAATGAAGAAGAGAAGGCGCGTCTTGCAGAGGCTTGCTTTAATATAGAAAATGACTATCTGGCAGAGCATGGTGGAACTCTTTATCCTGAACTTCGTCCTACAATGGAGAAGCTTAAAGAGGACTATCACCTTTATATAGTAAGTAACTGTCAGGTTGGATATATAGAGACTTTCCTTAAATATTATGGTTTTGAGGATTTGTTTGAGGATATAGAGTGCTATGGTAATAACGGTTATCCAAAAGGGGATAACATAGCACTTATTGTTAAAAGAAATAATCTGGATGATGCTGTATATGTAGGTGATATACAGGGCGACTATGATGCAACAATGCAGGCAGGTATTAAATTTATTCATGCTGCATATGGATTTGGAACGATTAATGCAAGTGTTCCAAAGATAGAAAGTCTTTCGGAATTAGCTGACATAATTACGGAAATCTTATAATTATGATGATTTTAGGAGCAAAGAGGGTTTTTACATGAAGAATAAACAGGATTTTAAAGTACATTACGAACTTCTAAAAGCCATAGCTGAATACAACAGGGAAAGAATGTTCCAATACGATGTGGAGAAGGATGTGGCTGTTCACTTTGCTGTCAAGAATGGCGAGTTCACAGAGGATGTTGTGTTTGAAAATTACAGAACAAATCTGGATAAATATCTTGCCGAATTGTCAGAGGAAGACAGAGAAGCATTCAAAACTGCTATTGATAAATGTACAGAGAGTTCTTGTCAGCAGGTTTTAGATATTCATATGAATACTTCTGAAAGAAAGGAATGGTTTAGACTCTTTCTTGCGAGTATTGCAGATAATCCTGACCAACCAGATGAGATTACTACTGTTGCAGGTCGTTTTATGTCGATTCAGGACCAGAAAGAGGTGGAAGAGTCTATAAGACGCAAGGCAGAGATTGATGCTCTTACGGGAGTGTATAATCATGCGACTTTTGAAAACCTGTGTGAGAAGGTATTAAAAGAAGAAAAAAGTGACATAATGTTTCTGATGATAGATGTTGATGATTTTAAGATGATTAATGATACATTAGGACATAATGTCGGAGACATGGTGTTAAGCCAGACTGGTGAAATTTTAAAACATAATGTGCAAAACAGAGGATATGCAGGAAGACTTGGCGGTGATGAATTTGCAATTATTGTATGGGGATTTGATGATAGAACAGAAATTGATGATTTCTGTAATCAGCTTACAAATGATTTAAAGAATATTATCTTTGACATGGAATATTCTGCCTCAATGGGAGTGGCAGTTCGTGGTGATAGATTTATGACCTTTAAGGATTTGTATTATGAGGCAGATCAGGCCGTATACTCTGCAAAGAAGAATGGAAAGAATCAGCTTGTTTTCTATGAAGATGTTTTGGTTGAGAAAAAATCAGTCTGCAAAATAAATGCAGATGAAAATATAGATTTTGATGATAGTGGAATAGATGAATTTGACAAGGCTGTTATGAACAATAATCCGGAATATATTATCGTTACATGCCTTGATGAGAGAAAGATTCTTTTTATGAATCGTGCTGCAAAAAAGGCATCTGTTATGGATGATTATACATTGTCTTTGTTTATTAAGACACCATTAGATGAGGATTATGTTGAAATCAAAGAATGCAGACGAGATTTGGGTGAAAGACATATTGCGTCTATAGCCGCAGAGAGAAGCAATTCTTTTCTTGGAAAATTGTTTGGTAATGCTAATTTGCTGTTGCACATTGAATTTGGAAAAATTGATGACAGAAATATAGAGAGAGTAAGCATAATTAATATATCTGATAAAACACATATTAATCAGGTACAGCGATTAAAGCAAAAGAGCCAGAAGACAATTGATGAGCTTTTTAATTATGTTACAACTGGTTATAAAGAGGATAGTGAGTACAGAGCATGTGCTAAAACCCTGTTAAATTATTATGGGGCAGATTGTGCTATTATTACGTATCAGGATGAAAATGGTAAACTTCATTTTGTACAGCAGCATAAATCAAGTGCTGAAACTACTGCAAAGCTGGTTGAAATGGGTGTAAGCAGCTTACCAGTTACGGATCTGACTTCCATATACAATGAAGATGGCAGTGTATTCGTAGATGATATTAAGACTTTTAAAAAATCGAATTCTGTGTTGTACAAAAAACTTGCGGATTTAAGAATCTGGTCATTTGAGGGAAATCTTATTAAGATTGGCAATGATGTTGCTGGAGCAGTTTTGGTATTAAATCCAAGAGAGAATGCGTGTGATCGAAAATTAATTGAGATGATTACTTCCTTTATTGGAAGCCAGATTTCATTTAAGAAGATGGAAAACATATTTGAATATGGAGAAAGTCATGACAAGGTTACAGGTTTATTACGACGGGAAAAATTCAAAAAATGGGATGCGGGCAGTACTGATTTAATGCTTGATTCACTGGGACTCTTTATTACTGATATAGTAAGTCTTAAGAAAGTAAACAGTACTTTTGGATATGCAACAGGAAATAACAGGTTAAAAACCGTTGCAGATACATTAAGAGATGTATTTTCAGGTAATTTCTTATACAGGTTTGATGATGATGAGTTTCTTGCATTTTGCCCGGATATAGGACAGAATGAATTCGAGAATCTCGTTTCTGAGATGAATGCAAAGCTAAAGGCACTGGATTTTGCAGTAGCAGGAGGCTTTAGCTGGAGAGAGAACGTCAATATCGGCAAGCAGATTGTAGAAGCAGAAGAAGTAATGAATATTGACAAAGAACGTCTGCGTCAGGAAAATGTTCCTCTTTTCAAGCAGGCTAAGAAGGTCATTATGGATGTAGAGAATGATTTAAATCAGGGTAAGTTTACTGTATTTCTTCAGCCTAAGGTTAATATGAATACTGGAAAAACTGTTGGTGCAGAAGCTCTTGTCAGATTATTCAGTGATGAATTTGGTGTGATAGGACCACTAAAATTTATTCCACTGCTCGAGGAACACAATGCTGTACATATGATTGATCTTTTTGTATTAGACAATGTATGTAAATTCCAGTATGAGAACGTGAAAGCGGGTAAAGCTATTATTCCGATTTCAGTTAATTTCTCTAAGAAGACACTAATTCATCCAAGTCTTATAGATGCTGTCAGAGAGATAATGGAAAGATATAGTACCCCAAAGGGATATGTGCAGATTGAAATTACTGAGACAATTAGTGATATGGATCACTTAATCATTAGTAATATTGCAAATTCCCTTCGTAAAATGGGCTTTGAGCTTGCAATGGATGATTTTGGAACAAAGTATGCTAATATGGAGACTTTGGTTAATTTCCAGTTTGGAGTTGCCAAAATAGACAGATCTCTTGTCAAGGATATTACAACAAATGAAAAGAGTGTAGTAATGTTAAGACATCTTACTGCAATGTTGAAAGAGCTTGATATCGAATGCGTAATTGAAGGTGTTGAGACTCAGGATCAGATTGATATTCTGCACAATATGAATTGTGAAGTTATACAGGGCTTCTTCTATGGAAAACCTACACCATGTAAGGATTTTTATAGTATGTTCATGGAATAGAGTTTATTTTTTCAGATAATAATGCTATTATATCAAGGAGTAATTTGCGTCTGTAGATTACTCCTTGAAACATTATAAAAATTAATAGAGGTGGAGAAAAATGTTAGAAAGATTTTTCAAGCTAAAAGAAAACAACACTACAGTCAGAACTGAAGTTATTGCCGGTATTACTACTTTCATGACAATGGCTTACATTCTTGCTGTAAACCCATCAATCCTTTCGGCATCGGGAATGGATTCGCAGGCTATTTTAATGGCAACTGCTATTTCGGCATTTATTGGAACACTTGCCATGGCATTCCTTGCAAATTACCCATTTGCACTTGCTCCGGGACTTGGACTTAATGCATATTTTGCATACACGGTTTGCGGAACAATGGGTTATTCATGGCAGTTTGCATTACTTGCTGTATTTGTAGAAGGACTTATTTTTATTGTCTTATCAATTACAAATGTAAGAGAGGCAATCTTTAATGCTATTCCTACAACACTTAAAAAAGGTGTATCAGTCGGAATCGGATTGTTTATTGCCTTTATTGGATTACAGAATGGACATCTTGTAGTAAATAGCGATTCTACACTTGTAACAGTAGTTGCATTTGCAAATAAGGATACATTCAATACAGTTGGAATCAGTGCAATTCTCGCTGTGATTGGCCTTTTATTTATTGCAATACTGTCAGTAAAGAAAGTTAAGGGAGCAATCCTTATTGGAATTTTAGCTACATGGATTCTTGGCATTATATGTCAGTTATGCGGAATATATGTAGTAGATGCAGAGGCTGGCTTCTATTCATTAATTCCTTCATGGTCAACATTCGATATTACTGCAATCGGCAAGACCTTTGGACAGTGCTTTAATGCTAAAGCGATAGGAAGCGTAAAGATTGTAGATTTCATCGTAATCATGTGTGCATTTTTATTTGTAGATATGTTTGATACACTTGGAACACTTATCGGTGTGGCAAACAAGGCTGACATGATAGATAAGGATGGAAAGCTTCCACGTGTTAAGGAGGCACTTCTTGCAGATGCTATTGCAACATCAGTAGGAGCAGTGCTTGGAACATCTACAACTACTTCATATGTAGAAAGTTCAGCAGGAGTTTCTGAGGGTGGAAGAACAGGACTTACATCAGTTGTTACAGGTTTCTTATTCTTAGTATCAATCATCCTTGCACCTGTATTTACTACCATACCTGGATTTGCTACAGCACCGGCACTTATTTTTGTTGGCTTCTTAATGATTTCAGCAGTAGTAGATATTGATTTTAACGATTTCACAGAGGCAATTCCGGCATACCTTACACTTGTTGCAATGCCACTTATGTACAGCATTTCAGAGGGTATCGCTGTAGGAGTTATCTCTTATGTGGTTATCAATGTATTCTGTGGAAAAGCAAAGAAAATCACACCTCTTATGTATGTTCTTGCTATTTTGTTCGTATTAAAATATATATTTTTATAAGATTTAAAAGCCTCCGGCGGATTGTTGGAATGCGCAGAGTAAGATGTCAGCAAAGCTTACGTGCATTCTGCAGCAAGAACGCCGGAGCTTTCTTGATTTAAGGAACACTGTCAAGAAGGCAGAGGGCTCCCCAGCCATAAAATGGATCCGGGAAGGAGTCCTCGCCAGGAAGAATTCTGGCACCCTTTATCAGGATTGCTTTCATTTTTTCTCCATATAAAAATGCATCATTCCCTTCGATTATTCCCCATTGCATAAGTGCTGCACAACATCCTGTTACAAAAGGAGTAGCCATTGAAGTTCCACTTCTTACAGTATATCCGCCGCCCGGGGAGCATGAGCTTATATCAACTCCTGGTGCAACAAGATCTGGCTTATACATAGGATTTCCCCATGTATATCCTCTTCCGGAAAATGAAGCTATTCGGTCAGTGTTTGAATCGTAAGCACCTACAGAGATTACTTTGGATGCTGTAGAGGGAATGGTAAGGGTAGTGTATATATCAGGTGTTAAAAAACGGGTTGCCTGACTTCGTGTGCCAGAGGCTGTTAACCAGAGGGAGATATTGCCCACTTCTTTTTGGGAATCATTTCTGTATGAAATTCGCCATATGCCGGGAGAAATATATGAATTTCTGTCATTTTGAAGCTCTATAAAATATTCCTGAAATATGTTATATGGTGTAGGCTCTCCAATAAAGATAAAAACATTATCA
>JAXJTU010000141.1:0-14776 GCA_036309425.1 Agathobacter sp.
CTCCCCACTGGGGCGGATAGGCTGCAACTACTTGCATAATTCTTCCAATCAATTCCCGTTTTACAATAAGAGTAGACAAATCCTCCACTTCTGCCTGTATTTGCTGGTATAAAAGCGTCTCATAAATTTCCAACTCTTCTTGGCCTTCTTCTACGGATAGTTCCAATTGTAGATTCTTATAACTTCGACTCCGATAATAATCCCGAATCCAATTCCCTGCTAACCGGTAGACCCAGGTACGAAAACCAGCCCTCTTTTCATCGAAATCTGATATTTTTTCTAAAATATGTAAGCATATTTCCTGTGTCAAATCTTTTGCCAGCTCCAATTCCCCAGTCTGCCTATAGGTGTAGGCATATATTTCCTTATAATAACGGGAAATCAGCTCATTTGCCGCTGCCTTACTTTTTCTGTCCCTGATTCTCCTTATTAACTGCTGATCGCTTTGCATATATGCTAACTCACTTTCGTTATTTATCTTCACATAATTGTACCGTACATAAGTATATACGAAATCGAAGATAAAATAGTTTTAGAATTTTTTATATTTTTTATTTAATGTCTTTCATTAATTGTCATAGGCTGAACAGATTCCTGTATAATTTGAAACAAAAGAGTAAAAAAATAAGGCGTAAACACGCCTATAAATATTATTGATGAAATTAAAATAGTTTCAAAACATCACCCTCAACTGCAATATTAGGAGCAACAGAATAATTCCCAGCACTTGTTTCATCATGCTCTTTATGCCATTTCCAATTCTTTCATAATATCAGCTAAATCTTTTATTTACTCCTTACGGCCTATCCGCAATTATCCCTTCAATAATACTTGCAATATTACTAGACACCAAGCCCTTCACATTGTATATATCCTGATTGATACATTTTTCCTGCGCAATCGCAACAGCCACATTCTCTGCGAGATCGCCAATCTTACTATTCTTCTTCGAATTCATACCTGTTGCCTCTAGTAAGACATTATATGGATGTCTATACCTTTTCTTCTCGTCAAGTTCGAAGAACTTATCATTATTATCCTTGATATATTTTTCATATGCCCCTTCTATATGCAACAGTAAAAACACTTCAAATCCAGGATTGGTAATTCCAATAATATTACTCTTCTCGCCTTCTTTGATAAGCTCCTCATATCCCGATACCTTTTCCTCAAATATATCAGCATCAAAAATGACAATCATTTTATCATGTTCCTTATCAAAATCCAGCGATTCATCATCCTTCAATGTCTCCGCAAATTCTAGCAACTGCTTCGGATAAGAAAGATTACTGTGTTCTTCCGTCTTCTCCATTAATCGAATATCAATCAATGGATGAATGTTTAAGTTCTTTCTTAAATCAATTAGTTTTCTAAAATAAAATGTTTCCGTATTAGCACCTTCACAGATAAAAAAGTACTTTCTAAACGGCTCTATCTGCTCTTCGTTGTCCGTTGGTCTAACATTCCAATTTGTATAAGTATGAATTGGCATAGCTACTCCTCCTTTCGAAACGAAAACTGCTTAAACACAGGAATCGCACCATACCTTCCTTCAAGATAGGCCTTACTCAGTTTCTTGTCATACCTTTCTTTGAATCGATCAAGTGAGTAGATTGCACTTGCATTGTTAGCATCTCTTTCTACGAACCATATCTCATCTCTTCTAAAAAGCTCCTGATCCATAATTGTATCTTCATGAGTAGTAAAGAGAAGCTGCATACGCTCTCCCTCGTGAGCCTGCATGAATAATTCAAGGAAATGCTCTGTAAGCTTTGGATGCAAGCTTCGCTCTAACTCATCCACCACAAACAATGTATCTTCTCTCTTTGTTAAGAGCATATCTATCAAATCAAACAGACGCTTTGTTCCATCAGACTCTTCTGCGAAGTTAAAATCAAAAATTGATTTACCATGTTTTAATACTAATGTTGTAATCTCCGGTTCTTCATTGCCTTCCATTTTGATATTAAAAAATCCATCCGCAAGTCTCCAAGACATCTGTATTTTAGGCATATTTGTTGCCTGCATCTGTTTCTTTAAAGATGCAAATATTCCAGAGAGCACTTCTACAGGAATCATATTACTAAGTTCATCCATAGAAATAACGCGTGTACTAATCTGGCTTACACCTGTATCAAATGTCTGTATCAACCCACTAATCTTCTCCAATGACTCCTGATTATAATACGCATCCGTATTAGAAATACCCATATTAGGATTCAATATTATTATATTGTTGTTCAGCCAGTTAAATACATCTCTAAAGAATATCAACTTTGATGTTTCTTCATACTTCTTGCCTCTATTCATTTCAGACAAGAACAACTGTCCGTCATGACCGGCGAAGTCCTCTGCATACACAGAAAAACGGTTTTCTTCCGCTTTTGTCAGCTTAACCTTCTCTCCTAATGTTGGAGTATTCACACCTTCTCTTATGAATAGATTATTAGCCGAACCATCCTGCAATAATTCATATAGCCATTCTTCTGTGATTCTTCTCTCGCTTAATACTGCTGAAAAACCATATGCATAAAATTTATCGCCAACAGTGAACTGCAACTCAAATACACTCTCTCTGCTTTTGTTCTCCATAGAATTACGACAGAAATCATTTACAGAATTCACTGGAAGTCCGTCATTAATAGTTGCTTTAATAAAATCAAATACTCTAAATAAATTCGATTTACCAGAAGCATTCGCTCCATATACAACAGCATTCTTCAATAAATTGATCTGCTTAATTTTTATTTTATGATCCTTGTTCCCCTGCATCTTGCTAGAGGATACCATAGAAAGTTCTTCACGCTTATCAAATGATTTAAAGTTCTCCACCGATACTTTTACTAACATGGCGCACACCTCCTAATATTAACTGAATTCATTATATTATAATTATATGCAATTTTCAATTTTTATTTCTTTATTCAGAGATTTTTTCTCCAAATAGACGCACCAAATCATGAAACTATGTATTCCCCATAGAAATTCATCCCTTATTTATACTAACTTGACCTCTTACCAAAACTTACACAAAATACCTTTCTACAATAATAGCCAATTGTATATATAATACATCCTGCTGGAATGATTATTAAAAAAGCTAACTTTGTTCCTTCCATTAATATAATTTTCTCAATCAAAAGAACCATCAGAATAAAAACAAAATACTTTTCCATTCCTGCCAGAGTATCCGCTAATGGCGTTTCAAAATCATCAGGAAGCGCGGATATTGCAAAAGATGTAGCAAGGACAGCTCCTGAAAATTCCATTACTGTATTTCTGCTTTGTTCTACATTGTCTATTGAATGCTGGACAAATTTTGTTTTTGGTATTATATCTGACAAGACAAATACTGACAATACTCCAATCAATAATGGTATTAATCCTTTAATAATCCATTTACTTTTCTCTTCTGTAAACATATTATGTCTCCTTTCAAACTGCCATAGTATCATTGCTGCCAATCAAAGCTACGTCCAACTTTCATTCCGCAATCTCCTTGCAAGTTCCTCTATGTCAGGAATATCCTCAGTTCCAAGCACCTGTGTTAAATCAAATATTCTAGTTCCCATCGGTGCCCTTGGGGTAATCTTTTTGAAATCTGTCTCATAAAATTTCTCTACAAAGAAATATCTATGCTCATTTGTCCTGAGGTCATAACCATGAGTATCGCCTTCCGCCATAGCATTTTTAATTATTTCTTTTCTCTCCTCTGTGAGTTCGCCAAATTCAGCATTGTATTTAACTTCGTTTTCTGTTTCAACAGCGGTAATTCTAGCAATAACCTTACCAATAGCACGTACACTTTTGTTCTTATAAAGTGCCAAGGTATCATGTGCTCTAAACCCTCTATCAACACTATCAAAATAAACATTTGATTCAACATTAAAATCAAATGTTGCTCCTGCAAGCTGCATCCTCATATATTTCCAAGCATCTGAAACTGGAATTAAACCATCTGTATAACAATAGTTCAGATAATCCGCGAGTACATCCTGCATCTCATAATCCCTATCATCAAGTACCTCACTTATGGCATTTGCCATTGCTTCGAATGTAGTATTTATATGTATCACCGGACGATTTTGATTTGCATTATACCTTCTAAGTGTTTTCTCAAATGCATTCTTTTTAGTTGCTTCCATCAATTCTGGAGCCAAAGTAATCATTACCTTATACTTCTCATCATTAAAAGAATTTAAATGTCTAACCAATTGCTCCTCATAAAACCAATCTGACATTTTTGTTTCAACAACTATTTTAAAACTCTCTTGTGTAATCGTTGCATCAGGAATACTTGAAATACTCTTCTCCTGTAGAGTAAAAATAATTTCAGGATTAAATTCATCTGAAAAATATTCTGATTTCAAGAATCTAAAGAACTTATCTGATGAGTATGAATACAATCGCGAAAGTAAAAGCATTGTATTAGCTGTAGCCACATTCTCTTTTTCATGATATCTCTGAAAATAATGTATCTTCATGTATTTCACCTTCACTTAATATTTATATAGTACTATACTACCACATATTCCTTCAGACAATAAATAAATTATCGTAAAAAAGCATATTTGTATTGACTTTATCCTTTATTCTAAACAAGCATATACAGAAGTTTTGATATAATTGACTTACTTCATTCCAATTTAATTTCTTCTTTTTATAATAGGTCTAGTATATTCACAATTTGGAAAATTACTGCAACCAATGAAAGATCCAAAACGACCTTTACGCTCTATTAACTTTCCTTTGCACTCTGGACATACTGTAGGATCATATTTCTTTTTATTAGCGGCTAATTGCTTATCTGTCCTCTCCTTCACTGCTGGATTATTTCTACAACAGTCTGTACATATGCCCCTATTCACTCTACCAGCTCCTCCAATATCAGAAAATTCATTTTCTTTTTTAATTCTCCCACAAAACTCACATTTTGCCCAACGATTACCATCTGGGTCTCTAACAATAACGTCCTGTTGTAAAATCATTTCTTCAATAGTTTTTAAAAATTCTTCTTCTGCTTTTTGAGCTTGTAACTGCTTATTTTGTTCTTCCTCAGCCTGTCTTCTTAGTCGTTCATTCTCTGCTTCTTCTCTCTTACGCTGCTCTTCTTGCCATCTTCTTTCATTTTCCTCACGAATTTTCTTTGAATTCTCAGCATCCCGCAGTCTCCGTTGTTCTTCAAAAGCTTGACTATTCTTAAAAATTTCTCGAGCTTCATTTAATAAGGTTTTTAACAATTTCCCGTTAAACACTATATTATAATTATCAAACTCAAACTCATTTAATTTACCTTCTGCAAATACAATCTCCTTCCAAAATCCATCAATATCCATTTCATAAAATACTGCTTTCATTTCTGCTTTTTCATATTCAGACTCCACCACCGAAAGCATTAAACAATACTGTTGTTTATCTTGTATTTTCATTAAAGCTTCTGGATATTGATTATTTGTCCCACAATTTGAACAATCAACAATATAAACCACCTTAATTCCTGACAAATTATCTGTTAAAACATCTAGTTTATCCTCTACAATATTCTGACGTTTTTTCCAATAACGAATTGCAAGGTTACTTTGTTTTGATAAAAACGTAAATTCTGGTCTCCTTGTTGTTTCCTCTATCGAAGCAATTGGAACACGTGATTCTATATCATCAGTTTTTAATTTATCATCTAACCAACATTTTAAAACAATCTTAGAATCGATAGACACCTTACCTTCTATAGGCATACTACACTCATATTTACCTGTACCTTTTTTTTCTCTAAAATGTTGTTCTCTTAAATTCTTATCGCCAGCAACAAGAATTAAATTTGTTCCACAGCCACATGGACAAAACAACTTATTATTTTGACTTTTTGATCTTAAATCATCAAGCTTTTCCCGTATATTAATTTGTTTTCCATCTATGACGGTATATATTGTTTCGATTCCTATGTATTTTCCATCACATAACGCAACTGTTCTCTGTGCCATATAGTCCCCCTTTTCATTTGTATCTAATTATCATCATTCATTTCATAATAAAAGCAATCTTCCCATTTGCAATCAAGTGCAATACATATAAGACCTGATAAATATGCAGTTGGAGAATACTGCCCTGTCTCCAATGAACTAATTGTATTCTGAGTTGTCCCTGCTAATTCTGCCAATTTTGTTTGAGAAAATCCTTTTTCTAACCTCAATTCTCTTATTCTATTTTTTAATTGTAAATGTTGATTCATCTAAAAAAATTCTCCTATATACACAAAAAGTAATATTATTGCAACAGCCATTTCTATTATTCCCCAAATTGCTTTCTTTCCAATTTTATTTCTAAACCCTTCGTATATATCTGTGTAACCTCCAATTACTAAAATGAGTGCTGGTTTTCCCCAATCCACCCTATGTACCACAAGCATTTCAATAATAACCATCACTAAACAAACTGCAATTCCTAATGCGGCTCCATATGATACTGCCTTTTTCTCTACACTCTTTTCATATTCTCCCATTTCACTTTTGTCATTTTGAGCAGCTCTTAATATTTCTTCTCTTGTCATAATAATCCTCCTTACCAAGTTTTCCGATATTTGTCAATTATCGTCAATTATAGCTATATTCATCTTTCATAATAAAAATAATGTCAAGACATCAATTTCATACAAATGATTTGAGGTTTCGCTTTCCATCTTATAATAAAACAGGTTATTACCATTAGCTATCAGCATTTGTGCCACAGCATTTTCATATACGTATCCTAAGTTAGCATCTAGCTTGTCTGAAAGTAATTTATTGTAGATGATGTTCTTCGTATACTTTTTATCCTTAAATGCCAAAGTCACAAATAAACCAACATCAGAAGTAAACAGTTTATATTGTCCCGCGTCCTTTTCTAATGCCATTCCTACACCAGGATTATTAGCATGTTAAGCAATATTTACAGAAAGTATTATACAAATCCCCATAAATATTGAATTTACATATTAACCGAAATATATTGATTCTTCCGTTGTCAAAATTTTCTAGGCCATTACTCCCAAAACATTCAGTTGCAAATGTATTTTTTCTAATATATAGTTAATATATAAATCAAATGTAAAAAATTTGGATATTGGGGGATTCAAAAATGTCTAAAAATACAAACAAAGTGCCTCTAAAAGGTGACGCTTTAGTCAACAAGGTCGCGCTCATCGTTATTGAGGTTATTAGTATCGCACTTATTTTGGGCTACATTTCCGATTTTCTCGTTGGCAATGCAAGCATAGTTTACTTCGTGGTTTTTGAAATTGCAGCTGTCCTTAGCGCTATCATTATTCCAATTACCTATAAGAAAAAACCTGAGAAAATGAAATACATAGCTTTTGCCTGCTTTTCTCTTGTCTATTTGATTGCACTTTATCGTCCGACAATCGACTTGGTTTTTGTAATGGCTTTTCCAATTGCAATCGTTTTTGTACTGTATTACGATTACAAGCTGATATGCATTATGGCTGCTACATTTATGGCAATTACTGTATTTGATTGTTTCAAAATAATTTTTATTCTAAAACATCATCATTCCGGACTTCCAATTAACAGTTCTATTTTGTTAGTGGAGTTCCTTGCTACAGGAATTTTCCTGGGAGCTACAATTATTGTCACTAAAATTTCAAAGCAGAATAATGATGATAAAATTAATACCATTCAGTCTGTTGCCGACAAAGTGAACAGCTCTATCAAAGAAATCAATGTTGAGATTGGTGCGCTAAATGATTCTTCTGTCGCTGCAAAGCATGCTATGGAGGAGATTAATTCCGGAATAACAAGTACTGCTGAAGCAGTTCAGCATCAGTTGCTTCAGACAGAGGCCATTCAGGGACGAATCGAAAATGTACAGGAGTCTGCCGATAAGATTGAACAGAATATTGCCCTTACCATGTCAGCCGTGGCTACTGGAAATGAGGATGTTTCGGCGCTTGTTGCCCAGGCGGATCGCTCTGTTGAAATCAGTGATAGGGTTATTGAAGATTTGAATTCTTTAAAGACCAGCATGGAGGCGACCGGCAGTATTACAAGAATGATAGAAAACATTGCTTTTCAGACAAATATTATGGCTTTAAATGCTAATGTGGAGGCAGCCCGTGCTGGCGATGCTGGAAAAGGTTTTGCCGTTGTTGCTACTGAGATTTCAAATATGTCTACGAAAACAAAAGAAGCAACCAACAATATATCTGAATTAATTGGAAATGCCACTTCTTCACTTGATGATTTAGTTAAATCAGTTACAGAGATGGCAAAGGTAATCCAGTCAGAAAAAGAACAAACAGTACAAACCTCAGAAATCTTCGGCACGATTCAGAATAGTACTGAAGAGGTTCGTGAGCATGTTAATCTTTTCATTGATTATATCCACGGACTTACAGATGCCAACCGTGAGATTGTCCAGTCGGTATCAACCATTTCTGCTACTACACAAGAGGTTACAGCACTTACTTCTGAGGCTCTTTCAAAGGAGCGTGCTAATGCAGAGTCGGTTAGTAGTATTGCTGAACAGATTGGAAATCTGGCGCAGAATTGATTTTTTCAGAGACTATTATTAAATGACTGTTATTAAAATGATAAACCCTTGCAAGAATTAGACGTCCTGCAAGGGTTATTTTTATATATCTGTATCTTTTTATATTTTTCTATTTTTAAAGTATTGTATTATTACAGCCACATCCACGAATAATACTATTGCAAAAAATGGCAATAGATACCGTCGGATTATTACTGTTAACCCAGATTTTTGCAGTATTTCCGATTTTGTATTTATCGTCATTGCTTATCCTTGGTAATCGCTGCCCTTCATTGAATACTCGAATTGCACATCATAATTAACATTACTATCCAACTAAAGATAAATTTGTCTATTCTTTATATCTCATGTCAAATGCAGGTGCCATTCCTTCAATTTCACCTCTGCTCAAACTATATTGTTGTGCAATCTTTCTCCAATTCTCCTCCACAACATTTCTTATTTCTTTCAATTCTTCTATCGCTTGCTTTTCTGATAAACCATATAATTTTGCTACTGATAATACCAAATTGAAATCAATTAAATTGCTATCTTCATCTACATTAAGAGAAAGGGTATCCCCATAAATATTAGGATTCACATCATATAATGGCGACAAACTCCAACCATTCTTTTCTAAAAGAAACCCGTGATTTCGTAAATGATCATCTGTATTTGAAACCGCCATGTTAAATACAATTCTTCTCCACAATTCAGTTAAGTCCTTTTGAGGTGTTGAGCTATAGGCTTTTATAAGAGAAGAAATTTCCATGTAACTTGCACCCTCTGTTGCATTAGCCCCATCCGTCTTTCCTAAAAGATTCATTGCAGATGCAAAATGAATTCTTTTATCTCCATCTCTATCAAATCTTTTTATTAAAAAAGTACTTCCATTTTTAGAAAAGTTCTCTAACTTTGCTTCTGGCACATTTAAATTGCACATAATTGCCAAATCATGAACAACCATTTCCCATGCCCCGACATTTATATCATCATGCTTGGAAGGAAACTTAGCTATCCACAACGAGCCATCTGGTGCTAAAACCGACGCCTTTGGTCTTGCACCTCCTAAAGAAGATCCAGGCGCTACCAACTGCCTTAACCACTTCTCTTCCAATCCATCATCGTTTTTTTCAAATGCAAGAGATGCTGATTCAAGCTTACGAAGAGTCGTCCATGGAGGAGTTGCAAGTTCGTTATCATCAGACAAAAAGGCCCCACCTTTTGATGTAGAAAATCTCAATCCTCCCATTCGTGTTTCGTCATAAACACCTATTAAAAAATCTACTTCTGTCAAAGTTCTTGGCTTTCGCTCTTCCTTTTTTGCAATTAATGCTTCACGTCTCTTCATTAACAGACGTCCCCATCTATCTGGGCATGAATCCTCGAATACTCCAAATAAATTCTTTCCTATAGGAGTATACTGACGACCTTTAAACATTTTTAAATCGGGATCCAGGCTTATATTATTTGATAAATCGTTTAACCACTCATCGTCATATTCAAAAGATACAATTTGCTTCCCTTTTCCACCATCTATATATATAGTCCCTATTAATGATGGTTCATCCGATTTCCAATTTTCGTATACATAGATTTCATTTATACTATCCATGCTAATACCTACTTTCTTTTTGCACGTTTTGGTGCTACTAAATTCATATCCTGAAGTCTTCTTCCAAACTCATCATCTTTAGCCACTAATTCTAAATCTTTATCCATACCACCTAATGCATGAAGTACTGCAGCATATGTTCCAATTGCAACAGTTGGTGTTCCTTTTTCTACCGCCCATAATGTAGCTCTACTTATTCCAGCTCGCTCAGCTACTAATTCTGTAGGAAGATTACGCCTGAGCCTGGCCAGTTTTATTTGCTCTCCCATCTTTTCCAATATTATTTGTGTATCAGGCATTATTACAACTGATTTTTTACTCATCACGCCTCCTCCATTATGTTTAAAATAATAAACATATAATTATAATTTGTCAATTATATTAAACATAAATAAAAGCACCAGTTTCCTGGCGTTTTCAATGTAACCTTCATAAACCTATCCAACTAATTTGCGTACCAAAACTGCTCCAACGAAATTTCCTATAATTATTATTAGTATTCTTACACAAACTTCAAATGTCAAATCATATTGAGCCAGACATATATACGAAATATTTATTAAATGACTGTTATTAAAATGATAAACCCTTGCAAGAATTAGATGTCCTGCAAGGGTTATTTATATATATCTGTATTTTTTTATATTTTTCTATTTTTAAAGTATTGTATTATTACAGCCACATCTACGAATAATACTATTGCAAAAATTGGCAATAGATATTTGTAAAATGTATCATCATCTATCTCAGTCGGATTATTACTGTTAACCCAGATTTTTGCGGTATTACCGATTTTGTATTTATCGGCATTGCTTATGCATATTGTTCCTTGGTAATCGCTGCCCTTCATTGAATACTCGAATTGCACATCATAATTAACATTACTATTTTTAGGATTAGTGGTCTGGCTTATATATGTTACCGTGGCTTCGACTTTTGTATAGTCCTTTCGACCGTATGAATAAAATCCTATTGTTATAGCAAGGCAAAGTGTGACGATTGCCAGTATTATTCCTGTGTATTTATTTGTTTTTACCATTCAAAGCGATTTACAACATCTAGATTTTTATACCTATTCAAAATTTTATCTTTCAAATTTTGTGCCCTCTTTGCAAAAATAGTTCTTGAGAAATTAGATGCTTTATTTGTAATCCTTAAAACTTCATCAATATATTCGGTATTATTTAAATTCATAAGTGTACTCAGTAAGTATCCCGACACTTCCTCTTTACTATCATCTAATGCGTGATCAAAATCAAATAAAGGACTCATTCCCAATACTTCACCTGTATTAGCATCCTGCAAAAATCCAAAATTACCAGCATGTCTATCACCATTGCCAATAATTGCATCTATTGCAAACATTCTAACAGCCTCTATTCCAAATTCTCTTATCATATCTTCAAATCTAATAGTATTATTCTCATCTTTAACCCAATAACAGTCAGAGTATGACAACATAAATGTCTTCTCATTTATTAATTGTCTATTACCCTGACCGAAGGTGATTCCTCTGAGCATCCTGGCAAATGTATTAGAGCCTGCACTATACCTTAACTTTATCCACTGGTTAAATCTGGTGATAGAAGAATCTTTAAGAATATAATATGGAACTAATTTAGAATCCAAAACCTTATTATTCTCAATATCATAACAAGGTTTATTTTTACAATATAATAACTTACCCACAATCTATCATCTCCCTTATAATTTAACCAAATATAACACAACTTAACACCACTGTCATATTTCGTGACACCTGAATGCCATTAAGCTAAACATTGGAGCAATTTAGAACAACATAACTTTCTCTCACTTGCTCCAAACCATTATCTGTGATGAATTATCTCTAGTTGGAGAAGACTCCCACTTCTTTAAGTGGTGAGTATAGATAATATTTGTCTCAGTGGGAGTCTCAATCTCCACTGATCTATGCTTCATAAGCCTAGCCAACTAATTTGCGTACTAAAACTGCTCCAATGAAGTTTCCGATAATCATTATTAGTATTCTTATACAAATCTCTATTGACAAGGCATATTGAGCCAGACATATATACGAAATATTTGCAATACTATGCTCAAAGCCCGCCAGGATAAAGCCGGACACGCACAAAACTACGACGATTATTCCAATAATATTTTTGTTCTTGTTATATGTATCTACTGCTATAAACATCAGCATTCCGCAAAATACACTTGCAAAAAATACGCTGACTAATGGTGCTTTGAATTTGCTATCACATAATGAAGCCGCTATCGGTCTGAGTTTTTGAGAGCTTGCAACAAATGAATAACACACTGAGTATAAAACACAGCCAGCCATATTCCCAATTAATGCAACAGCTATATCCTTAATTGGTTTTATAGGAAAATAGCCGGCCATTCCTGTGTATAAATTGCTTTGAGTGACAAGCACCGCGAACAGTCCGAATGTAAATAGAACTGAGCCAACAACCTTATCGGGAGTTGATAAGTATATTGTGGCTGCTATGTTAATAAAAATACCTGATAATATTGCTTTTGATAAAAAAGGCTTCCACTTCTCCATATTTACTTCCCCGTTTTCCCCAAATACTTCACTACCTCTTTTGCAGCCTCAAGTGCTGTGCATCTGTTTCCCAGCAAAAATTCTGGTAAACACTGATATTCTGGAGATGCTTCAAAAGATTCGTTTTGCTTTTGATATATACTATCATATATCAATCTGACAGTTATTGGCAAGACTGTACTGGCGCTACTTAGACATTAATTGTAAGACTATCGTTTAGTTTATTGTTGCTCAATAAATTTCCTCGGCAACTCGGTTCGCGCCACATTATGAATTCTTATCTATAATTTTTTGGAAATTGTATGTTTCAAAATCCACTCTGCTCCGCCTAAAAAATGAAAATTCACTTCATTCTTTGCTAAATGATGTTCAAAATAATCCTCTATACACCAATCGCATCCTGGAGATGTTTCATTTCGACATCCTGGCTCACACCCCAATACATCAAAATCATCATTATTAATAAACCATTCACTCAAAATATGTTTAAGAGCTTTTTTTTCTAATTCATTTTCAAATTCAATTTTCATACCATAACTTCTTCCTTCCAATTTCCTATTAGCTCACATAAACAAACATGCAGTGCAAAGGGTTCTGAGCCTGTCATAACTGTTTATTAATGCTAAAAAATCTACAATTCTTCCTCAAACATTTTGATATCTCTAATCACTTGTTTCAACTCCTGCCTTTTTTCTTCTCTCGATTTGGGGTCAAAAGATTGAATCGTCATATTCCTAAAGTACCTACTCTGATTCCATGAAAATCCAAACCTCGATTCCATTACTTTTGCAAATTCATGAAATTCTGCATTTTCTTCCATTATTTTAATTATTTCCGCCAGGTTATCTACAGCAATAAAATAAGCCTCTAGTTCCTGTTGACGCAATTTACATTTTTCAAGCTGTTTTCTTGAATACTTTTTATAACTATCCTTATTATAGAGGTTAGTATCGAAATTATTTTCTCTCCTGTCATCTATCTCTTTGATTTTTTCCTTACATTCTTTATATTTTTCCATTGTAAGCATATCAAGTCTAATCTGAGAAAGTTTCTTTATCTGATAATCCGATAAACCATATTTTTCCTTCAGTTCAATAATCATTTCTTCATGATTTTGACTACTTTTAATTAAGTCTACTACTTCCGTACTATGTTCGAATATCCAAGTGTAATCTTTGCAAAGCTCATAGTGTGTATCTACATACTGCAAATTAATATCATTATCATATGAACGCTTTTCCTTCGGAATAGTTCCATGCATTTCCTTATAATCTGATTTTGCATATTCATTTGTACTTACATCTGCTCTTGCACCAATTTGTTCATACTCAGACAACTCATTAATTGCCAGTGCATATGCCTTTGATAAAGCTGCATATATTGAAGTAAAATCATCTACATAAACCGAAATACGCTGAACATCACCCGGATAATTTTTAGGCACATAATCGCCAAATCGTTCAATAAAAATACTTACCTGATTACATCTCATTCTTGTATCATCCTTTCATTTTTCATCTAACTGCAACCGTTCTAAATTAATCATTCATATTCTATCTAGCTTAAAATGCATTATCTAACAAAGAAGCAACCTGACCATGTTTCTCCTGCGCCCATATCTTTGCTTCCAACATACTTATTCCCTTTTTATATTCTCTGTAGTAGCTACAATATACTCAGCAAAATCTCCTAACAGCTTTCTATCATCACCAAATGCCGCTCGCCAAATCACTTTACTTTCTATCAATTTCCTCCTGATGCTCTACAAAAATGTGCATTTTACAGTCATCTTCTAAGACAATACTCTCTGGAATAATCCAGTAGACACATGCATCTTCTTTTGTAATTTCACACACTTTAGAATCAAAAATGACCTTTTGATTATACTCTATAACAACGTTATTATCTGGATTAATATTTTCTAGAAACTCAAATAAATTCATAAATCCCTACTGTTAAGCCGCACTTTATTCCAGATGATTTCTGCAAATTATTTCAGTCAAAATCCCCTGTCATAAAGTGCGGAAATGATAATGACAGCAAATTATTTCAGTCATAACCGCACATACTCGTAGCCTTATTTCAGCTTA
>JAXJTU010000142.1:0-28852 GCA_036309425.1 Agathobacter sp.
ATGATAGAGAGGACAATTTACGAGATTAAAGCCTTATACAGGGATGATTTCAGGGTAAGAGGATATGAATTTGGAAGTGGAGAAAAAAGTGAGTGCATTGTTGGAAGCATTCGTGGTAACGAGGTGCAGCAGCTTTATGTATGTTCCCAGCTTGTTAAAAAATTTAAACAGTTAGAAGAAGAGGGACGGATTGCAGAAGGTCATAAGATTCTTATAATTCCGTGTGTAAATCCATATTCGATGAATGTGCAGAAACGATTCTGGCCGACAGATAATACTGATATTAACAGAATGTTTCCGGGATATGATCTGGGTGAGACAACACAGAGAATTGCAGACGGAGTATTTAAGGAAATAAAGGATTATAATATCGGAATCCAGTTTTCTTCTTTTTACAATCCGGGAGAGTTTATGCCACATATCAGGATTATGAAAGAAGGATATAGTGACATAGAGCTTGCAAAGAATTTTGATCTGCCATATGTAATCCTTAGAAAAGTAAGACCATATGACACCACCACCTTAAATTACAACTGGCAGGTATGGGAGACAATGGCCTATAGCTTTTATACTACATCCACCACAAGAATTGACAGGAAAAGTGCCGGGATGGCAGTACTGTCGGTGATGAAATTCCTGTCAAGCCAGGGAATTGTCGATTACAAGGGCTCTTTATTGCATGAATCAAAGATAGTAGAGGATGTCGATATGCTCTCGGTACAGACAGCAAAATCCGGAATTTTCGAGCCCCTGGTAAAGGTTGGGGAGGCGGTAGAAGAGGGACAGCCTCTTGCAAATATTGTAAATCCATATGACGGTGAGTGCATGGAGACTTTGTATTCTCCAGCGGATTCTACTGTGTTTTTCATGCACAGCGATCCACTTACATATGCTAATACGGCTGTGTTTAAATTAATTTAAAATATAAATAAAGTATAAAATGATTAGCACTCACCTTGACAGAGTGCTAACAAAGGGTGTATAACGTACTCAGAAACGTAAATACTATTATATAGTTGGTTTGAGGAGGTGTTATTACATGAACATACAGAAATTCACGCAGAAATCGATAGAAGCAATTAATAATTGCGAGAAGCTTGCATATGATTACGGCAATCAGGAGATAGAGCAGGAGCATTTACTTGTAGCCCTGCTTGAGCAGGAAGATGGACTTATTCCAAAGCTTATCGAGAAGATGGATATAGACTTAAAGCATTTTACAGATAATGCCAAGTCAAAGCTTGCGGCAAGAACCAAGGTAAGTGGAGCCGGCCAGCTTTTTATAGGAAAAGATTTGAACAATGTTTTAATCCATGCTGAGGATGAGGCTAAGGCAATGGGCGATGAATATGTATCTGTCGAGCATCTTTTCTTATGTCTTTTGAAGCATCCTAATCAGGCAATGAAAGCTCTGATTAAGGAATATGGTCTTACAAGAGACCGCTTTTTACAGGCACTTTCGACAGTAAGAGGTAATCAGAGAGTAACCTCTGACAATCCTGAGGCAACATATGATACATTGGAAAAATACGGATATGACATGGTAGAGCGTGCCAGAGAGCAAAAGCTTGACCCTGTAATTGGAAGAGATGACGAGATAAGAAATGTCATAAGAATCTTATCCAGAAAGACTAAGAATAATCCGGTTCTTATAGGTGAGCCTGGTGTTGGTAAGACCGCAGTTGTTGAGGGACTTGCACAGCGAATTGTAAAGGGCGATGTGCCGGAAGGGCTTAAGGACAAAAAGCTTTTTGCACTTGATATGGGGGCACTTGTAGCAGGAGCAAAATACAGAGGTGAATTCGAGGAAAGACTTAAGGCTGTTCTTGAGGAAGTAAAAAATTCCGATGGCCAGATTATACTTTTTATAGATGAGCTTCACACCATAGTTGGTGCTGGAAAGACGGATGGAGCAATGGATGCAGGCCAGCTTCTTAAGCCTATGCTTGCAAGAGGTGAGCTTCACTGCGTAGGTGCAACAACCTTAGATGAGTACAGGGAATATATTGAGAAGGATGCGGCATTGGAGCGTCGTTTCCAGCCGGTAACTGTTGATGAGCCAACTGTTGAGGATACAATTTCTATTCTTCGTGGTCTAAAGGAAAGATATGAGGTCTACCATGGAGTAAAGATAACGGATGCAGCATTGGTTACAGCCGCAGTATTATCTAACAGATATATTTCTGACAGATTCCTTCCTGATAAGGCAATTGACCTTGTCGATGAAGCATGTGCCCTTATAAAGACAGAGCTTGATTCAATGCCTACAGAGCTTGATGAGTTAAACAGAAGAGTAATGCAGCTTGAAATCGAAGAGACAGCACTTAAGAAGGAAACAGACAGCTTGAGTAAGGACAGACTTGCTGCCTTACAGAAGGAGCTAGCTGAGCTTAGAGCCGAGCTTGATAATAAGAAGGCTCAGTGGGCAAACGAGAAAAATGCTGTAGAGAAGGTAAGCAAGCTCCGAGAAAGTATTGAGCAGACCAAGAATGAAATTAAGATAGCACAGCAAAGCTATGACCTTGAGAAGGCTGCTGAACTCCAGTACGGAAAACTTCCTCAGCTTGAAAAACAGCTTGAGCAGGAAGAGGAATTACTTAAGAATAGGGATTTATCACTTATAAGAGAGAATGTAAGCGATGAAGAAATTGCAAGAATTATTTCACGATGGACAGGAATTCCTGTTGCAAAGCTTACTGAGAGTGAGAGAAATAAGACGCTTCATCTTGACGAAGAGCTTCACAAGAGAGTAATAGGACAGGATGACGGAGTTACAAAGGTTACAGAAGCAATAATCCGTTCAAAGGCAGGAATCAAGGATCCTTCTAAGCCAATCGGTTCCTTCCTTTTCTTAGGACCTACCGGTGTAGGAAAGACAGAGCTTGCAAAAGCGCTTGCAGCCAGCCTTTTCGATGATGAGACTAATATGGTGCGTCTTGATATGAGTGAGTACATGGAGAAGTATTCAGTGTCACGTCTTATCGGAGCACCTCCAGGATATGTAGGATATGATGAGGGTGGCCAGCTTACAGAGGCAGTAAGAAGAAAGCCATACTCAGTAGTGCTTTTTGATGAGGTTGAAAAGGCACATCCTGATGTCTTTAATGTGCTTCTTCAGGTGCTTGATGACGGACGAATTACAGACTCACAGGGAAGAACAGTAGATTTTAAAAATACAATAATTATCATGACAAGTAACCTAGGCTCACAGGAGCTTCTTGAGGGAATCGATGAGAACGGTTCAATCCGCCCTGAAAATGAGGAGCTTGTTATGGCTGAGTTACGTGGACATTTCCGTCCTGAGTTTCTTAACAGACTTGACGAGATAATAATGTTTAAGCCACTTACAAAGGATAACATTGGAAATATCATCAATCTTCTTATGGCTGATTTAAACAGCAGACTTTCAGACAGAAAGCTTAGTGTAGAACTTACCGGTGCTGCAAGAGACTTCATTGTTGAAAACGGATATGACCCGGTATATGGTGCAAGACCACTAAAGAGATTCCTGCAGAAGCATGTTGAAACTTTATCTGCAAAGCTGATTCTTGCCGATGAAGTTGAGACAGGAGATACAATTCTAATTGATTTATCAGATGGAAAGCTTGTTGCAGGGGTAAAAAGGACGGAAACAGCAATATAATTTGAGTCCTCTTTAGGCATAAAGTAGAAAAACAACTTTAGTATTGTAAAGTGCCAGGAATTCATGTATTCTAATATGGATAAATGAATTTTCTGGCATCTTTTTATTCAAAAAATGAAGGATTGTCCTTCAAAAACCTTAAAAAAACATTGTTATGATGTATAAAAATGAATAATTATGAATGATTAAATTCATAAAAGGGGGCTGTATGGATTTATTTGAATATATGAGAGAACAGAATATGGAGAATGATGCACCGCTTGCTTCGAGACTGCGTCCCACAACTCTTGATGAGGTTGTCGGGCAGCAGCATATCGTTGGAAAGGATAAGCTTTTATACAGGGCAATCAAAGCCGATAAGCTTAGCTCAATTATTTTTTATGGACCTCCGGGAACCGGAAAGACAACGCTTGCCAAGGTTATTGCAAACACAACGAGTGCTAACTTCATGCAGATAAATGCAACTTCTGCAGGCAAGAAGGACATGGAGGAAGTAGTTGAGGCTGCAAAGAATAACCAGGGGATGTACGGTAAGAAGACCATTCTTTTTATCGATGAGATTCACCGTTTTAATAAAGGGCAGCAGGATTATCTTTTGCCGTTTGTAGAAGATGGAACAATTATTCTTATAGGTGCCACAACGGAGAATCCTTATTTTGAGGTCAACGGAGCTTTGCTTTCGCGTTCAGTAATATTTGAATTAAAGAAGCTTGGCAAGGATGACATAAAAGTACTTCTTCAAAGAGCCATAACTGATGTCGAGAAGGGAATGGGCTCATATAATGCAAGCATTGATGATGACGCATTGGAATTTCTGGCGGATGTGTCTAACGGAGATGCAAGGGCAGCGCTTACAGCGATAGAGCTTGGAGTTCTTACAACTGAACGCTCCGACGATGGAATCATACATATTACAATAGATGTGGCAAGTGAATGTATTCAAAAGAGGGTTATTTCTTATGACAAGAAAGGGGATAATCACTACGATACGATTTCAGCATTTATTAAGAGTATGAGAGGTTCAGATCCGGATGCAGCAGTTTACTATCTGGCAAGGATGCTGTACGCCGGAGAAGATGTAAAATTTATCGCAAGAAGAATAATGATAGCAGCGTCAGAGGATATTGGTAATGCGGATCCTATGGCCATGGTAATTGCGGCAGCCTGTGCCCAGGAGGTTGAGCGGGTTGGTATGCCAGAGTCACAGATAATTCTTGCACAGGCAGTTACCTATATGGCGACTGCACCAAAGAGCAATGCTGCAGTCGAGGCAATAAGCAAGGCAATGCAGGTTGTAAGAGATACGAAAACACCACCAGTTCCGACGCATTTGCAGGATGCACATTATGGAAGTGCGCATAAGCTTGGACATGGTGTTGGATATAAATACCCACATAATTATCCAAATAATTATGTTAAGCAGCAGTATCTGCCAGATGGACTTACCGACCAGGTATTTTATGAACCGTCTGATAATGGATATGAAGCAAAGATAAAAGAACATTTTAGAAAAATAAAAGGTAAAGAACAAGGTTTAAATCAGGAGGTTTAAAATGAAAAAGTATCAGGAAATGTCACGCGAAGAACTTATGCAGGAAAAGACAGCGCTCGAAGCTGAATATGCTAAAATCAAGGAGCTTGGATTAGCACTTGATATGTCCAGAGGAAAGCCGGCAGCAGCCCAGCTTGATTTATCAATGCCTATGCTTGATGTAATCACATCAGAGACTGTTTTAAAGAGTGAGAATGGTACAGATTTAAGAAACTATGCTATTCTTGACGGAATTCCGGAGGCAAAGAGACTTATCGCAGAGATGGTTGGAACAAAGCCTGAGAATGTTATCGTATATGGTAACTCTTCTTTAAATATCATGTATGACCAGATTGCAAGAGCTGAGCTTTTTGGTATCTGTGGAAACACACCATGGAGCAAGCTTGACAGTGTTAAATTCTTATGTCCTGTTCCTGGATATGACAGACATTTTGCAATTACAGAGGATTTTGGAATTGAGATGATTAACATCCCAATGACAGAGGATGGTCCTGATATGGATATGGTTGAGCAGTACGTTAACAACGACCCTGCAGTAAAGGGTATCTGGTGTATACCTAAGTATTCAAATCCGGAAGGAATTGTATATTCAGATGAGACTGTTAAGCGTTTTGCAGCTTTAAAACCAGCAGCTGCTGACTTTAGAATTTTCTGGGATAATGCATATGCTGTTCACCACCTCTATGATGATGACCAGGCTGAAATCCTTGATATTTTAAGCCTTTGTGAGGAGGCTGGAAACCCTGATATGGTATTCCAGTTCTGCTCAACAAGTAAGGTAAGCTTCCCTGGTGCAGGAATTGCTGCAATTTCTACATCAAAGGCAAATGTGGAAGATATCAAGAAGAGACTTACAATACAGACAATCGGACATGATAAGATTAATCAGTTAAGACATGTAAATTACTTTAAGAATCTTGATGGAATCAAGGCTCACATGAAGAAGCAGGCCCAGATTATCAGACCAAAATTCGAGATGGTTGAGCAGGTTCTCGAGAAGGAAATTGCTTCACGTGGAATCGGAAGCTGGGTAAATCCAAAGGGCGGATACTTTATCAGCTTTAATGCATTAGAAGGATGTGCAAAGAGCATTGTTGGAATGTGTAAGGAAGCAGGAGTTACAATGACAGGTGCTGGTTCACCATTCCCATACAAGAAGGATCCAAAGGACAGTGTAATCAGAATCGCTCCAACACTTCCACCAATGGAGGAGTTAGAGAAAGCTGCTGAGGTATTTGTTATCGTAACAAGACTTGTAAGCGTAAATAAGCTTCTTGAGGCATAATTTTGTGTAAAAAAGCTCTAATTTTAGTAAATTGGAGCTTTACCTGACATAGTACTTTTGATATAATAATTTTGTAATTTATGTTAAGTACATGATAATAAATTGGGCGAGGGTAAGTACTATGGGATTATTTGGAACAAAAGCTAAGAGTGAAGACTTAATAGCAGTCAAAGAACAGGAATTTCAATTAAAAATTAGCAGAATTAAGGATGAAGTATCATCATTATCTGATTCTATTGGGGATGTAAGTGGTCAGGTAGAACAGGTTGCAGATGATTCTCGCACTGTTACAGATATTATGGAGGCAGTAACATCATCTTTCCAGGAAATGTCATCAAATATTAATGAAATTGCTGATGTAATGTCAGATATGGAATCATCATTTGAAGGAATGAGTGATGAGGCAAAAGATGGTGCTGATTATGCACAGAATAGTAATAATGAAGCTTATGACATAATGACTCGTTCAGAGGAAGAGCGCAAGGAAGTAGAAGAGAGAGCTAACGCAGTTGAGATTGCTCTTAAGGATAAGATTGAACAGTCTAAAGAGGCTGAGAAGATTTTAGATCTTACACAGGATATTATGGCAATTGCAAACCAGACAAACATGCTTGCACTTAATGCTTCAATTGAGGCTGCAAGAGCTGGTGAAGCTGGAAAAGGATTTGCTGTAGTAGCAGATGAGATTACAAAGCTTGCTGCAAGATCTGCAGAGACTGCTAATCAGATTAAAGAGATTTCAAGTGCAGTTCTTAATGCTGTATCCGGACTTGCTCAGGAAGCTGAAAATGTTGTTGAGTTCATGAAAGATAAGACAATGGGAAGCTTTGAAGAGCTTGTTGAAGTTGGAAGAAAATATCAGGGAGATTCAAAAATCATGTTTGATAAGATGCAGGATTTCTCAGATGTTACTCAAAATCTCTTAAAGCAGGTTGCTGCATCGACAAGAGCAATAGATGCAATCAAGGGAGCTTCTTCAGAATCGGCTGATGCTGTTTCAGATATTGGAGATAAGATGTCAATGATTTCAGATACGATTTCAGAGATTACAACATGTAATGAAGAAAATAAAAAGCAGGCACAGCTTCTTGCTAAGGAGCTGTAAGCCCCTTAGCTTAGTGTTTTATGATGCATACGGAGTGTACTTTTCAAACGGTACACTCTTCTTTTTTTGTCTGTAACAATTTTTGGATGATTAATGAGAAAAAGAATCTGCTGTACTGTAAGATCAAGTATCTCATCTGAAGGCTGTACAATAAGGTCCACATACATCTGGCTTGAAACAAGACTCTGAGTAGGTTCGTAGCCCATTATAAGAAGCTTGGAAGTATCATACATCTTAGAAGAGTAAATTATATAGTCGATAAGTGTACTAGTAAGTGTAGGAGTTGTGGTAAGTATTGCATCACACCCAGCAGTCAGAATCTGATTGATTAATATACTTGGATCATATTTATGTGGATTTTCTACAGCAAAAAGAAGGGATTCGTCAAACCCTTTTTCATCAATTACAGCAAGAGCATCCTTATAGCTTCTTAAACATTCCTGAGTATAAGTATTATCGAAGCTTGAATACACAAATGCAATTTTCTTTTTACCCTGGTTTGAGCATGAAATAATACCTTGATAGATGGCTGAATAGTCACTTTCAAGGATACATGTTCTGTCACAGCCTTCTGGCTCTGTAAGCAGAAAAACGACGGGCTTGTCAACCGGTACCACATCGATGATTTCTGAATAGTCTGTGGCAGAAGAGATGACAACAATTGCATCTGCTATTTTAGAAAAGAGTTTAAAACATTCGCGTTCTACTTCTATATCTCCACCGGTTGTCTGTATTAAACTTTTACAATTTCTTTCGGAAAATTTATATGATAATCTATCAAAGAAATCGTGTTTAGCTAAAATAGAAATACTTTGTACAATAACACCAACAGTATGGTATGTTTTCTTGTTCTCCATTGTAAAAACCTCCTAATATATTTCTATTATAAAACGAAATTGTAAAAAAAGCTATTTACAAATTAATTTTTTTGTGTATTATTAGAAATATCTTTTTTGTTATTTTGCATATGACACATATGCAGAATATTTTTCATGCAATGACTGGTTCGGTCATTTTTTCCAATTTTTTTTAATCTGCATATGTATACTATAATTTTTGATCGCTATAAGCGAAGGAGGGATACATATGAAGGAAATTTTTCAGGAATACGGCGGAGTATTAATCACAGTTGTAGCCATTTTGGCGGTAATTTTAGTTATTACAGCAGTAATTGGAACTGATGCATCAAGTCCAATTGGGAAGGCGTTTACTGGCCTTATTGATAATTTTGTTAATCAGGCAAATGCAAATGCTGGAATATAGTCAGGAGAGGTTTTAGCTATGGAACTGGGGAAAGAATACTTTGGACCGCTTTGGGATTTTATTTCATGCAATGAGATAACAGATATTGATTATAACGGACGTGAAATATGGCTTACGGATATATATAATGAACGGTTTAAGGCAAGTCAGGAATTCGTTGATAGGAATATGACGCAGGGTTTTGTAGAGCAGTTTACAAGTAGAATTGCAAATGTAGTTAGTCAGCAGTTTAATAAGAGAAATCCTGAGTTAGAGGCGGAAACAAGTGAATTACGAGTTACTATTTTGCACGAATCGGTTGCTAAATCAGGAAGAAGTATAAGTATTAGAAAAACACCACCTCTTATCAGATTAACTGCTGCATCAGCAATAAGAGAAGATTTTTGCAGCAAGGAGATTCTTGCAATTCTAATAAACTGTGTACTTACACAGATGAATATAACATTTTGCGGAATGCCTGGTATTGGAAAGACTGAGTGTTTAAAGTTTTTTTCACAATTTGTTCCACCAAATCAGAGAGTAATTACGATTGAAGATACAATGGAAATACGTTATTCAGAAACAAATCCAGGAAAAGATTGCATTGAGATGAAGGTTTGTGAGGACACATTTGGATATGCCGATGCCATTAAGTCTAGTTTGAGACTGAATCCAAAGTGGATAATGCTATCAGAAGCTAGATCCAAGGAGGTAAAATACTTATTGGAATCCTGGTCAACCGGGGTAAGAGGTATGACAACCCTTCATACGGATGATGTACGAAATATACCGGACAGAATTCTTAATATGCTGGAAAATCGACTAGATGCTGACAGAATGGAAAATGATATCTATCAGGCTCTGGATATTGGCATTTTGCTTAGAAAAGGCAGGAAGGAAAATGGTTCATCTTACAGATATATAGATCAAATGTGTTTTTTTGTAAGAGATAAAGGAGAAAACAGTATTGTTATGGCAGTTTCAGATGGTAAATATATCTTAGATAAACTTCCTACCCCTGTAAGAAGGAAATTTGAAAGGGCTGGAATAGATAATCCATTTTATTGTCAGATTCTTGAGGATGAACTAAAGAAATCAAATATGGAGGAAGAATATCTATGATATATGCCATTGTATTATTATTAGTTTTCTTTCTTCATTTAATACTGAAAATGTCATGGTGGGCAACCTTAATTGTGGGGGTATATTTGCTTTTGATGGTTAATGTACATAAGAAAAGTTATGGCAGACAAATATATCAGCGAGAAAGATTTGAAAGCACGTCCATGTATATTGATACATTGCTATATGCCTTTGTAAAAGAAGGAAAAATATTGATGGCATTTGAGGATGTATACAATACCTTAGAAGATGGAATGCTTAAAAAGGTTGTAGAAAAAGCTATTTCACATATGCAGATGACATTTGATGAAACTGAAATAATGGGAAATTCACTAAAATATATAGAGGAAGAGTTTAACTGCAGAAGAATAAAAAATATTCATGAATTTATGCTTCATGTAGAGTATTACGGAGGGGATATTGAAGGTCCTGTTGGTTTACTGCTTGAAGATAAAAGCAGGTGGGAACAACGAATAAAAAAAGCTATTTCCGAGAGAAAGAAAATGTTTGTTGACGTGATAATGTCTGTTGCTGCATCTATTTTAATTTGTGGAATAATTTTGTATCTTCCGATTATGGATGTTGATATAAGTAAGAACATTGTGTCACAGATTTTAACAATTGTTGTTGTGATTATAGATGATTTAATTATATTTGCAGCGCAGAAATATCTTTCGCCAGATTGGCTTGTTATTGATTCTCTAGAAGATGAAGAGATGATGAGCCAGAAAATGTTGTCACATATAAATTACGACGAGAAGAAGGAAGGTAAAGTATCGATTTTGTTTGCATTAATACCAATGTGCATGATGGTATTTTTCCTATATAAAGCGAATAAATGGGGCATTGCATTTTCTTTGTCGGGCGTGATTTTTATGCTAAATCAGCATAGGATAGGACATGCTTTAGCAAGGAAAAATTTGTTGAAATCGGTAAAAAGTGATTTTCCAAGATGGTTAATGGATTTGGCATTACTTCTTCAAAGTGAAAATGTTCAGGTAGCAATTATGAAAAGCCAAAGTCATGTACCGGGAATACTCAAGATGGATGTTGAAAAGCTAGTAGGAGAATTAGAAATAAATCCAGAGTCAGTAGGACCATATCATAGATTTCTTAATCATCTTAACCTGCCAGAGATACATGCAGCAATGGGAATGTTATTTGCCATATCAATAGGAAATAACACCAGGGCTGACAGGCAGATTAATGAACTCATATCAAGAAACCTTGAAATGATGGATGTTGCAGATACACAAATGCTTCATGATTTAAATAGTGGCCTATATCTATTGTTTCTAGCTCCTGTACTAACAGCTTCAATAAAACTATTAACGGATATGGCTGTATTTTTGATTATGTTTATGCAAATGCAAATTGTATAAGGAGGTCTTTTATGAGTCAGATAATGAAAAGTTTTATGGGTGTATTCATTATGCTTTTTATGAGTGTGACATCAATTGGAATACTATCAGGCTTCTTAAGCGTGCTCTCAGCACAGGATTTACATTCGTGTATAATAAGTGAACTTGAAGATAGTGATTTTTATGAGGAAATAATAAAGGAAAGCTTCAATAAAGCGCAGCAGGCAGGGGATGATCTGACTTTGACATTATATTATGCAGATAATACAACTCAAGAAATTACAAGTGAGAATATAAGTGAAATAAGCAATTATGACATTGAAATGGCGAAAGTTAATTTGAAATTTAATATTAAAATGGGCGTTTTTGCGATAAATGATGAGCACATTTTGAGTGGATACGCAAGATAGGAGAAATATGCAGATTATAATTGAAGAATATGGGATAAGTATTGCAATGATAATTATTGCAGGAGTTGTCTTAAAAAGTATTAGTGGCATGCTTGTTTTATTCTAAAACATAAAAATATAATGGAGATATAATAATTATATGATAAAGATATAAAAAAGAAAAATAAGAATCAAGCATAGGAAAGGTAAAAATGAGCGAAATAATAAAAGAATATGGTGGAATGATAATAGCTTCTACTTCGACAATAGTGTTTTTTGCATTAGTGGGAGGCCTAATTTTTTCAAAGAATGGTTTGTTATGTATGATGATAGCTGCATGGCAAAATGGAGGCTGTTAGGTGAAAGAGGTATTTAGGTGAAAGAGGTAGTTAGGACATATGGAAGCATGATAATTGCGTCAATGGTCGCATTAGCATTACTATATATAATTTGCCTCATAAATTACAATGGAGATTCAGGTATTTTAGCGATAGTGGGTAGCATAACGTCAAAAGAAACCTCCCAAATATTAATTGATGACAACGAAATGGAAGAGTATCGAAAGTATAGAAATTCACAGATTGAACATGTGAATTTTAAAGATGATTTAGAAATTTTTGTCTGTGAAAAGTATTTGGTAGCTGATTGTTTTGTATCTGATAGTGGCCAGGTGAGTCCGGATAAAATAAGTATTATTGAAATAAGGGATGTTGATAATAATTCAATTATGTTTCAGCGTGAAAACGAAAAGGATTATTTCTATTTTGAAGAACCTGGTATATACAGAGTTTATTTTAGCGTTTCTAATAATTGTGGAGTTTTAGATTATGGAAGTTTATTTCTTCCTGTAAATAGGAAAAAAGGAGAATAAGATTGAAGAATATGATAGTTGGAATATTTGGATGCTTTTTACTAATATATACAGTTATTCTTTCCTTAGGAATATATAGCATAACTACCAGAAGAAATGAGGTAGATAATTGTCTGGCATCGTGCCTTGAGAGTGCTATGAGAAGATATTATGAAGTAAACATGTATACACCAGGAGGTGCAGGGCAGGACAATAATGTTGATTCTTCGACGGTAGAAGAGATGCTTGTAGATGATATTGAAGAAAGACTTAATTCAGATTCTGATGTTGAAACTACAGTATATGTGTGTGACATGCAAAAAGGTATTATATCAGCAAAAGTTGAGGAGAAATTTGAATTACCAGGGGGAATAGAAAAAATAATCAGTTGTACTAAAACAATAATTGCAGATAGGAGTGTTTATGAATAAAAAGTATTTTAAATTAATATCTGGTACAATTTTGGCATTATGTCTTGTCACATGTATAGGATTAGTTGGCGTATTTTTTAAAGATGTTTCATTAAAAAAAGATAGTTCAAATGAAAGTGCTAAAAATGCCGGGCAAAAAACAGCTTTATCAGAAACAAAAAAGGGTGATTCATCGCAGAATAATACAACAAAAAGTAAACAGATTAAAAGTAATAAAAAAGCACAGACTAGCCAGGAAATTCAGAATGGTCAGGGAAACCAGAGCAGTCAGGGTGATCAGAGCAGTCAGGGCAATCAGAGCAGTCAGAAGAACCAGAGTAGTGATGGGAAACTAAGTAGTGAAGGGAACAAGATCAGCCAGGGATCACAGGGCAGTCAGGGATCACTGAGTAGCCAAGGAACGTTGGGCAGTCAGGAATCACAGGGCAGTCAGGAGGCATCGAGTAATCAGGGAACGTCGAGCGGCCAGGGAACGTCGAGCGGCCAGGGAACGTCGAGCGGTCAAGGAACGTCGAGCGGCCAGGGAACGTCGAGCGGCCAAGGAACGCCGAGTAGTCAGGGAACGCCGAGCAGTCAGGGGGCACAGGAAAGTTCGGGAACGTCGAGTAGTCAAGCAGCTCCTCAATGGTTATATTATAATAGCAGGATAAAGAAGGGGATTGATAATTCAGCTAAACCTATCATAGATGAGAAGGTAAAGGCCTGGACTAATTATCAGATGTCAGATACAGAAATTTTTGAATGGCTGGATAAATATATTTGTGAAGAACTTGGTGGAACAATAAATTCAATGGGAGTAATGTCAAATGAT
This sequence comes from Agathobacter sp., assembly GCA_036309425.1. Lineage (GTDB taxonomy): Bacteria > Bacillota > Clostridia > Lachnospirales > Lachnospiraceae > Roseburia. Next base: position 13,792 of record JAXJTU010000142.1, read on the forward strand.
AGATATCTGATACCTGATATCAATAGCTTACCAAATTATGATGCCGCATTATCAGAGGGAAACTATCAGTATTGTTTTACAGGAGTATATACAAAAGGGGAGTACAACGAATATGGAGACCTTATCTGCTATATGTGGCAAATTACAATTATATAATAGAATAAATCGCCTGGTATGTTGTATATCAGCAAGTATAATTTTCTTGTTCATTCTATTGTGTATGAATTTGGTGGATGTATATGCATCAGAGTATGACAATGCTGTTGATTATTATAATAAATATGGCAATAATGCCTATTTTAAAGCAGAGACACAAAATAATGGACAAATATTTTTTGTTACAAGAGGAAATAAGTCAAATTCTGGTACAAAATACAAGACAGTTGGATGGCAAATAGTAGTAGCACAAAATAATGGAACCATAATACAGTCTTTGTATTTTGATTTAAATGGTTATTATTTGAGGCATGTTGATCGAAGTGTTGAAGGAAAATATGAATATAATTTATATAGGGTATCGCTTGATATTTTAAGAGCAAGGTTAAATGAACAGGCATTACAAGCCATGAATTCTGGAAATTGTCAGTTGAAATTCAATGCATGTATGGTTGTCACAAAAGGTGGCAGACCATGTGGAAGTATGAATGATTCTGGAATTGTTTCAGGAAATGTATATACTACATATGAAGGAATAGTAAATGCACAAGATTGGAGCGATAATGCAAAAGAATCATTATATAGTTACTTTAACAAGAACGTTTTGGGTTTGTTTTTTAGAGTAAACGTAAATAAAAGTGCTGGAATAAGATGGGTGACTGGTGCTGGAACATATTGCTATGGAACAAAGGTTATTATATATGCAATGGAAGAAGGAGGATATGAATTTAGCAATTGGAACAATAATTCATATTATAATTCAAAGCAATATAGTTTTTATGTTAATTCTGATAGTACATGGACAGCATTTGCAAAACAAAGCTCCTTATCAGTTATGTTACATAGAAATCAAAATGAGGGCGATATGCAAACAACTACACAGACATTCTATTATGCGAATTCTGGTCAAAAAATAGGATATACAGGGTGGAATAATCCAGGATTTCATATGATAGGATGGGATGAAAATTGCAAGTCGGAAAACCCAAAGTATTCAATAAATCAAGAAATAAATGCAGATTTAATAAAAAATAAATCGCCAAAACTTGATTTATATGCTATATGGAAACCCAATTGTTATAGATTTGTTTTTGAAGGAGAAGGCTGTGAAAAAATAAAAGATGAAAATGCAATTTATGGGCAGAGTATTATTTTGCCTGAGGCGGTAAAGGATACAGGCCTATTTAAAGGCTGGAGTTTTGATGCGTTAAATAAAGATGCGGAGTATATTGTTGGACAGGAAATGCTGGTTAGTGAAGCTGCATTAAGAGCTCAGGTTCTCAATTCAGATAATGCTGTTATTAGACTATATGCAATATGGGACCAGCTTCCGGCAATTGATGCAGAAGATATGTATTATCCAATTAAAGATATTGAAAGAGGTCTTATTACAGAAGAAAAAATAGCATCAAACTATAAGGTGATGGATTATGAAGATGGGGAAATTAAATATGGAATTAATGAAAATAACAGATTTCAGATTATTGATTTCCCAGCAAAAGAGATAAAAGAAATTGGAAAACAAAAGACACAAGTAGGAGAATTTCCAAAAGTTGAAATAAATATCGAGGCTGAGGATAGTGTTGGAAATATTGTAGATAAAACAGTATCAATATATTTTGTAGACACTACTGTTGTGGGGAAAACAGATACTTTTGGTAAAATAAGATTTATTAGTAGTAAATACTATAAAGATTCTAATGGAAATTATGTCGACGAAAAAGCAGGAGGTCTTAGAAAGAACTCCTGCTGGTATAAATTAGATGATTATAGACAAATTATTGAGTTTGCTTTGTCGGCAACTTAATATATACTTTTTCAATTCTGTTATTATCAACACTTTCAATTCGAATAAGTACTTCATCTTCAGTGACAATAACTTCATTTTTTTCAGGAAGATGATCTAACTGTTCAAGACAATATCCACCAACAGTATCATAATCTTCAGAGATTAAATTAAGCTCCAATTCCCTGCTTACATCTTCTAAGTTGGCGGAAGCAAGGACAAGATATTCGCGTTCACTTATTTTGGTGATATCATCAATCTCATCTGAATCATATTCGTCACGAATTTCGCCAACAATCTCTTCTAAAAGGTCCTCTAATGTGATGAGTCCGGCAGTTGAACCATATTCATCAAGGACAATTGCAAGTGAAAGGGATGATTTACGCATTTCAATAAACAAATCAGCTGTATTTTTATGCTCGAAAGTAAAATATGCCTCGCGCATGAGGTTTCGTATATCAAAGTTTTCGCGATATTCAGCCTCAGAATCCTTGTTATCATTAAGAAGCAGTAAATCTTTGATATTTAAAACTCCGACAATTCGATCTGTTGATTCTTCGAATACTGGAAGTCTTGTATATTTGTATTCTTTAAAGATTTCAATAACTTCATCATATGTAGAATTTACATCGACAAAAATCATATCAATTCTTGGAATCATTACTTCTTTTGCCTCAGCATCACCAAAATCAAAGAGTTTATGAATCATAGTTCTTTCTTCATCTTCGATTACACCGGTTTCCTGACTCACATCCACTATGGTTCTGAGTTCTTCTTCTGTAATTGCTTTATCCTTATCATTTGGATTTACACCAAGAAGCATCAAAAATCCCATTGAAAAAGTATTAATAACAAGAATTAATGGTGTAAAAATAAACATTAAGAATTCAATAATTCCAGAAATTTTTAATGAAATTTTATCAGCATGAATAGTAGCTAATGTTTTAGGTGATACTTCTCCAAAAATTAGTATGAGGAATGTAAGTATACCTGTTGCGATTCCTGCACCTACGCTACCAAAAATTTTGACAGCAAGAGTAGTAGCAAGAGAAGAAGCTGACAAGTTAACAATATTATTACCAATCAATATTGCAGACAACATTTTAGCAGAGTTGTCTGTAACACGAAGAACCCTGTCGGCCTTCTTATTACCAGATTCCGACAGGGTACGCATTCGTATTTTATTGACGGTGGTAAGTGCTGTCTCAGCAGAAGAGAAAAATGATGAGAGCAACAACAAAATAATTAAACATATAAGCTGTGTTATATCACCCGCGTCCAATTAAATTAATCCACCTTTCTTGAAATTAGTTCTCAGTGCTATAGTTAGGAGCTTCCTTAGTGATATGAATATCATGAGGATGGCTTTCCTTTAATGAAGCAGCTGAAATCTTAACAAATTTTCCGTTTTCTTTTAATTCTTCGATTGTCTGGCATCCGCAGTAGCCCATTCCTGAACGAATTCCACCGATAAGCTGGAATACAGTATCTTCAAGAGTTCCCTTGTATGCAACACGACCTTCAACACCTTCTGGAACAAGTTTCTTTGCACCTTCCTGGAAGTAACGGTCTTTACTTCCGTTCTCCATAGCTGCGATAGAACCCATACCACGGTATACCTTGTATTTTCTTCCCTGATATAATTCAAATGTTCCAGGAGCTTCATCACATCCAGCGAACATAGAACCCATCATACATACATTAGCACCAGCGGCGATTGCTTTTGTCATATCTCCGGAATACTTAATTCCACCATCAGCGATAACTGGAATACCATATTCCTTGGCAACTGCATAACAATCCATGATAGCAGAAACCTGAGGAACACCAATACCTGCAACTACACGAGTAGTACAGATAGAACCAGGTCCGATACCAACTTTTACTGCATCAGCACCAGCTTCAATAAGAGCCTTTGTAGCCGCACCAGTAGCAATATTACCAGCAATAACCTGAAGCTCTGGATACTTAGCCTTAATCTTCTTAACTGCTTCAATAATATTCTTTGAATGTCCGTGGGCAGAGTCAACAACGATAACATCAACATGAGCGTTTACAAGTGCATCAACACGCTCCATCATGTTACCTGTGATACCTACACCTGCACCACAGAGAAGACGTCCCTGATCATCCTTGGCAGAAAGCGGATATTTAATCTGCTTCTCAATATCCTTTATTGTAATAAGTCCTTTAAGATTACCCTCAGAATCTACGATAGGTAATTTCTCTTTTCTTGCCTTAGCAAGCATTTCTTTAGCTTCATCTAAAGTGATTCCTTCTGGAGCTGTAATAAGACCTTCAGAAGTCATTGATTCTTTAATTTTCTTAGAGAAATCCTTCTCAAATTTAAGGTCACGGTTTGTAATAATACCTACAAGCTTTGTTCCCTCTGTAATTGGAACACCGGAAATCTTGAATTTTGCCATAAGATTGTCAGCGTCCTGTAATGTATGTTCTGGAGAAAGATAAAATGGATCAGTTATAACGCCATTCTCTGAACGCTTAACCTTATCTACCTCATCAGCCTGCTCCTCAATAGACATATTTTTGTGAATAATTCCGATACCACCCTGTCTAGCCATTGCAATAGCCATCTTTGATTCTGTAACAGTGTCCATTGCGGCACTCATCATAGGAATGTTAAGCTTAATCTTCTTTGTAAGATTTGTTCCGAGCTCAATCATATTAGGAGTGATTTCTGAATACTGTGGAACTAAAAGAACATCATCAAATGTAATTCCTTCGCCGATAATAGTACCCATTTTTTATTTCCTCTCTTTCTTCTGTATTATGAAATTATTATACTAGTGATTTTTTTGATGATAGCAAATTAAAACAATAGTGTCAAGGAGATACGACTAAATTTTTGGGTTTTCAAATCAAAATAATTGTGATACACTCTTAGAGGGCAAAGAGGCTCTACTCAGGTAGAACCATGCCCTTTTTTATTATAAGAAATTCTCTACATTCTTTAAAAGTGAAAATTATACTAAGGAGACTGATATGGATTTTAGACCATGTATAGATATACACAATGGAAGTGTAAAGCAGATAGTAGGAAGCAGTTTAAGAGATGCAGGCGATATGGCAGTTGATAATTTTGTCTCTGAGCAGGACGGTGCTTTTTATGCAAACTTATATAAGGAAGCCGGAATAAAAGGCGGGCACATTATTCTTCTTAATCCTGCATCAAGCGAGTATTATGAAAAGACTAAAGCACAGGCTGTATCAGCACTTCAGGCTTATCCGGGAGGACTTCAGGTCGGCGGAGGAATAACAGCAGACAACGCAGCAGAGTTCATAGAGCTTGGAGCAAGTCATGTTATTGTGACATCATATGTGTTTAAGGATGGAAAAGTAAACTACGAAAATCTAAAAAAAATATACAGTTCAGTCGGAAAAGAACACCTTGTACTTGATTTGTCATGCAGATTTAAAGATGACGGATATTATATAGTGACAGATCGTTGGCAAAAGTTCACTGATGAAAAAATAACGTATGAATTATTGGACGAATTATCATCATATTGTGATGAATTTCTTATTCATGCAGTTGATGTAGAAGGAAAGTCAAACGGTATAGAAGAGCAGCTTGTTGAGCTTTTAGGAAACTGGGGCAAAATAACACTTACTTATGCAGGTGGTGTACATAGTTTTGCAGATTTAGAAAAGCTGTATAAATTAGGAAATAATAAACTCAACGTTACAATTGGAAGTGCACTTGATCTTTTTGGAGGAGATATGAGCTATAAGGAAGTGCTTGATTATTGTAAGAAATCATCAGAAATAAAATAAGTTATAAATAAGGTAAGGAGAACGGAAATGAGTAACTATACAAAACAGGACATTCTTCGCATGGTAGAAGAAGAGGATGTAGAATTTATCAGACTTCAGTTTACTGATATTTTTGGAACTCTGAAAAATGTAGCAATTACAGCAAGTCATTTGGAAAAAGCATTAGACAATAAATACATGTTTGATGGATCAGCAATTGAGGGATTTGTAAGAATAGAGGAGTCGGATATGCTGCTATATCCGGATTTGGATACATTTACAATCTTCCCATGGCGACCACAGCAGGGAAAAGTTGCAAGAATAATATGTGACGTTTACAAAGCAAATGGAACACCATTTGAGGGAGACCCAAGATATGTATTAAAACGACAGCTGTTAAAAGTAAAAGAGATGGGGTACACATTTAACGTTGGACCAGAAATAGAATTTTTCCTTTTCCATCAGGATGAAAACGGACTTCCAACTACATTAAGCCATGAAAAGGCAAGTTATTTTGACTTAGGACCAACTGATTTTGGCGAAAATGCCCGAAGAGACATGGTTCTGACCTTAGAAGATATGGGATATGGTATAGAAGCCTCTCACCATGAATTTGCACCGCCCAGCATGAAATAGATTTTAGATATGACGAAGCAATGCAGACGGCTGATAATATAATGACATTTAAGCTTGCTGTAAAAACAATTGCAAAAAGACATGGATTATTTGCAAGCTTTATGCCAAAACCAAAGAATGGCGTAAGTGGTTCAGGAATGCATATAAATATGTCTTTATCAAAAGATGGCAAGAATATTTTTGCGGATGAAACAAATGAAATTGGATTAAGTAAAGAAGCATATTATTTTGTAGGAGGATTAATGAAACATGTAAAGGGGATGAGTATAATAACAAATCCTCTTGTAAATTCATATAAAAGACTCGTTCCAGGATATGAAGCACCAATAAATATAACATGGTCTGCGACAAATAGAAGTCCACTTATAAGAATCCCTGCAACAAGAGGCGAGGGAACAAGAATTGAGCTTAGAAGTCCAGACCCATCTGCAAATCCATATCTTACTCTTGCGGTATGTCTTGCGGCTGGTTTAGATGGAATAAAGAACAAAATTGAACCACCAGCAGAGACACGAAGCAACGCATTTAACATAAGTAAGGATGAGAAAAAAGCACTTGACATGCAGTCGTTGCCAAGTGACTTGCTTCATGCAGTAAAAGAATTAAAAAGAGATGAATTTGTTCAGGAAGTACTTGGCAAACATATAACAGAGAAATACATTGAGGCCAAGGAAAATGAGTGGAATAGATATAGAGAACAGATTTCAGAATGGGAAATTGATGAGTATTTATATAAAATTTAAAGGATGAGTGCATAATTTGAATAATGTTGTTATTGCATTTCCAAAAGCGGAAATAGCTCAAAATATTAAGAAAATTTTGGCTTCAAGCGGATATTCAGTAGCAGCAGTTTGTAGCTCCGGTGCGCAGGCATTAAGCAGTATGGAAAGATTGTCCACGGGAATATTAGTGTGCGGATACAAATTTGTAGATATGATGTATACAGAATTGTATGAGTACATGCCTTCAGATTTTCAGATGCTTTTAATTGCGTCACAGGACATCCTTATGGAAAGGGATGTAGATAATCTTGTAAGTTTATCTACTCCACTAAGAGTTCACGAATTGCTGCAGACGATGGAGATGATGGACTATACCATTGCACGTCGTCGTAAGAAGATGCGTAAGCAGCCAAAACAAAGAACTGAAGAGGAAAAAGAAATAATCAATAATGCCAAGGCTATTATTATGGTGCGAAATGGAATGACAGAAGAAGAAGCACATAAATATATTCAAAAGCGAAGTATGGATAATGGTGTTGACATTGTAGAAACGGCTCAGATGATATTGAGTTTATTGGAAAATGTGTAATAAAGAAAGGAAGATAAATTATTATGTTTACAGTCAATGAAAATTTTCAGAAGTTACCAGGAAGTTACTTATTTAGTACAATAGGAAAAAAGGTATCCGCGTATCAGGAGGCAAATCCTGACAAAAATATTATTCGCCTTGGAATCGGTGATGTAACACAGCCACTTGCCCCTGCGATTATAGAAGCATTGCATAAGGCAGTTGATGAGATGGGTAATGCAGATACATTTAGAGGGTACGCTCCTGACTTAGGATATGAATTCCTTAGAAAAGCAATTGCTGATAATGATTACAAAGCAAGAGGCTGCGATATTAACCCGGATGAAATATTTGTCTCAGATGGAGCAAAAAGCGATTCAGCCAATATTCAGGAGTTATTCGGGGCAAATAGTCGTATAGCAGTTTGTGATCCAGTATATCCGGTATATGTTGATTCGAATGTAATGGCAGGAAGAACAGGCACATATGACGCAAAGACAGAGACATGGAGCAATGTAATCTACATGCCATGTACAGCAGAAAATAACTTTGTTCCTGAATTTCCAAAGGAAACACCAGATATAATTTATCTATGTCTTCCAAATAACCCAACAGGAACTACACTCACAAAAGAACAGCTTCAGCCATGGGTAGACTATGCAAATAAAAATGGCGTGGTAATCATTTATGATGCAGCATATGAAGCGTATATTTGTGAATCAGATGTACCACATACAATCTATGAGTGTGATGGCGCACAAAACTGTGCAATCGAGCTTAGAAGCTTTTCAAAGAATGCCGGCTTTACAGGATTACGTCTTGGATTTACAGTAGTTCCAAAAGCTCTTAAATGCGCAGAAGTATCACTTAATGCAATGTGGGCAAGACGTCATGGAACAAAATTTAATGGAGCTCCATATATCGTTCAAAGAGCAGGAGAAGCAGTATATTCTGAAGCAGGAAAAGCACAGCTAAAAGAACAGGTAGCATATTATATGAATAATGCCAAGACAATCAAGCAGGGATTAAAGGATGCAGGTTACACTGTTTTTGGAGGAGTAAATGCACCATACATCTGGCTTAAGACACCTGATAAGATGACATCATGGGAGTTCTTTGATTACTTGCTTGAGAATGCAAATGTAGTAGGTACTCCAGGTTCGGGATTCGGACCAAGCGGTGAGGGATATTTCAGACTTACAGCATTTGGAAATTATGAGAATACAGTAAAGGCTTTAGAAAGAATCAAGGCTTTATAATTAAAGAAAAATAATTAAATGAAAAATTAACATTTGCAATAAATGCGGAAAAGAACAATAGAAATTTAAGATGTAAATAAAAACCGTCGGGCCTAAAGATTTGGTACCGACGGTTTTTTGTTTGGATTATTATATTAAAACTAAATTTAATATTTGAAAAATTACTGGTTTTTCTTAAATCCTGCTCTCTTACGAAGAGTAGGGTCAAGGATTCTCTTTCTGATACGAAGACTTTCAGGAGTAACCTCAAGAAGCTCATCAGTATCGATGAAATCGATAGCCTGCTCAAGAGAGAGAATTCTAGGAGGAACAAGTGTAAGTGCATCGTCAGCAGAAGATGAACGAGTATTTGTAAGATGCTTTTTCTTACAAACATTAAGTTCGATATCCTCAGCCTTAGCACACTGTCCGATAACCATTCCAGCGTAAACCTTCTCACCAGGTCCGATAAATAAAGTACCACGGTCCTGAGCAGAGAAAAGTCCATATGCAACTGACTCACCAGTCTCAAAGGCGATAAGAGAACCAGTAGCTCTGTATGCGATTTCACCCTTAAATGGCTCATAACCGTCAAAAATAGTATTAAGAATACCATTTCCCTTAGTATCTGTCATAAACTCTCCACGGTATCCGATAAGACCACGTGAAGGAATGTGGAACTCAAGTCTTGTGTATCCACCAGCAATTGAACCCATGTTTCTAAGCTCGCCCTTACGCTGCTGAAGTTTAGAAATAACAGCTCCGGTAAATTCATCAGGAACATCAACATAAGCATTCTCCATTGGCTCAAGCTTCTTGCCGTTTTCATCATACTTGTATAAAACTTCAGCCTTACTTACCGCAAATTCATATCCTTCACGGCGCATGTTCTCAATAAGAACAGATAAGTGAAGCTCACCACGACCGGAAACTTTAAGGGAGTCAGCACTCTCAGTATCCTCAACTCTTAAAGAAACATCTGTATTAAGCTCTTTTAAAAGTCTGTCTCTGATATGACGAGAAGTAACATACTTTCCTTCCTGACCAGCAAGAGGGCTGTCGTTAACGATGAAATTCATCGAAATAGTAGGCTCTGAAATCTTCTGGAAAGGAATAGCCTGTGGGTCTTCCGGGGAACAGATTGTGTCACCAATACGAATATCTGCAATACCGGAAATAGCAACAATAGAACCGATTTTAGCTTCAGTAACATCTACTTTATTAAGACCATCATACTCATAAAGTTTGCTGATACGAACCTTAGAGCGTTTCTCAGGATCATGGTGGTTAACAACAACTGCCTCCTGATTAACCTTAAGAGTACCATTATCAACCTTACCTACACCAATTCGGCCAACATACTCATTATAATCGATTGTACTGATAAGAACCTGTGTATTAGCATCAGGATCTCCTTCCGGAGCTGGTATATAATTAATAATTGTCTCAAAAAGAGGCTCCATATCTTTTCTCTCATCATTAATATCATACATTGCATATCCATTTCTTGCAGAAGCAAAAATGAAAGGACAGTCAAGCTGTTCGTCTGAAGCATCGAGATCCATAAAAAGCTCTAAAACTTCATCAATAACCTCATCTGGTCTGGCTTCAGGACGGTCAATCTTGTTAACACAAACGATGATTGGAAGACCAAGTGAAAGAGCCTTCATAACAACGAATTTTGTCTGAGGCATAACACCCTCGAATGCATCAACTACGAGGACAACACCATTAACCATCTTAAGAACTCGCTCAACCTCTCCACCGAAGTCGGCATGACCTGGAGTGTCGATAATATTAATTTTTGTATCCTTATATATAACCGCTGTGTTTTTAGAAAGAATTGTAATTCCTCTTTCACGTTCGATGTCATTTGAATCCATTACTCGTTCTGCAACTTCTTCATTTTCGCGAAAAACACCGCTTTGCTTAAGAAGCTCATCAACAAGAGTTGTCTTACCATGGTCTACATGGGCAATGATTGCTATGTTACGAATATCATCTCTGGTCGTTTTCATATATCTACCTCTTTCTAAAAAGTATCTACCTATTTATACAACTGCTTAATTCTATCATAATTTTTCGATTTGGCAATACTGTCGACAAGAATTGAGAAAATTTTCTTTTTTTTAATGGTAAAAATATCCATGACGGATTTACAAAAGGAAGGGAGAAAAAATTCATGTCAGATAAAATGTTTGAAAATAACCAGGTGTCAATTGTAGGTGAGATTGTGTCGGATTTCAGATACAGTCACGAAGTATACGGTGAGGGCTTCTATATGGTAGATATCTCGGTGCGAAGATTGTCGGATTTTGTAGACTACATACCAGTAATGGTGTCGGAGCGACTGATAAATGTTAATGAGGACTATATGGGTCAGTTCGTTTATATCGGAGGACAATTCAGATCGTTTAACCGCCATGAGGAGCATAAAAACAGACTTGTCTTGTCGGTTTTTGCAAGAGAACTGGAGCTTTTGGAAAATGGATGCGACGATGATGCATCAAATGAGATTTTCTTGGATGGTTATATCTGCAAAGAGTCAGTTTACAGAAAAACACCCCTTGGTCGAGAAATCGCAGACCTTTTAATAGCGGTAAACAGATCATATGGAAAGTCGGACTATATACCTTGTATCTGCTGGGGACGAAACGCAAGATTTGCATCAGGATTTGAAGTTGGAACCCATGTGCAGATCTGGGGAAGAATTCAAAGCAGGGAATATGTAAAAAAATTAAGCGAAACACAGGTAGAGCAAAGAGTTGCATATGAGGTTTCTGTAAGTAAGATTGAATTCTTGGAATAGAATAAAAAAGTTAAATAAAAACTTAAGCTGGAAGTTTGCAAAATCAAAAAAGATGTGGTATTTTAGTCTGTAGATTTATGTTGATTCGGAGGCATTTATGGAAAAAGGTGCAATACAGATTTATTACGGCGCAGGTCGAGGTAAGTCAAAAGCAGCATTTGGAGATGCAGTCAAAGCAGCAGGTGAAGGTAAATCAGTAATAATTATCCAGTTTTTGAAGGTTAAGGATGAACAGCTGGAACTTTTTATTGAAAGATTAGAACCGGAGATTAAACTTTTTAATTTTGCAAAAGCAGACTGCCCATATGATCAGCTGGATGATGAAAAGAGACAGGAAGAGCTGATGAATTTGCAAAATGGTTACAACTATGCAAAGAAAGTTATCACAACACAAGAGTGTGATATGCTTATTCTTGATGAGATACTTGGCGTAGTTGATGAGGAAGTAATTTCATTTGAAGATTTCAAGAATCTTGTTGATGCAAAGCCTGACGAAATGCAGATAATCTGTACAGGACGTAATTTAGATGAGCGTATGCGGACAATTGTAGACGACATCAGTAATATTGTTCTGGAAAAGTAAAATACGAAATTTAGAGCCATTGCGGACAGCAAGGTAAAATAACCGTCCACAGTGGCTTTATTATAGGAGGAAAGAGATGAGCAAAGAATTAAGTAAGACCTATGATCCAAAAGACATCGAAGAACGTCTTTATGAGAAATGGGAAAGCAAGGGATATTTTCATGCTGAGGTAGATAGAAGCAAAAAGCCATTTACAATTGTGATGCCACCACCAAATATTACAGGACAGCTTCACATGGGACATGCGCTTGATAACACAATGCAGGACATTTTAGTTCGTTACAAGAGAATGCAGGGTTACTCAGCACTCTGGCTTCCGGGAACAGACCATGCTTCTATTGCAACAGAGGCAAAGGTAGTAGAGAAGATCAGGGAAGAAGGTCTTACTAAGGAAGATTTAGGAAGAGAGAAATTCTTAGACAGAGTATGGGACTGGAAGGAAGAATACGGCGGAAGAATTGTAAAGCAGCTTAGAAAAATGGGCTCATCAGCAGACTGGGAGCGCGAGCGTTTTACAATGGATGAAGGCTGTAACAAGGCCGTTAAGGAAGTATTCGTAAACCTTTATAATAAGGGACTTATTTATAGAGGAGAGAGAATCATAAACTGGTGCCCACACTGTCTTACATCTCTTTCAGATGCAGAGGTAGAATATGAAGATCAGAAGGGACATTTCTGGCATCTTCGTTACCCACTTGCAGATGGTTCAGGCTATATTCAGATGGCTACAACAAGACCAGAGACAATGCTTGGAGATACAGCAGTAGCTGTAAATCCTAACGATGACAGATACAAAGATTTCGTTGGAAAGATGATAGATCTTCCAATCGTTCACAGACAGATTCCAATCGTAGCAGACGATTATGTAGATATGGAATTTGGTACAGGTGTAGTAAAGATTACACCAGCACATGACCCTAACGATTTCGAGGTAGGACTTCGTCATAACCTGCCTGTAATCAACGTACTTACAGAGGATGCCAAGATTGTAGATGATTATCCAGAGTTTGCAGGAATGGACCGCTACGAGGCAAGAGAGGCAATCGTTAAGGCACTTGATGCAGAAGGAGCACTCGTTAAGATTGAAGAGTACTCACATAATGTAGGCACATGCTACAGATGTCACACAACAGTAGAGCCAAGAGTATCAAAGCAGTGGTTCGTTAAGATGGAAGAGCTTGCAAAGCCAGCTATCGAGGCGGTAAAGAAGGGTGACACAAAGTTCGTACCAGAGCATTTTGACAAGACATATTATCACTGGCTTGAGAATATCCGTGACTGGTGTATTTCAAGACAGTTATGGTGGGGACACAGAATCCCGGCCTTCTACTGTGATGATTGTGGAGAGTTAATCGTAACAAAGGACAACACATGTAAATGTCCTAAATGTGGAAAAGAGATGAGACAGGACCCAGATACACTTGATACATGGTTCTCATCAGCATTATGGCCATTCTCAACACTTGGCTGGCCGGAAAAGACAGAGGATTTAGATTATTTTTATCCTACAAGCGTGCTTGTGACAGGATACGATATCATTTTCTTCTGGGTAATCAGAATGATGTTCTCAGGACTTGAGCACACAGGAGAGGTTCCATTTAATACAGTACTTATTCACGGACTTGTAAGAGATTCACAGGGACGTAAGATGAGTAAGTCGCTTGGCAATGGAATTGATCCACTTGAAGTTATTGAAAAATACGGAGCAGATGCTCTTAGACTTACACTTATAACAGGAAATGCACCAGGAAACGACATGCGTTTCTACTGGGAGCGAATTGAGAATTCAAGAAACTTTGCAAACAAGGTATGGAATGCATCACGCTTTATCATGATGAACCTTGAGGGAGTTGACTTAAAGACTCCTTCAAACGACCAGCTTCATACATCAGATAAGTGGATTCTTTCTAAGCTTAACAAGCTTTCTAAGGATGTAACTGACAACATGGATAAGTATGAGCTTGGTATTGCTGTATCTAAGGTATATGACTTCATCTGGGATGAGTTCTGCGACTGGTATATTGAGATTGCTAAGGTTCGTACTTATAAGAAGGAGGAAGATCCACAGTCTGCAAACGCAGCACTATGGACACTTAAGACAGTACTTCTTAAGGCTCTTAAGCTTCTTCACCCATTCATGCCATTTATAACAGAAGAAATCTTCTGTTCACTTCAGACATATGGAGTACAGGAAGGTGAGAAGCTCGAAGAGACAATCATGCTTTCACAGTGGCCTGAATACTCTGCAGAGTGGGATTTTGCAGAAGAAGAGGCAGCAATCGAGAGAATTAAAGAGATGGTTAAGGGAATCCGTAACGTACGTACAGAGATGGATGTACCACCATCAAGAAAAGCTAAATTATATATAACATCAGAAGATGCAGCAGTAAGAGATATCTTCGAGGCTAACAAAGAAGTATATGTAAATCTTGCATTTACCAGTGAAATCTCAGTGCAGCAGGGCAAGGATGGAATCGGCGACGATGCAGTATCAGTAGTTATTCCGGGAGCAGTAGTTTACCTTCCACTTGAGGATCTTGTAGACTTCGAGAAGGAGAAGGAAAGACTTAACAAAGAGAAGGAAAAGCTTACAAAAGAGCTTGCGCGTTCAAGAGGAATGCTTTCTAACGAGAAGTTCTTAAGCAACGCAAAGCCTGAGAAGGTTCAGGAAGAGAAAGAAAAGCTTGCTAAATATGAGCAGATGATGGAACAAGTTGAACAAAGACTTGCTTCTTTCTCTTGAAATAGCTTGACATAAATGGTATCATGGTACTATAATATGTCAGAAT